>JAXDRN010000121.1:0-5005 GCA_034090985.1 Rothia sp. (in: high G+C Gram-positive bacteria) | reverse complement strand
AACCAGTCTAAGCTGAACTTATGCCTGGATCGCGGTGATCTTGACGGTGGTCAGTTCAGCGCGGAAACCCTGACGCTTCTTGTAACCGGTCTTGTTCTTGTACTTCTGAATAACGATCTTAGGACCGCGTAGGTCTTCAATCTTTTCAGCGGTGACCTTGGCTGAAGCCAGGGCCTGTGCATCGACGGTAACCTTATCGCCGTCAACTAGCATCAGCACGGGCAGCTCAATGGTGCTACCGGGCTCGCCAGCGACGCGGTCAAGGGTAACCAGGTCTCCAACAGAGACCTTCTCCTGGCGGCCGCCAGCGCGGACAATTGCGTATGCCACTTGGGAACTCACTTCTTCTTGACGTCATTTTAATGGTTCAAAAGAAGACCTACTGACAACAACTCAGGCTCAACAGCAAGGTGGAGGCCCGGTGCGCTTAGTCAAAAGACCAGGCAGTTTCGTATTTCTTCTTCTGAGGCGGTTTGGCCTTCAGCCCTCATGGCCTATGCCTAGCTGCCTTCACGCTAACGCTTGCTTGTGAAAACAACACCGGCTCACCAGTCTACGTGGTGAGCCGGTGCTCAAGCAAGCAGGTTCCCTAGCCTGTGGCTAAGGACTCATCCCCTGCTAGCTGTCCAGTCGCTTAATATCGGCAGCTGCTACCCCAACACCGAGCATAACCGGGCCGGGACCAGCAGGCTCAGCCTCCTGGGTAGCCTGTTCCACAGCAGCCCGAATAGAACTACCCGAAGCGGCAGTAGGCTCCTGGCGGACTACCTGGCTAGAACCAGCCCCCAGGCTCACAGCCCGGCGGGAGCGGCGCTTCTTACGGCCAGCTTGCTGACCGGCAGCCAACTGGTCAAAACCCTGCTGGTCAGACAGATCAGCACCGGCCTTCTGGGGCTTCTCTAGCTGATCAGCCTTAGTCCCAGGACGGGCCAGGCCAGTTAGGTTAGGGTCAGCCTCAACCTGCAAGGGAGCCTGGTACTTAGGCTCCGAGCTGCTTGCCCGCCGGGGCCGGCGGGTCCGTGCAGGGGCTAGCTGCTCCTGGTCAGCCTGAACCTTACGGCCCCGGCCACTTGAGCGGGCAGGGCGGTCAGCTGCTGGAGCGTCCCCACCTTCCCTCGGGGCAAATTCCCGGCCAGCTCGCTGAGAGGCCCTAGCCCGAGCCTCACCGGCCCGGATAGCCTCAAGGCGGGAGGAGTTCTGGGTAAAGCGGGAATCTAGCTCAGGATCAATATCGCTTGCAGCATCGGAGTTGAGGGTCAGCTCATCAGCAGAGAACTGGTCAGCTGAACGCTGGGCCTTCTTCGCAGAAGGGGCAACCTTCCTTGATTCAGCCTCAAAGACAGCAGCTAGGGACTCTAGGGTGAAGGATCCCTGCTCCCCCAGTCCCTCTTCAGAGTCCAGGCTCGTTGAACGCGGTAGCTCAATGACCTCCTGGCCAATGGTCAGCACCTCGCCCCCATCAGAGGTCTGGCCCTCTGCTGGCTGCAGCAGGTTCTCCTGGGCCAGGTCCATACCGGCCTCAGCCCGACGGTTACGCTTGCGCCGCCGCCGCTTGCGGGCAGACTTAGACTCCCCCTCCTGCTCAGCAGAATCAGCAGCTGAGCTGGCAGCAACAATATTGGCCAGGGCAGCCTTCCTAGCCTCAGTCTGCTCCTCCTTCTCCTGGTCTAGGGTCAGGTTGGAGCGGGACTCAAGGACCTTCTGCTGCCGGTAGCGCTTACGGTCATCCCGCTCAGCCCGGTGAATGAAGTCACTAGCCCCAGTAAAGCGGCTCTTCAGGGGCTGATCGTGAACCAGCAGACCCCGCCCGGCGCAGGTTTCACAGGGCTCAGAGAAGACCTCAAGCAGGCCAGTGCCCATCCGCTTACGGGTCATCTGGACCAGACCCAAAGAGGTCACCTCAGCTACCTGGTGCTTGGTCCGATCCCGGCCCAGGCACTCAACGAGGCGGCGCAGAACCAGCTCCCGGTTAGACTCCAGAACCATGTCAATAAAGTCAATGACCACAATGCCGCCAATATCCCGAAGCCGCAGCTGGCGAACAATCTCCTCAGCAGCTTCAAGGTTATTCTTGGTCACCGTCTCTTCCAGGTTCCCCCCAGATCCGGTGAACTTACCGGTGTTGACATCCACCACCGTCATGGCCTCAGTCCGGTCAATGACCAGAGAACCGCCAGAGGGCAGGTAGACCTTCCGGTCGAGGGCCTTAGCTAGCTGCTCTTCGATCCTGAAGTGGTCAAAGAGGTCCTCATCTTCCTGCCAGAGCTTAAGGCGGTCATGCAGGTCAGGGGCAACATAGGTCACATAGGCTTCGATGGAGTCCCAGGCCTCCTGGCCCTGAACCACCATAGAGGTAAAGTCCTCATTGAAAACATCACGAACCGTCTTAATGGTCAGGTCTGGTTCCTGGTAGAGCAGTTCAGGGGCCAAGACCTTCTTAGATTCGCTCTTTTCCTTGATCTCTTCCCACTGAACCCGCAGCCGGTTTACATCGTTGGTCAGCTCTTCCTCGCTGGCCCCTTCAGCGGCCGTCCGAACAATAACACCTGCATCTTCTGGCAGCTTATCTTTGAGGATCTTCTTCAGCCGCTGACGCTCAACATCAGGCAGCTTGCGGGAAATACCGGTCATCGACCCGCCGGGCACGTAGACCAGGTAGCGGCCTGGCAGGGAAACCTGGCTGGTCAGTCGGGCCCCCTTATGGCCGATAGGATCCTTAGTCACCTGAACCAGAACAGAGTCGCCGGCCTTCAGGGCGTTTTCAATCTTGCGCGGGGCCCCGTCCAAACCGGTCACATCCCAGTTCACTTCACCGGCGTAGAGAACCGCATTGCGGCCCCGACCAATATCAACGAAGGCAGCTTCCATTGAGGGAAGGACGTTCTGAACCTTCCCCAGGTAGACATTGCCAATCAGGGAGTCCTGCTGGGTCTTAGAAACAAAGTGCTCAGCTAGAACCCCATCTTCTAGCACACCAATCTGAATTCGGTCATCCTTCTGCCGAACCAGCATCTGCCGATCTACAGATTCCCGGCGGGCCAAGAACTCAGCTTCAGTGATGATCTGGCGGCGACGGCCAGTAGCCCGGGTCTCCCGGCGGCGAATCTTCTTAGCCTCCAGGCGGGTTGAACCGCGCACCCCGGTCACCCGGTTAGTTCCGTGAGAATCAGAAAGTCGGGGGGCCCGAACCTTCACAATGGTGTCCTCAGGATCGCCTTCAGCCCCACCCTCAAACTCAAGATCAGCGTCGCCCCGGCGGCGGCGGCGCCGGCGGTGAGAGGTGATTTCAGGGTCCAGGTCAGCTAGGCGACGTTCGCGCCGCTCAGCTTCTTCAGCTGCCCGGCGGGCTTCTTCCTCAGCCTTCATCTGGGCCTTAATAGCCTCAAGGTCAGGTGAATAGAAGAGCAGGGAATGAGCGCTGGCAGCAGCATTAATCTGGGCCAGTTCCTCAGCCTTAATTTCCTTGAGGGTCTTAACCGGCTCAGCAGGTTCCTGCTGGCTGGCAGTGTCCTGCTCAAGGTCAGCTGTGCCCTGATCTGACTCAGAATCAGCCGCTAGGCTTTCAGGCTGGCCTTCTTGAGCCTGTTGGCCCTCCTGGGCCTCGCTAGCCTGATCGGCTGCGGCTACTTCTTCAGTGTCAGCACTGAGCTCAGCCTGATCCTGGTCAGCCTGATCCTGGTCAGCCGGGGTTTCTAGGTCTTGGACCTCTAGCTCAGCTGAGGGCTGGGGCTCTGCGTTTTCTTCAGCCACCAGTTTTTCTTCAGCCACCAGGGGCTGGGAGCTAAAATCCTGTTCTTCGGCGCTCGACTGCGCCGGCTTCTGTTCGCTGCTCATCGGCAGGTCTTCTCCTTGCTACTGTGCCCCTGCCGCCTCAGAGGTCTGAATCATCCTCGATCGTCCCGCCGGGGGCTAGCCCCAGGGTCTCTCGAAATCCTCATTCCCGGCCACCAGAAAAATACTCAATCAGACTCACGCACCAAGGCTAGAACTTATTCCTTAAGCCTTAGAAGGACCGGGCCAGTGGCAACAACCTACACCCATGTGCAAGGTGCCTACTAGGTAGGGCAATCGCAAGCGGACGATGCACTACCCACCTATTCTCTCACAGACTCAGCCAAGGAGGGAGACCAGACAGAAGGAAGAAAAGAAAATAGACCCAGAAGAAGCTAGATAGCCTTGGCTGAGAACTTCCATAGAATCAGGGCCAGCTGCTGCCCCCTGCCCTTGAGCAGAAGGGCAGGGGCGTAGTATGTAGGGGAAAGATTGAAACCCTACAGAGGATACCCAGTGTCTACTCCAAAGACCACCCCAGCAGCTGACCAGCTCGAACAGGCCAAAAGGGACTACCAGCTTGGCTGGTACACCCTCATCCCCGGCCTACTCGCCTTTGGGGCCGCTGCCATGCTCGTCTACGAACGTCTGCAAATCTATATGGACGCAGCCCACAAGTCAGTCTGCGACCTCAACGCCCTGCTCAACTGCGGCACTGTGATGCGCACCTGGCAGGCTGAAGCCTTCGGCTTCCCCAACCCCTTCATTGGGATTGCAGGGTACGCAATCGTCCTAGCCATCTCAACAGCCTTGCTGGCCAGGGCCAGCTTCTCCCGCTGGTACTGGGTTTCGATGCAGGTCGGCCACAGCCTGGCTATGGCCTTTGTTCTCTGGCTCTGGTACAACACCACCTTTGAAATTAACGCCCTCTGCCTCTTCTGCATGGTGGTCTGGATTATGCAAACCATCATCTGGGTTATGGTCAGCAGCCGCAACATTCAAGCCGGTATCATCCCCCTACCCCAAGGAGCTCGGCAGGCTGCCTCTAGCTGGGCCTGGTTCTCCATCGCCCTGATCCTCATTCTCCTCTTTGGGATGATCTTTATCCGCTTCTTTGACGTCATTATGGGAATGTTCTAAAAGGCAGCGTACGCACATCAAAGGGGGCCGGGGCGATCCCCAACGAGGGAGGCCGGCCCCCGTATTAATAAGTGGGTGGTGTGGCCGAGGGTGG
>JAXDRN010000120.1:0-2822 GCA_034090985.1 Rothia sp. (in: high G+C Gram-positive bacteria) | reverse complement strand
CAAATTGATGAACTTAACCAGGGCAAAACCCAGGCTATCTGGGTTGCCGAACAACTAGGTCGCCCCATCATCAAAACCTGGAATGCGGTGCTAGCTGAAGTGCTACAGAACCCTAGCGGCCCCCTGGCCCTGCCGATTGTGGGTGACAACCCGGAGCACAAGCAGGTCGTTGCAGAGCTCGTCACAGCTACCGGTTTCACCCCAGTGGACGCCGGCGCCCTCAGCGAAGGCTGGCGGCAGGAACCGGGCTCACCCGCCTACTGCACCAGTCTGACTGCCGATGAGCTACACCAGGCTCTGGCCCAAGCCAAACAGGAATTGCGGGCAGACCGTCGAGATTTGGCAATGCAGGTCATTGCTAACCGCGGCCAGGAAAACCCCGAGCAGCTCAATGCAGCCTACTTCACTGCGGTGAATCGCCTTATCTTCGGTGGCACATACTAGTTCCCCTCTGTCACCGGACTCTGACTCTAGAGAATCTAGAAGTGCCGAACCTGGCGTCTGCCCCTTGAATGTAATCGAAACCTTCATTTGCGTGTTCTTTGAACGTGCAGATGAAGGTTTCGATTACATTCGCCTTAGATGGCCAGGGGCCCCGGACGCGGGGGCGGACCGTCGCGGACGCGGGCCGGTGGAGCCCGCCGCGGGCCGTCATGCAGGTCAAAGAATGGGCAGGGTTTGGCACAAGAAGGAAGAAGCCCTTAACCTAAAAGAGATTTTGTCCATCACGAGCGATACGAGAGACCTGGCTCTACGACGATCGCAGCAACCACGCTCAGAAGCCAAACCCGCACCTCCTCCCCCAGCCGCCACCCGCCCCACAGGGGCAGGGGTAGTCGACTAAAAGTCATGGGAAGGCAAGTTCATATCATTCGACTCATCATCGAAGGATTAGGGGTTGAAGCCTCAGCGCCGGTGCTACAGCCAGCAACCGATGGGAGTTAGCCTTGAGCACATCCACCCCCTTTACCTACACCAACCCCAACCAGCCCACCCCCAACCCTGCCCTGATCTCTGATGAGGCCCGCATCCGCTTCTGGGCAGACCAGGCCAAGGCCCGCCTCAGCTGGGGGGAGCCCTTTGACCAGGCCAAGGCCCACAGCTTCAAGAAACCCCAAAGCCTAGGGGTTGATGAAGAAGGCCTTGAACAGTTCACGGTCCCTGAAATCACCTGGTTTAAGGGCGGCAAACTCAACGTGGCCTACAACTGCGTAGACCGCCATGTTGAAGCTGGCCGGGGCGATAAGGTAGCCCTCTACTTTGAGGGGGAACCTGGCGACCGTCAGACCATTACCTACGCTGATCTTCAGCGCCGGGTCGCCCAGGCAGCCCACGGCCTAGAAAAGCTGGGCGTGGGCCCAGGCGACCGGGTGGTCATCTACCTGCCGGTGATTCCTGAAACCATCATCTTCACCCTGGCCTGCGCACGGATTGGGGCCATCCACTCCCTGGTCTTTGGTGGTTTCTCAGCCGAGGCCCTGAAGTTCCGGGTAGAAGATACCGGCGCTAAGGTGCTCATTACCACCGACGGGCAGAACCGCCGGGGAACCGTAGTGCCGGTGAAGGCTACCGCCGATGAGGCCTGCTCAGGGGATAACAAGATTGAACACATCATTGTGGTCGATCGCACCGCAGGTAGCCCCGAAGCCCGGGCCGCCCTACCCTGGACTGAGGGCCGGGACGTCTGGTACCAGGACCTGGTTGCTGACCTTCCCAGCACCCACGACTACCAGCTCTTTGATGCTGAAACCCCCCTCTTTATCATCTACACCTCTGGCACCACCGGTAAGCCTAAGGGCCTGGTGCACACCTCTGCCGGCTACCTGACCCAGGTGGCCTACACCCACGCCCTGCTCTTTGACCTCTTGCCTGAGGTTGAGGACGAACAGGGTCAGCGCCGCGTGGACGAGCTGGCAACCGTCAATGACCCAGCCAAGGTTGAAAAGACCGTCCACTGGTGCACCGCCGACCTGGCCTGGGTTACTGCCCACACCTACGAAATCTACGGGCCCCTACTCAACGGTGTTACCGAGGTCATCTATGAGGGCACCCCTAATACCCCCAGCTTTGAGCGGCACTTTGAGGTGATTGAACGCTACGGGGTAACTAACTACTACACGGCCCCTACCCTGATTCGTTCCCTCATGGCTGCCTTCCCTGACGGGCCGCCAGCTGGGAAGCACGACCTTTCATCGGTGCGTCTGCTCGGTTCAGTCGGTGAGTCTATTAACCCTGAGGCCTGGCGCTGGCTACGAACCCATGTGGGCGGGGGGACTGCCTCTTTCATTGATACCTGGTGGCAGTCAGAGACCGGTTCAACCGTCTGCTCCCCCCGGCCCCACGACCCCCAGTTTGCGCCCGCTGGAACCTTCCCCCTGACCGACCCCCACACCAGCCCTAAGCCCGGCTGTGCCACCCGGCCCCTGCCCGGCCTGTCAGTTCAGGTGGTTGATGAGCAGGGTGAGCCAGTAGCCCCCGGGGTTCAGGGCTTTATTGTGGTAGATAAGATTGGCCCCTCTATGGCCCGCACTGTCTGGGGCAACCCTGCCCGCTACCTCGATTCCTACTGGCGGCACTTTGGTGAGCGGGGCTGGTTCCTAGCCGGTGACGGGGCCAAGATTGACCAGGAGGGGGATATCTACATTCTGGGCAGGATTGATGATGTCATTAATATTTCTGGACACCGCCTCTCGACCATTGAAATTGAGTCTGCCCTGGTCACCCATGAGGCTGTGGCTGAGGCCGGCGTCTGCCCGGTAGAAGATGAGCTCACCGGCCACCAGGCGGTAGCCTATGTGACCCTCACTGAAGCTGGCCGGGCC
>JAXDRN010000119.1:0-17334 GCA_034090985.1 Rothia sp. (in: high G+C Gram-positive bacteria) | reverse complement strand
TTCTGAGGCGACGTAGGGGTTAGAGAAGTCGTACTTGAGCTTGCGCTCTTCGGTGGGTGAGACGTTGTTGATCACAATGTCGTAGCGGTCTGCATCCACACCGGCGATCAGGGAGTCCCAGGGGGTTTCGGTGTATTCGGCGCTCACGCCTAGGTCGGCGGCGATCAGGTCGCCAATTTCCTTTTCCATGCCAACGAGTTCGCCAGCTTCGTTGTGGTAGTTCCAGGGGGCGAAGGTGCCTTCAAAGCCGATACGGATCTTGCCGGCGTCCTTGATGGCCTGGAGCTTATCTGCTGCTGCACTTGCTGAGTTTGAGGAGCTTGAGGAGCCACAGGCGGCTAGGCCCAGGGTGAGGGCGGAGAGGCCGGCTGCTGAGAGGGCGGTACGGCGGGTGATTTTTTGCATGGGTTTACCTTTCGCTGGTCTGTGTAAGACCTCTAGAGAGGGGTCTTAGCTGAAATCTTGAGGCTTATTCATAAGGGTAGGTGAAGCAGGTTCACAGCGAAGCTGCTGGCTCGGGGCTGGCGTGAATCGCCTTGTGAGCGAAGCGAACCAGGCGAGAGGGTCGGCAGCGAGCGTGAGCCTGCCGAACCCCTTATGAATAATCTTCCTTTAATGTGAATTCTTTGGCTGAGTGTTTTCTGCGGCCTAGGCGGCATCCAGGGCGGTCATGATGTCGGCCCGTAGGTCATCGACATCCTCAATGCCAACGGCTACGCGCACCAGGCGGGTGGTCAGGCCGGAGTCCTCCCGGTCTTCTTCAGAGTAGGCGCCCTGGGTCATGGTAGTGGGCAGGCAGACCAGGGACTCAATGCCGCCAAGGGAGACGGCGAAGGTGAAGACCTTCAGGGAGTCAAGGAAGGCCTTAATGTTGTGCCCTTCCTTAATGGTGAAGGAGAAGAGGGCGCCCTTGCCGCTGGCCTGCTCGGCCTGGATCTGAGCTTCTTCGGCGCTGTAGGAGCCGGGAAAGTAGACGGTCTCAACGGCCGGGTGGGCTGAGACGGCTTCAATGATGGCTGCCGCGTTGGCCTGCTGGCGCTCCATGCGCAGGGCCAGGGTCTTGACGTTCTGCAGCAGGCGGTAGGAGTCGATGGGTGAGAGCACCCCGCCAGAGATCAACTGGGCCTTGAAAAGCTTGTCGGCCAGATCGGCATCATTGGTGGTGGCAACGCCCGCGAGCAGGTCACCGTGACCGGCCAGGTACTTGGTGGCTGACTGAACCACAATGTCTGCACCCAAGTCTAGGGGCTTTTGCAGGTAGGGGGTCATGACGGTGTTATCAACCACCAGCAGGGCCCCGTGGCGGTGGGCTAGGTCGGCCACCTTCTTAATGTCGGTGACGCGCAGGGTGGGGTTAGAGGGGGTTTCAAGGAAGACCATGCCCACCTTCTTGCCCTCAAAGTGGGCGTCGGAGAGGGTGGTGAGGTCGTAGACCAGTTCGTGTTCTACCCCGCGCTTGGGCAGTTCGATGGTGGCAAAGCGGTAGTTGCCGCCGTAGACGGGCATGCCCATCAGCAGGGTCTGGCCATGTTCTAGGATTCCCATGGCGGCGGCGGTAGCGGCCATGCCCGAGCCGTAGAGGAAGGCGTGTTCGGCGCCCTCAATGGCGGCCAGGGTGGTTTCTGCCTTGGCGCGGGTGGGGTTGCCGCCGCGCTGGTATTCGAAGGGCCCTTCAGTGCCGTCAGTGGGCTGGCCGAAGGTAGAGGCGGTGTAGATCGGGGGCACAACAGCCTGCTCTTCGTTGGAGTGCACGGCGTGAATGGCGCGAGTAGTAAAGCCTGCCACGGGGATTCCTTTCCGTATCAAGAAAAAAGTGTATCTATAGAGCCTATACCTGCTATCTGCAAGGCCAAGAATTAATGTTACGCATTTATGACGTTACTCCTGGGCAAAGACAAGAGCTTTAGCCAAGGGCACATCGGCTCCGACCCCCAGCCCGGCAGAGCCAGCCCTCTGCCGGCAAAAGCGCCCACAACCGCTATTCTTAAAGAAGAGCTGCGGGCCCTGCCCCCCCATCTACCAGCGCTCAGGGCAGCTCCCTCATCTCATCCCCTATCCCCCTAGATACCACATAAAGAGTTCCCTCTATGCCTTCCTCCCCCATCCGCCGCCGCGCCCTCATGCAGGGCGCAGCCTGGTCTGCACCTACCATCATTGCCAGCGCAGCCATACCCGCCTACGCCGCCTCAGCCCCCTCCACCGGCCTCTTTGCCGCCCTGGCAACTGATCTAGGCGGAATCTCCTTTACCGAGTCGCAGACGGTCTACGACTCCCTCTCACCCACTGTGCGCTTTACCGACATCACTAACAAGCGCCTAGAGATTTCCCGCCGCACCGGCCGCCCCTTTGCTTCCGTAACCGAAGCTGAGGCCCTAGCCGAGCTGCGCCCCGAAGCGCTCAAGGCTACCGGCCTTGAAAGGCAGTTCAATGCCTCAAAGCTACTGGCCCAGAACACCCTGAGCGAGATTGCCGCTAGCCCCCACTACGCCCAGCTTTCAGAGGCAGAGCGAGAAACCCTCATCAGTAAGAAGGTCAGTAGCCGCAAGGAACAGTTCCTGCTAGGCCTGGCCTACCTGCGCTCCCTCTACTCCTTCGAGCTGGGCGGCGTGAACCTGGCTAAGACCCTCATCAGCAACCCGGCCCAGTTCGGCATCACAGGGATTGACCCGATTGACTACATTCTGTCTATCGGCTCCCAGCGGGCTAACGTGCTGGCCTTTAGCAACTCCCCTAGCGCCCACCGCACCGTGGTGCGCCTGCCTGAGCTCACCAGCTTCATTGCCGACCGGGCAGGCAGCAGCGACCTAGATGCCTGGATGCGGGAGCAGAGCGGGGCCATCATTGCAGATAGGGCCGCCCCGCTCTACAGCAAGCTGGCGGCAGACCCTGCCAGCCAGCGCTTTATTCTGCCCCTGCTCTCACAGGAAAACGACGGGGTCTATGTTGCAACCACTCCAGCTTCTATCACCTTCGGCCACACCTACACCTACGTAAACCCTGCCAGCGCGGGGAGCAGTACGGCCGAGAAAACCGCCTTTATTGAGGAGCTGAACCGCCGGGCAGCTGAACAGAAGGCCTTTGTGGAACTCTGGACCCGCCTTACCCCCTCCTATGCCGGTGAACTGACCGGCAACCGCCTGGCAATTGACACCTTCCAGGGCTATAAGGCCCAGAATATTTCTGCCTCCTGGCTGCCAAAGACTAACCCCGGGGCCATCAGCGACTTCTTCGCCCCCCTTAACCTCTGGGCCCCCTACACCCAGGCAACGGCCCAGGCTGAGGGGAGCGGTATGCGCTACTTCATGGGCAAGGCTATCTCTGCCAACGGGGTGACCACCTACGGCCACGAGATGACCCACCTGATCGACGACACCCTGCTCACTACCGGCGGCGGCCTGCGTGATGGCCTTGGCCCAGAAACGATTGCCCGCGGCATCTTTGAGGGCCCCGACAGCCCCACCGCAGCGATTCTTGGCTTCAACCAGTACTTTGACTGGACGGCCGTCACCGACCGCCTGCATAACGGCAGCCCCGAGCAGTTCGCCACCAAGCAGGACCTCTCTGCCTACCTGCGCTCCCAGCTTGATACCCTCTACCTGCTTGATGCCCTTGAAGCAGAAGCAATTTTGCGCCGCCCGGCTGAGGAACGGGCAGTTTTGCTCAACCGCCTGAGCCAGACCCCGCGCGGCAGCACCGGCCACAGCGATGACAGCTTTGCCACCATCACCGTGGACGAGGCTGCCGCCCTCTCAACAGTGGAGGACTTCACCGCCCAGGGCCTGGTGGTCTCCCGCTACCAGTGGCGGGGTATCAGTACCACTGGCACCGCACCGGCCAATAGCTACTACACCATTCCCCTCTTTGACCCCGCCTACGGGGCCTACACCCCCGTTAGCGGGGCGGCCGGTGATATCACCGTTCGCCGTCAGGCCTTTGATCTGCTGGCCTACAAGGGCTATGACGAGGGCCTGGTGCCCTACATTTCTAACCAGTACAAGGCTGCTGCCGGTGGGGCGCTTTCGGATAGCTTCATTATGGGGCAGATTGGTATCACTGACTACGCTGCCGAGCGGGCAGGGCGCTACCGCCAGGGCCTTGAGCGGGCAGAGGGGGCTGGGGCCTTCCCCTTCACCCACCGCGGGCAGACCCTTACCTCACTTGCTGACCTACGGGCCCAGTTTGATCGGGCTCTTACTGCCGATCTGCCCTACCTGAGGCAGGCAAGGGCTGGGTCAACGAGCGCGATATGGTCGGTCACGGCTGTGCGAGAACTCAAGGCCTCCTTCTACCGGGCGGCGATGCAGGGCTCCCTCTAGGGTCAGAGCCCCGGGAGGCAAAAAGCCCCGCTCCCTGAAAAAAGGGGGCGGGGCCTTTCGAAAGGTCTTTAGCTCAGACTCTTGGTCTTAGCCGTTGTAGCCTGCAGGTGATACGAAGATCGGGGCTGAGGCGGTGGGCAGGTTGACGGAGAAGATGGAGGTACCGATACCGTTCCAGCCACCGTGGACAGCCTGGCCGTTGCCAATGTAGACGGCGATGTGCTGCTGACCAAAGCCGTTAGAGGCGTAGAGAACCAGGTCACCGGGCTGGGGGTTGGCAGTTACAGTGCCTAGGGCCATGTAGTCCATGGGCCAGCCGTGGAAGTTAATGCCGGCAGCCCGTAGGGAGTTGGTAGCTAGCATGGTGCAGTCGGTCTGGGCGTTGATGGCTGCTGCACCCAGGGCGGCGGCAACAACGGCATCCCGCTTGGCCTGGTTGCTGACTACTGAGAGGGTGGGCTCAGGGGCGGGGGCGCTAACAACTGCAGGAGTTTCAACAACGGGGGCAGGAGCAGGAGCTGCGGCTTCTACTACTGCTGCGGGTTCAGCGGCGGGGGCTTCAACCTGAGCGGGAGCAGGAGCTGCAGCTTCTACTACTACTGCTGCGGGTTCAGCGGCGGGGGCCTCTACCTGGACGGGGGCTGCTGATTCTTCAGCGGCAGGAGCAGCTTCTTCAGCTACCGGGGCTAGATCAAGAACCTGAACTTCTTCAGCCTGGGTGCTTAGGGTGGTTTCTTCAAGTTCAGCAACCAGCTGGGGGGTGGATTCTGCTGGCTTTTCAGGGGCTACAATGTAGGCAGGAACACCCCACTGGGCGATTTTTCCCTGACCCTTGATGGCGAAGGCCTGAAGGGTGGGGGTGGTGGTGACTGCACCGTTGTCTACGGTGGTCTGCGGGGCCTGCTGATCCTGGGCGTTTGCTGCTGCTAGAACAGCACCGGATAGGATGATGCCTACCGCACCTACTGAGAGTGAACGACGCAATGTTGTACCTTTCGTCTCTTCTTGAGATTTTCGCAGCCGGGTTGCTGCTACTGCTGGGTGGCCGACCTGCTGGATCAGGGGCTCCCATGCTTCCCTCGGAAGCTGATTGGACTCTGAACAGCCTATAACGATTTGGTAACGATGTATACCAAATCGTTATAAAAACTAGTTTTGTTACCCCTGAACAGAAGCTAGAAATCAGCTGAAAAAACAGAAAAGGCAGGTGTTTCACCTAGTCAGAGTGGGGTTTGTGGCCTTTAATGGGGAATGGTTGCCCCCATTAAAGAAATTTTCCCCCTCTGGGTGTGGCGGGCCCTTCAATAGGGGGCAGGAGGGGCTGACCTGCCCCTTTGCAGGTCAACCCGCCCCACTTGCGCCCGATCCTACTGAGCTGAGCCCATCCTTGCCCGGCTGGACCTAGGCGGGCTACAGCCCCAGCTAGGTTAGTCCTTCCGCCCCCTCAGACGGGTCTGGGGCAGGGCCGGGGCCGGAATAACCAGCATCGGTGAGACCTTAGCGTACTGCTCTGGCAGCTGCACCACCGGCCCAAAGCGCCCCTCCCAGCCCTGAGCCCGATCCTTGCCCTGATCTTGCTGGGCACCCTGAGCCTGCTGGCCAGCGTCAGCCTGCTGGGCGGCCTGAACCTGCTCATTCCAGGCCTGGCGGGCGGCAACAATATCCTCATGGGAGCGGCCAATAAAGTTCCACCACATGGTGATCTCTTCACCAAAGGGAGCCCCGCCCAGCAGAATCAGGCGGGTATCCCCCAGGGCCTCTACGGTTAGCTCAGAGAGGCCAGGGTCAAGAAAGAGCATCTGATCGGCAGCTACCAGCTGACCCTGAACCAGCAGGGCACCGCTATCGACCACAAAACCATGCTCAAAGGCAGGATTAAGGGTCAGAGTAAGACTGCGGCGCGGGGCATCTGCTGCCGGGTTCTTATCAGCCTGAGGGTCGGAACCGGGCTCCCCCACCAGGATTTCAGCCCCCAGCAGGGGCGAGAAGGTTGTGACGGGGGACGAGCCGGTCTTAGTTTCCCCATCGACCGTCACACCCAGCTCCCCCAGGAAGACGCGGGCCTGCACTCCAGCAGGGGCGGACCCATCCTGACCAGCGCCCTGCCCGCCGCCACCGTGCTCGCTGGCCCACTCGCCATCCTGCCCGCCGCCATCCTGGCCAGCGCCCTGCCCGCCAAAGGTGAGGGCATCTGGTACAAAGTTCTCAAAGGCCGGGGCGGTGTTCATGTCGTCGCGGGGCAGGGCGATCCACAGCTGAATACCGTGCAGAACGGTGGTCTCTGGGGTGGAGTACTCGGTGTGGTTAATACCGCAACCGGCCGTCATCAGGTTCAACTCACCGGGGCGAACATCAGCCACAGTGCCCAGCGAGTCCCGGTGCTCAATAGTGCCGGTAAAAATCCAGCTGGCTGTTTGCAGGCCCGTGTGGGGGTGGGCAGCCACCTGCATTCCCCCGCTGATAGCAACATCATCAGGGCCGTAATGGTCAACAAAACACCAGGCACCCACCATGCGACGGTCCCGGGAGGGCAGCAGACGGCGCACCGTCATAGCCCGCAGGCCACCCAGGGGAACAGGACGAGGTTCAATGAGTTTCATGGCTTTAGTCTACGCCCAGGCAGGTGGGTGCGAATCAGAGCCCTTCTTGGAGTCAGAACGGCCGGAACACTGCCTGCCTTCGGTGTAACAGCGCCCGCAACTGCGCTTACTTCTAAGAAGCTTATTCATAAGGGGTTCCGCAGGCTCACGCTCGCTTGCCAACCCTCTCGCCTGGTTCGCTTCGCTCACAAGGCGATTCACGCCAGCCCCGAGCCAGCAGCTTCGCTGTGAACCTGCTTCACCTACCCTTATGAATAAGCCTCTAAGTCTCAAGCACTCATGACCGAAGACCAGCAAGTGGATTTGATTCTTAATAAATTAGAGTCGCTACCTGATGCTCTTAAGAATGCAGGCCTTAAGAGCTATCCCAGTTACAAGCAGGAGATCAAGCGGTATCTAGGGAATACCACCATCGTAGTACCTTCTACCACTTCTGCTGACCTAGGGATCACCCGCCCTCATTTTAACGTTGGCACATGCTTAGAGAAAGACGCTTAGATGCAGAAGACAAATATTTATAATGAGAACAACAGAGAATATGTAAGCCTTTCTGATATGTATATCGGTCACCTAATAACTGGGGGACTAGTTGCGTTCGGCGTTGGAATCATATACTGGCTTTCTTCATTTTTCTTTACCGAATTGAGAGCAGACTTCGAGAAGATCCTTGTTTTTCTGTTTCTCACGGTAATTGTCGCTGAGCTTCTTATTTGCTTGCTGCAGCGTCCACTTGTTGTTAGAGCTCAGCGTGCGAGCCCAGGGGGATTCCTCTATGCGCTCTATGAAGTACTCGTGACACCTTTAGTGGCTTTTATTTTTGCATCTATACTTTTTGGGAAATTTTTTATCGCAGGTTTCTGGTTTGCTTTGTTTGGGTGTGCAGTAGTTTTTCTTACACTGGTAACAAAACCATGGCAGAGGGGGCTCTCAAGAGAAGAATTCCGTGAGAAGTACGAGGCTACAAGAGAATTCATGTGGAAGGAAGCTCGAAAAGAACACGCAAAAAATCACCGTGATTTGTAGAAGGCTCAAAGATGCGTTAGCGTTCAAATCCAAAATCATCCGGAATCTAGGGCGCTATCGACAAGCCCGAAAATGAAAACTCCACCGGCAAGCCAATGGGGCATGCAGGTGGAGTTTTCACTCATACCAGGGCAGAATCCAGACCTGAGCTGGCAAGGAAAGAGCTACGCCAGCAAAGTTTTGCGACGTTTTACCTGGGAACCGACATCCTGGAGCCAGGCTTCACGGTGAGCGACCGTCGAAACCTCTGTTGTGTAAGGAGCCATCAACTGATTCTGCACAAACTCATGAATAGTTACTGTTGCTTTTTCCTGCGTTTCCTTAGGTGCAATCGCAGGGAACTTGTAGATAAGCTCCGAGTTACCTACACCCAAGTAAAAGGGGAATACTGCTGGGAAAGCCTTACGCCCTAGGTAGATTGAGAAGCGCGGGCTTCGCAGGGCCTGATCAAGTTCCTCTGTACGCCCTTCGGCAGTAATACGAACGATAAACTCCGTATCAGCCAGGTAGGTACGGTTAACAATGGATGTACCACCCTGGGCATCAGGGGTGAAAACCAGGTTCTTAGGACTGCTGGCTTTCATCCCCTGCGCCAATAGCAGGCGGCGGCGGAACTCATCTTCGCCGGTGCGCTTGTTGATAGTGTGAAAATCATCAATGTAGGTCACATTGCGCTCCTGGCGGACTGTGAAGCAAACGTCTTCAAGCCAACTGGGCACCTCGCCCCGCTTATAGCCCAGAGCTCCAGCTAGCAGGCCGCGCAGGCTACGGGGTGAAGGGACCTCTTCAGTGCGTACAATATTGCCGGTTACCGCTGGCCCAGCCCAGGACTGTAAGGGCCCTGCTAGACGGATATAGATAGAGTCACTCACTGCTGAATCCATTCGACTACGGCATCAATGAATTCCTTCAGGGAGGTAGCCTGCAGGTCACCGAATTTTCCGGTTAGGCCCTCGTAGGTGCCGGTGAGGGCTTCAAGAGGGCCAAAGTTATCAGGGTCAAAGTTCCGGGCCTGCTGGTACTGCTTGGACAGGTGCTCGATGCTAGGAGCCAGGTAGCCCCCTTCCTTGTTGTTAGGCACTGGAGTTTCAAAGTCGTAGGCGGTGCGGTACTGCTGCTCTTCAGCCAAAACAAGGGCAGGCTGAATATAGGGAGCTGTGCTGTTCTCCTTGCCACGGGGCAGGCCATAGATAATTGCGGTGATAAGGTCACGCAGGTTACCTTCTGCCCTTTCCTGCCCAAAGCCAGTCCAAGATTCCTTAAGCTGGGCCCGATCAATGCTGATAGTCCGGTAGAAGATGCCGTTGGTGTACTGGGCAACACCAAGGAAGGTCGCTCCGGTTCTTCCTTCTCGCTCCTTCACATCATCTACCGTTGTGAAGTAGTCAGTTTCAATGACGGCAGTATGGGTTGTTACCCCGGGTGAAACGCTAAGAGCTGCCTCTGTATTCTTCTTAGGGTCGTTAGCGAACATGCGGCCAAAGGCAGCTATGGCAAGGGATCCGGTTTTGCCTTCCTGGATAAAGTCGGTATCAGTTTTCTCCAGAATGCTTGTTGCTGCTGTGGTGATTTCTTCTTCGCTGAGCCAGGAAGAACGGGCGGGGCCTCCATCATCGTTGCCCCCCTTGTCACCATTCTTGGTGAGATCTCCAACCAGCTTCTTTGCTTCTTTAGTCAACGCCTTTTCGTCTGCCTGGGGGTCGATTTCCAGGGCCTTCGCCACCACTTCACCTGCTAGATCACCGGATCGGACAGAGCGGTCTAGGGAAGCGTTTTCATAGGCAATACGGATGCCCCGCTTGACAGATTGGGAAGAGTGAAGGGCCCGCAGGGCACCACCAATAGTGACTCGCTTGGGGGTTCCGTTATCATCCCGGTTGAGGTTTGAGTAGGGAACGGAGGTCAGAATGCTAATGGTGAGATGGTTTGACATGGTGTTTCTTTCCTTACTGGTCGTTCGCCGGTGAGTTCTCTTCGGCTGGGGTCAGAATGTAATTGAAGGCAGAGTAGTAGTCTCGGAGTATCTGACGGCGGGCCTCCCGGGAGGCAGGTGATATGCCGTTACCCCAGTAGATAAGGGTCTTTGCCAGATTGTACTTATCAAGGGCTGGCGGGTTTTGCAGACTAGTTGCGAGCGCTAGCAGTCGCCTCACGCTTAAAACTGCTTCTTCAAGGTTTTGGGTGTGAAGATAAGCTAACCGCTGGCCGACAGCATCAGGGTTATCTGGGTCAAGGGGAGCCCTTTTACCGTCAGCTAGGTGATTAGATAGCTGAAAACACCAGGAGCCAAATGATCGGTAGCCGCTCTTTTGCTGATCGAAGTTGGGTATAGATCCATACTCGGCGAGCATTGCAGCTACCCGCAGAAGGGCTGTTTGTTGGTCTTTGCTCTTGAGGTTGCTTGTGTAGGGAAGGACGTAAGGGTAGGCGTAGTGCTCGGTGATTGAGCTGTTACCCCGGCGAAGGGCTGCGATTTCCTTGGTGTGGCCGCCTGCCTCTTGCGCTAAATATTGGATACGGCCAATGAGCTGCTGCCATTGGGGTGGTTGACTATTCGTCATCGGTTTCCTCCTGGTCAGGGGTTTCCTTGATGATGTTCATTGCCTTGTGAAGGCGGTACTGGAGTAGGCCGCGCACGTGCTCGATGCGGGCAGCGTATTGGTTTCGGTAGGGCATGACGGTTGCGTCATAGGCTGCTATAGCTGCATCGACGGCCTCTTTAAGAAGGGAGTCTGGCAGGTAGCCATCCTCTGCACGGTCGCACCGAAGGAACTCTTTGTAGACAGGGGTGATAAAGCGCCAGTAGTGATTGGATGCGTCCTGCCTCAGTTGTTCCAAGTCGTCAAGAACTGGCGGCGGGTACCCTTCTTTGGCTCGTTTTTTATCCTCTTTTGTTTTGCGTCTGAAGGGTGAGCAAATAATAGTGTGCATCTCTTGGAGCACATGAGCCTGTAGTTGAATCAGTTCTTGAACTTCAACGTTTTGCCCAAAGGACCAGCGGTCTGAGTCAGGGATGTACACCTGAGAGGCCCGGATGCTGGGCGATGTGGAGGTGCCTTCAATTTGGTGGCGAATGAAGGCTAGTTTCGATTCACTTGATGAATAGAAACAGGCACTTCTTAGGTCCTGGGCCACCACTGTCTTATGTTCTGATGCCCACTCAACTGCCAGGTCTGTAGCATCCCTTCCAATATCTAGGCGCTGGGCTTTGAGCTCGCCCTTCTGATTTTTGATGTAGAGGTAGAAGGGATCACGGGTGTTGCGCTGGTCCCACCAGTTCTTTCGGAGCTCTTTTGCCTTCCCCATTGTAGGTAAGTACCATTCTTCGGGAATACCACCGGTGCGAACCCCCACCAGGCGCTCATCCTCCCAGAGGCAGACTGCGGTATTTGAGCTCCAGGTCCCAGCCCAGAGGGGGTGCTCTGTTCCATCATCTAAGAGGGCTGTTTTTCCTAGTCGATCAGCCCAGGCTGGTAAACCTTCTCCTTGAACCCAGGTTTTGGGAAGGGACTGTAGAAGGGTTGCTAGCAGGCTTTCTTCTTCCCAGAAAATCTCTGTAGCTGTATATCCTTTCCCGGGGAAGCGGATACCGGGACTTCCCATGGCACATTTTTCGCCATCGTAAGTGTTATTGCCAGCCATCGAGTAATGGTGGTGCACGGCCAGGTTTCGAACTGCTTCTACGATTTCTAGGCTATTTTTCTGGGCTACAGCAAGGTTCCAGAAGTCTTCACCCTGGTCTGCTGGCATTGCAGGAAGCAATTTTTTAACTGGCTTGTTTCCAGGCGCGAGGAGGCGGGCAGAGTCCTTAGCTGATGATGGCTTAAGGGCTGGGCGCTGCAGGAAGGGAAAGGTAGCTGAGAAAAGGTCCGCTCCAGCTTCCAGATCTTTGAGACCCTGATCTACTGCGGACTGGCTCAAACCCTCTTTAAGGATTCTACTTGCCAGCTTTTTTTCTCGGCCTGGCGCGTAGCCCTCTTCATGGCGGAGCGTTACAGCAAGTGTGTCTCTGAGGATTCTCAGCTGGGATCCCAGAGCGTAACCTGGGACTTTTTTATCAAGAAACACACCTTTTTCATGGGCAGACAAGAGAGTGTCCCTTACAGTGACATTAGACACTTTAGACCCGGCCTCAAGGGGGATCCAGGGGATGTCTATTAAGGCATTGGATGTCAATGGCTACCTCCTTCGGTATCTTCACCACCAGGTTACAACAAAATACCCAGACATTACAATCACACGTCTTAAAAAATATTGAACTTCTGCCTCAGAGTAGCTACACTTGAGGCAGATACCCCCGCAACTGCGGGGAAGATCTCGGACATTACAAACACACTGAACTACCCCGCAACCAGTTAGAAACTAAGGCGAGAATCCGAGGCAGAAGTAACTCTACCAGTCCCAGCTGGTACAACCCAGAGAGAAGGCAACAAGCAGTGTCGCAGACAACATTCCTCACAAAGTACCCGGTTCACGAAGCCCTTATGGTCAACCACCCCAGCAGGCCACACCGGGGCTGGGATGTCAACTCCCCCATCTTCCGCCACCGGGCGGTTATGCACCTTTTCCCCCAACTCTCTACAGACAGCCCACGGGCTGCATCTAGAATCCTCTTCCGCCTTGATACTGTTGCCGGTAGCGCCCCTTATTTTCTGATTCAGTCTGATATTGCCCCCCAAGAAGGGCATCCTGTAGAAACTAAAGAAATCGAGCTTGTCTCGCCCCCGGCTGGAAGCTATATCTCCTTCCGCCTATCCATCAATGCCGTTAAGAGGAAGCGGAAGGTGAAAGATAGCAGCCGCACAAGGGGAACGGGGATTATTTCAATTCCCTTTGATGGTGACACAGAAGCAGATGATCAACTCCCCCGCATGACTGACTGGCTAGCTAGCAAGCTGGCTCCTGCCCTGGGTGAAGTTACTATCCTCAACCATCAGCGTCAGGCTCTCGGAACCGACCGGTCAGGGCTCTCAGCAGCTAGCCCCTTCGCAGTGCAGGTTGATACGATTGACGGTTTTGCCCGCGTTGATAACCCAGAAGCTCTTGAAGAATTACTCCTGAAGGGAATAGGCCGGGCAAAGTCCTATGGCTGTGGCTTGCTTTCCATTCGCCCCCTCAGGGACTAAACCAAGAAAGGAGATGCTGTGAAAACCCACCCTTACCTCTGGTCAAAGCAAAACGGCCTTAACCAGCCTTACCCCCTTCTAGCTCATCTTCTCGATACTGCAACGGTAGCTAAGGCTCTGCACGATTACTGGCTGAGACCTGGCCTGCGAGCCCTTATTGCAGAAGAACTAGGGGATAAAGGTGTAAGGATTATTCAGTGGATTGCAGGAAGCCACGATATAGGTAAGGCCTCCCCTATCTTCCAGGCTCAGCCACGACGAAAGGGTCCTGAATGGGACCAGATCCGCACATCAATATCCATTCATGAACCTGCCTGCAGCTTTCTTGAGAAACGACTTCTTGAAGAGATTAACCGTAGTCGCTGTAGGTTTCTAGCCCGTCATGAGCAGGTTGGGGCCTTTACCCTGTCGCAGGAGAAGCTGAAAGACCGTACCGACCTTGCTTCAGAGTTCTGGTATTCCCTTCCGACCTTAGGCCACCATGGAGCCTTCACCTTCCCAGATCGAGGAAATAAAAAAGTAACCCAGAAATGGTTTCAGCAAGCCCTAGAACAGGGGTGGACTGAAGCTCAAACGGACCTACTAGATATTCTCTCTGACGCCTTGGGAATCACAACTGCTGACTTCCCTGAAGAGGCATCACCTACCCTGACTATTTTGCTCTCTGGCCTGGTTATTCTGGCTGACCGTATCGCCTCAGGTAGCGACTGGGTTGCCCATAACCAGGAGCTTATAGCCCAGGGGAAGCTTTCCCTTGATGAACCTGCTGCCTGGATTGAATCCTGTCAGGATCGCGCCCTAGAGCGGATAAAAAATACGGTAGGCCTCTACCAGGGTTGGACTGATTCTCAGGCAGCTCACAGAGCTATCCTAGGTGACTACAGCCCTCGCCCCCTCCAAAAAGAGGCCCTCAGCACAGATGAGGGTCTGTGGACTGCAATGGCGCCAACAGGCAACGGCAAAACTGAAGCTGCCCTGCTACGCCACTCTCTCAGGGAGGAACGGCTTATCTTCCTACTCCCAACCCAGGCCACAACCAACGCTCTGATGAAGCGTGTCCAGAGAGCCTATTCAGCAACCTCTAACGTAGCGGCCCTAGCTCACGGGCTTTCTTCTATAGAAGACTTCTACGCTCAGCCGGTTACGGTCTTTTCAGACACCTGCCAGGGCCACGACAGCGGTGGCCTTTACCCTACCGAATTTGTAAGATCTGGGGCTTCCCGCCTACTCGCTCCGGTCTGTGTAGGCACCATTGACCAGCCTCTCATGGCTTCGATACCTATGAAGTGGACTCACCTGCGTCTATTAGCCTTAGCTAACGCCCACGTTGTTATCGATGAGGTTCATACCTTAGACCACTACCAAAGCAACCTTCTTCGCCCTTTACTAACCTGGCTTGGGCTCACTAAAACCCGAGTCACCTTCCTATCTGCCACCTTCCCCCAATGGCAGCGGGATCTTTTCACCCAGGCCTACACAGGCTCTGCCCCAGAGCAGAAGGCCGTTTTCCCTTCAGCTGAGGAAAGTAGCCAAAAATCCCCTACCCCCCAGCAAACCTTGCTTACCGTACCCGAATACGCCATTGATTTCACTTTCTCTGAGCCGGACTTCACAGCCCTAGAAGCAAGCCATATCCAGTGGGCTGGCGAGCAGAGGCGAGCCTTTCCCCTAGCAAGGCTGGGGATTATCTGCAATACCGTAAAACGGGCTCAGACTGTTGCCCAGGAGCTAGCTAAGCAGGGCGAAAAGGTTATTCTGTTGCACTCCCGCATGACTGCTGAGCACCGTAAGCGTAATGCTGATTTTCTGGAGCAGGCAATCGGTGCTAGTGGGCAGGGAACAGCGCTAACAGTTGTAGGAACCCAGGCTATTGAGGCTTCCCTCGATATTGACCTTGACCTGCTTTCCACCGATCTCTGCCCGGCACCATCTTTGATTCAACGAGCTGGGCGGGTCTGGCGGCGGATAGATCAGAAGAGGCAGGAACGGATACCTGGAATCCAGAACTTAAGGATTCAGGTAGTAAGGCCCAGAGAGCCTGAAGCCTGGATGCTCAAACCCTACTACAAGGCTGAGCTTCAACGAACCTGGGATTTCTTACAGGCCAATTCTGCCTTTCTTTGTCCAGCTATGAACCAAAATTTTGTGGATGCAGCAGCGGTAACACTTGATTCCATCCTTAACTCTGATGACTTAGATCAGTTTGCCGAGAACGCAGATGCCCTGCGTAGGGGCAAGGATACATCAGAGAAGCTTGCTGCCGCCTTACAGCCTCTGAGCACCATCAAGGATTTTAGCGATATGACAGATAAAAACTTTAATGACTCAGATGACGGCGCTTTTACCCGCCTTATTAATAGTGAAATCCGCCAAGTCATTATTGGTGGAGACCCTGAACAGATACCTGGCGCCTGGAGTGGCAGCTTAGATAGCCTACTCTCTCTGACAGCCCATCAGCAACAGGATATTCAAAGGGCCCTACGGGCTTCTCTACCTATTACTGTCACTCGAGATAACCGTAGCTACCTTGACAGCCTGCCCTCGTTGGCTGACTCCAAGACCCTACTGAATCACTACCACTACATGCAGGTGCCTGAGGGTAAGGTCTACGACCATCTTCTTGGCTTTATTGGGTTAGGTGAAGAATGACTTATTCAGAAGAAGCCCTAGCCTTCTCTACTATCCCCACCAACCACCAAGTCAGATTAGAAGACCGGGTCTCTTTTCTCTACCTGGAGTACTGTGTTATTAGGCAGGATAAGACGGGTGTTATTGCCTATGGCGGCGATACAGAAGAAGGCCCTATTGCCGGCAAGCGAGTGCAACTACCGGTCAGTGGGCTTTCAGTGTTGATGCTCGGGCCTGGCACAAGCATTACCCAGCCAGCAATGACCTCTTGCACCAGAGCCGGAACCACTGTTATGTTCACTGGCGGCGGCGGTGTACCTGCCTATTCACATGCAACAGCACTTACTTCGTCAGCACGTTGGGCAATTGCTCAAGCTCACCTTGTGGCCCAGGAAAAGCATCAACGCACAGCAGCCCTCACCCTTTATAAGAAGCAACTCGGTATTGAGCATATGTCTGGGGGAACTATTGCCACGATGCGAGGTTTAGAGGGGCGGGCAATAAGAAATCTTTACCGGGATACAGCTAAGAAATACAAGATTACTGGGTTCCGCAGAAGGGTTGATTCTGAAGATAACGTGAATAAGGCGCTTAATCTTGCTAATTCCATTCTCTATGGTTGCGCCGCTTCAGCTTGCGCGGCTCTTGGGGTTAACCCTGCCCTGGGAATTATTCACCGGGGTGACGCTAGGTCCCTTTTATTTGACCTTGCTGACCTTTATAAACCTTCACTGTCAATACCGGTAGCCTTTGCCTGCCACCAGAGCGTCAATCTTGCTGAGGAAGTCAGAACAGGGGTAAGAAAGGAGCTGGTTAAACAACAGGTACTGAAGGGCATGATTCAAACCCTGATGGAGGTTCTTAGCCCTCACTTACCAGAGAGAGATGATGATCGACTCATCGTTGATCGCGGCGAAGAGGTAGAAGGCCATACCCAGTACGGGGGCGAAGAGTAAATATGTTCGTTGTTCTTTCTGCAACCGCTATTCCCGAACATCTTCGGGGGTATCTGAGCAGGTTTCTATCAGAAGCCTCAGCTGGACTGTACGTTGGTAATGTATCTAAACGGGTACAGGAAAACCTCTGGGCCAGGTGCCTACTTGCCTCATGCGAAGGATCTTTCACCATGATTACCAGTAACCGGAATACAGAACAGGGCTTCACCATTCAATCTATAGGTGAGCAAAGTCGCCCCGTACTGGAGCTTGATGGACTTACTTTGACCTACCTGCCTGTACCTAAAAATAGCGAAAATTCAAAATTTAGCTGATAAAATTGCTAGTCAGTTAGTCTCTTCCCCGCACACGCGGGGGTATTTCCTTGGATTCTTGGGGGTTTCATGGGGTTTTTCTCTCTTCCCCGCACACGCGGGGGTATTTCCGTCTGCTCGGCGTCGATACTGAGCGGGTAGCCCTCTTCCCCGCACACGCGGGGGTATTTCCTAGGGCAGAGCAACGAGATAAAGGATTTTAGACTCTTCCCCGCACACGCGGGGGTATTTCCAAGGCTCCCTGGAAACGCGCGCTAAGCATCAGCTCTTCCCCGCACACGCGGGGGTATTTCCAGCGGCGGGTCAAGACGGTTGCCAGGCATCACCTCTTCCCCGCACACGCGGGGGTATTTCCAAATTAGACGTAATAC
>JAXDRN010000118.1:0-19691 GCA_034090985.1 Rothia sp. (in: high G+C Gram-positive bacteria) | reverse complement strand
CGCTTCCATGAAGGCAAACCGCGCCACCAAGACCGCCCCCAAGGGCCTCTACCACGCCAACATCAACGTCCTCAACCGTGAAACCCTGGAGGACGCCATGGAGAACCCCGACAAGTACCCCAACCTGACCGTCCGCGTCTCAGGCTACGCCGTCAACTTCGTGCGCCTGACCCGCGAACAGCAGCTGGACGTACTCTCCCGCACCTTCCACCACGGAGCCTAGTGATTCTTCATGTCACTTGATATCTCTCACGAGATAACCGATACCGCCGGCGAGCTAGCCTTTGCTCCGCCGGCGGACCGGCATTCTGGGGCGGGGATCTGGGGCCTGGGTGAGCTGACCGAACTCGAACGTTCCGCCCAGCTCAAACTCATGCGCGAAGGCCAGCTAGGTTCAGTACACTCCTGGGAGCTGGTGACTGCCGTTGATGGGCCCGGAACCCGCATGACCATCTTCCTCAACGGCTGCCCCCTGCGCTGCCTCTACTGCCACAACCCCGACACCTTCAACATGAAGGACGGCAAACCCGTCATGGCCGCCGACCTGATCAAGAAGATTAAGCGTATGCGCAAGGTCTTCAGGGCCAGTGGCGGCGGCATCACCCTTTCAGGTGGTGAGGTGCTCATGCAGCGGCCCTTCGCTGAGAATATTCTGATGAGCGCCAAGTCCCTGGGGATTCACACCTGCATCGACACCTCAGGCTTTCTAGGAGCCCAGGCCTCAGATGACTTCCTGGACTACGTTGATTTGGTGCTACTCGACGTCAAATCAGGTTCCGAAGAGGTCTACCGGCAGCTCACCGGCCGCGCCCTCCAGCCCACCATCGACTTTGGGGACCGCCTCTCAGCCCTGGGCAAGAAAATCTGGATCCGCTTTGTGCTGGTGCCCGGCTACACCGACGATCCTGAAAATATCGAAAAGGTAGCCGACATCGTCTGCCGCTGGCGCAACGTCGTTGAACGAGTAGAGGTGCTACCCTTCCACCAGATGGGTAGCGATAAGTGGGAGTCCCTAGGCTACGACTACAAGCTCAAGGACGTGCACCCACCCAGCAAGGAGGCCACCGAAGCCGCCCGCGACATCTTCCGCGCACGAGGCCTCACCGTCTTTTAAAACGCCAAACCCATGCTTTGTCACGAAACCCCCGGTCTATCCCAAGGTTTCGTGACAAAGCATGGGTTTGGCCTCTGAATCTAGGGACGGCCCAGAATCTGGTTAGCCCGCGCCCGGGCCCAGCGCTCTGCCTCCAGCACCGCCTCCAGGGTCAGGGCCCCAGACTCAGCCAGAGCAGCCGAAGAGCTGTGCTCATCGAGCACCCGCCCGGTCGTCTCAATCATGTCAGTAAACCGAATAGCACCAGCGTGGAAGGCAGCAACCGCCTCCTCGTTCGCCGCATTGAAGACAGCCGGGAAGCTACCGCCCCGGCGGCCAGCTTCCTTAATCATCTCAACCGCCGGGAAGGCCTCATTATCCAGGGGCTCAAAGGTCCACTCGCTAGCCTGCGACCAGTCACAGGGCTGGGCAATACCGGGAATCCGGTGGGGCCAGGTCAGCCCCAGGGCAATAGGTAGCAGCATAGTCGGCGGCGAGGCCTGAGCTATGGTAGACCCGTCCACAAACTGCACCATTGAATGAACCACCGACTGGCGGTGAACTGTCACATCAATACGGTCCAGATCAATACCAAAAAGGTGATGGGCCTCAAGCACCTCTAAGGCCTTATTGACCATAGAAGCCGAATTAGTAGTCACCACCAAACCCATATCCCAGGTCGGGTGGGCCAGGGCCTGAGCCGGGCTGACCTGCCGTAACTGCTCATAGGTCATCCCCCTAAAGGGCCCACCAGAAGCAGTAAGGATCAGCCGGTCAATCTCCCGGTCACTACCGGCAGCCAGGGCCTGGGCCAGGGCAGAATGCTCAGAATCCACCGGAATCATAGGCTGCTCCAGGGGCGAAGCATCCACCGCAGCCCTCACCAGCTCACCACCGGCAATCAAAGACTCCTTATTAGCCAGGGCCACCTGAGAGCCAGCCTGCAAGGCCGCTAGAGTCGGCTCCAAGCCAATAGAGCCAGTAATACCGTTAAGCACCACATCCGCCCCAGTCCCGGCAGCCAAAGTCGCCGCCGCAGGGCCCCACTCAATCTGCGGGCTATACCCTGGGGCAAGCTCAGCTAGCAGGGAGCGCAAGCTAGCTGCATCCTCTTCACTGCCGCTGGTAGCAAGCAGTTGCGGACGCAGGCGGGCAGCCTGCTCAGCCAGCAGGGGCAGGGAGCGGGAGCCAGCAGAAAGAGCCAGAAGACGAAGCGGGGCGCTCTCGCTGCCGCTAGTAGCCCCGGCCAGGGAGTTCAGGTGGTCAAGAACCTGCACCCCCTGGGTTCCAATAGAACCGGTAGAACCAAGCAGGGTAACCGTCCGCCCCTCCTTCAGAAAATCCCTCAGCTGGTCGGTTAAGGTAGCACGGGAAGCGCCAAGGCGCTGTCTTGAACCAAATCGCATGATTCTATTCTCCGCCTATGGAACGGGCAGGTCCTAGCAGAAGAGTCCAGGAACGCTCAGCAGGGTCAGTGTGCAGGTAACGGTAGCCCCAAAAGAGCAGGTGGGCCAGAGTTGCAAGGAGCAGCCCAGCAGCAAGGGCGGATTGGGTACTTTTCTTCATACCTTTAAGTTTTACACCCCGGCAGGGGGCATCTGGGTAAGGAAAACCCACCTAGAAGCTAATCATTTCTAGCTAACCTACCCCTTGCTGGCCTAGCCAATAATGTCAAAGCTCTGCAATTTCTTCTGGCTGGCCTTCCCGCCCTCAGTTTGCAGGCCCAAAAGCTCAGCATAGATACCGCCAGATGCTGCCAGCTCAGCCGGGCTACCTATCTCATCAATCCGCCCCTCCTTGAGGGTCACAATCCGGTCCACGCTGGCAATGGTTGATAGGCGGTGGGCAATAATCAAAGAAGTACGCCCCACCATCAGCTCCTCTAAGCCCTTCTGCACAGCCCGCTCTGCCTTCGTATCTAGGGCGCTAGTGGCCTCATCCAAAATCAGGATGGGCGCATCCTTGAGCATGGCCCGGGCCAGGGCGATCCGCTGCTTCTGACCACCAGAGAGCTTCAGGCCCCGCTCACCGATCAGCGAATCGTAGCCGTCAGCGAATTTAGAGATAAAGTCGTGGGCATTAGCCTTCCTAGCGGCCTGAATAATCTGCTCCCGGCTAGCATCAGGTCGGCCGTAGGCAATATTTTCAGCAATCGTGCCAGAGAAAAGGGAGGCATCCTGAAAGACCATGCCAATGAGCGAGCGCACCTTAGCCAGATCGCTTTGGGCAATATCCATCCCGTCTACCAGTACCCGGCCCTCACGGGGGTCATAGAGGCCCTCAAGCAGGGCCATGAGGGTGGATTTACCGCCGCCTGACTCACCGACAAAGGCGATCCGCTCACCGCGTGTCACTGACAGGTCAATTCCGTGCAGAACGTCCCTTTCCCCCTCATAGCCGAAGGTTAGGCCCTCAAAGCGGATTAGCTCAGCCCCCGGCTGGGCGGAAGGGGCCTGCTGGGCGGAAGATACCTGCTGGTTCTGGCTAGCTCCTGCGGTAATGGCCAGGGCCCGGGGGTCAGAATCGCGCTCCATGACCTCAAAGTAGTCCTTTGAGCCGCTAATAGCCCGCTGGGCGGTATCCACAATCCAGGATAGGGAGTTGATGGGGGCTACAGCCATAGCCAGGAGCTGAATGAGTAGAACCATATCCCCAATCGAGAAGTGACCGGCTAGGGTGCGCAGGAAGATCAGCAGGTAGAGGGCGAAGAAAATCAGGTTCAGGAAGGAGAGGCGGGCTACATCCATCCAGTGCCAGAAGCGGGACTGGGCGCGGGTGAGCCCAATGGTCTTTTCAAAGCGGCCGCTGAAGTCTTTTAGTTCTTGTCGCTCGCGGCCAAAGGATTTGACGACCCGGATCTGCCCGATGACCTCAGCAAAACGGCCAGAGGCTATGTCTATATTTTCGTTCTTTTCCCCTTCCCAGACCTGCCATTTTGCGCTGGTTTTGCTGGTTAGCCAGAAGTAGACGGGGAAGATGATGATGAGCAGTAGGCCTAGGGGCCAGTAGTAGATGGAGCTGATGAGGATGACCGACAGGGTGGTCAGCAGCAGGGAGATG
Organism: Rothia sp. (in: high G+C Gram-positive bacteria); assembly: GCA_034090985.1. Classification (GTDB taxonomy): domain Bacteria; phylum Actinomycetota; class Actinomycetes; order Actinomycetales; family Micrococcaceae; genus Rothia. Next base: position 15,538 of record JAXDRN010000118.1, on the reverse strand, counting down.
AAGGTGTTGCTCATGGTTTTGACGAAGTTTGTCACTTCGCTAATGGAGCGGTTGAGGCGGGCAATGATGGTGCCGGTCAGTTCAGTGTCAAAGTAGGACAGGGGCAGGGTCAGGAGCTTTTCGTAGTAGCGGACTGAAAGGATGGTGCGCATCCGCTGGCTCATGATGTCACCGATGTAGCCGCCGATGTTGCTTGTGAGCACGCTCAGGAGCTGGGCTAGCAGGTAGGCGGCGGCGAAGGCGGCGATGGTAGCCCCGCTGCTGGGTGCTGAGCCGTTGAGGTGGCCTACTACTGCATCTGTTGCCCCTGAGATGATGAAGGGAGCTAGGAGGGAAGCTGCGCTGGTGAGGATTGCGCAGAGCATGATCCCTATAAAGTAGGGCCATAGTTCTTGGCTGGCTCTAATAATTTTGACGATGCTTTTCATCTCTTCCCTGGCTCTTTTCTGCTCGGTTTTTCCTCCCTTACCTTAGTGGTCTTCTGCCCTCTCTGCTAGGCAGGCTGGCCTCTCTTCTTCTGCCTGTAGGGCAGCTGGCCCCCTGCACCTCTTGGGTGGGGGGCCAGCTGGGCTGGGTTTTCTTTACTGCTTGTGTGGGCTGGTGGGGTTCTTTAGTGGTCGATTGCCCCTTCAGCGCCAACTCCGGTTAGGGAGCGGACTTCCATTTCTGCCTGCTTGATTTCGTCTTCCTTATCTCCGCCTAGTGATCCTAGGAAGCCTAGAAGGAAGGCTGCGGGGATGGCAACGATACCGGGGTTAGCCAGGGGGAACCAGGCGAAGTCTGCCCCGGGGATCATGGAGGTCTCTGCCCCTGACATCACCGGTGAGAAGATAATCAGGATCACCGAGATGCTCAGGCCCCCGTACATGGACCAGAGGGCCCCGCGGGTCTTGAAGCCCTTCCAGAAGAGGGAGTAGACAATGGTGGGCAGGTTAGCTGAGGCCGCTACGGCGAAGGCTAGGGCAACCAGGAAGGCTACGTTCTGGCCCTGGGCGCCGATACCGCCTGCGATGGAGAGCAGGCCGATGACGACCACGGTGGTTTTTGCAACCTTGATTTCCTTGCGGGGGTCAGCGTGTCCCTTGCAGATAACGTTGGTGTAGATATCGTGGGCGAAGGAGGCTGAGGCGGTGATGGCTAGGCCAGCGACCACAGCAAGGATGGTGGCGAAGGCTACTGCTGCGATGATGCCCATGAGTAGCGATCCGCCCAGTTCGAAGGCCAGCAGGGGGGCTGCTGAGTTGACGCCGCCGGGGGCTGCCTTGATGGCATCTGCCCCTACGATTGCTGCTGCGCCGAAGCCTAGGACCAGGGTAAAGAGGTAGAAGAGGCCGATCAGGGAGATGGCCCAGACGACTGACTTGCGGGCTTCTTTGGCGGTTGGAACCGTGTAGAAGCGCATGAGGACGTGTGGCAGGCCTGCTGCGCCGAAGACCAGGGCCAGAGAGAGGGAGATGAAGTCTAGCTTGGTCAAATCGTTGAGGCCGTACTTGAGGCCGGGCTCTAGGAGCTTGGGGTTGCCTGAGGTTTCTAGGGCCCCGCCCAGCAGGGCTGAGAAGTTAAAGCCGTAGAGGGAGAGGATCCAGATGGTCATCACGGCCACACCTGAGATGAGCAGGACGGCCTTGATAATCTGCACCCAGGTAGTTCCCTTCATGCCGCCGATCAGGACGTAAACAATCATGAGGACGCCAACGATGATGATGACCAGGGACTGGCCTGCCTTGGAGCTAATGCCCATGAGCAGGGAGACTAGGGCTCCGGCCCCGGCCATCTGGGCCAGCAGGTAGAAGAGGGTGACAGCTAGGGTTGAGATACAGGCTGCGATACGAACCGGCCGCTGGCGAAGGCGGAAGGAGAGAACGTCAGCCATGGTGAACTTACCGGTGTTGCGTAGGGGTTCTGCTACTAGGAGCAGGGCTACTAGCCAGGCGACGAGAAAGCCGATGGAGTAGAGGAAGCCGTCGTAGCCCTGAAGGGCGATTGCTCCCACAATTCCTAGGAAGGAGGCTGCTGAGAGGTAGTCACCTGCAATGGCTAGGCCGTTTTGGGTGCCGTTGAAGGAGCGGCCACCGGCGTAGTAGTCGGCTGCGGTTTTGTTGTTCTTTGAGGCCCTGAGCACTACCACCATGGTGGCTAGGACGAAGGCCCCAAAGACGGCCATATTGACCCAGGGGGTTCCTACTGCGGCGCTGCTGGCTTCTGCTGCAAGCAGGCTGCTGGTTGCTTCAGTTGCCATGGTTTATTCCCCCTGCCTGTGGGCGTAGACGCCCTCTTCGATGTCCTGGCGCAGGCCAGCTGCCTGCGGGTCTAGCTTGCGGTTGGCGAAGGTAACGTACCAGCCGGTGATTCCGAAGGTGGTCACGAACTGGAGTAGGCCAAAGATAATGCCAATATTGACGTTGCCCATGATTTTTGTTGCCATGAAGCCTGGCTGGTAGACAGCCAAGATGACGTAGAGCAGGTACCAGACCAGGAAGGCGATGGTCATGGGGAAGACAAAGGATCGGTGGGTTGATCTCAGCTCTTTGAAGTCGGCACTGGCTTGAGCAGAGCGGAAATCAACATGCTCAGCGTCGATGATGGGCTGATGCGATTCCGGTGATGGGTTGGTCATCACAACCTCCTAACTACTTGTAACTTAAAACACAGTATATTGTTAGGAAGGTAACGGACAAGCTCATTGGGCCTAAAAAAAATAGGTGGGTTGCAGAATTTTCTGCAGCCCACCCTCAACAGGTAGACCTAAAGGGTATCAAGCAGGTACTCAATACAGGTATCAACAAAGGCATCCACCTGCCGTTCCTCATAGCTGGCAGCCCTCCTAGCTGAGCGGAAGGCCAGGGCCCGCAGCTGATCGGGGTGCAGCTTCTCTTCACCGGCCAGGTGCTGGCTCATGAGCTGGCAGAAGGCATCAACGTCCTGAACCCTATAACCCTTGACCCCCCTCTTACTGGGCCGCCTAAAGCGCTGCCCAGCTGGCCTATTGAGCCGGCCTTCTAGCAGCTGACGGAGCTCAGCAACAGCTTCCTGCCAGGCAGCTAGCCCGTAGTCTTGAATGTAGAGCCGCCGCTCTAACTCACTGAAGCGGTCCTCCACCCGGTCAAGGGCCTGGTCTACCTCCTTGGGGCTGTAGCCGCCAGCTTCCGTCCTGAAGGAGACCTCTCGAATAGTGCGGGAGGTGCTGACCTGCTGACCGGTTGAAGGGTTGGTCAGAATCAGCTGGTAGTCGTCAGCTAGGCGGTTGAAGAAGCTAAGGACCTCTTCGGGGCTGTAGCCAAGCTGCTGATCTGGCAGGCGGCTAAATTCCCCCTCACTCTGGGCTGAATGTTTCATCCTTGTCCTTTCAGAAAGCCAACCCTTAGACCATCCCTAGGAGAGGCGGTCAAGAAGCTCGAAGATGGAGTAGCCAATGGCAATAGCGAACACAATCGAGTCAAGGCGGTCCATAACCCCGCCGTGACCGGGCAGGATATGGGACATATCCTTCAGACCAATTTCCCGCTTGACCATAGACTCACCAAGGTCACCTGCCGTTGAGGCAATCACCAGAAAGACCGCCAAAACCAGTCCATGCCACCAGGGCAGGCCCAGGAAGAGGGCACAGATGATTCCTACAAGGATTGAACCGATCATGGAACCGGCAAAACCCTCCCAGGTCTTTTTGGGTGAAATCTTCGGGGCCATGGGGGTCTTACCCCACTTGACGCCGGCAATATAGCCCCAGGTGTCGTTGCCAATGGCCATCAGCAAGATCATGAGCACCTTGCCCGGCCCCTCCCCCTCCCGGTAGAGCAGCAGGGCCAGGGAGATCAGGAAGGGCACCCAGGACATCACAAAGATGGATCCCATAACCGACATGATCATGCCATCGCGCTGGCCTAGTAGCCGCCAGCCAATGAGCAGAAGGATTGAGGCTACCAGGGCAAAAATCAGCCAGGACCCGCCCCCGTAGTAGGCGGCAAAGGGCATGAGCAGGGCTGAGAGCACTGCCGGGATCAGGGGGATTCCCATACCCCGCTTCTGGTTAAGGCCCTGGCAGACCTCCCAGGTGCCAACAGCTACAGCCGCTGAGGCAAAGATGACCAGAACCAGGGGAATGAAAAACAGGCCCACCGCCAGCAGGGCTCCCAGGACGAGGCCGACGGTGATGGCGGCGGGCAGGTTTCGGCCGGCCTTTGAGGCCGACGGAGCCCCTTGCTGAGGCTGAAGAGTCATAGGAGCTTTAGACCTCGAGCAGTTCAGCTTCCTTGCTCTTGAGCAGAGCGTCAATCAGGTCAATGTGCTTCTTGGTCAGGGCGTCCAGTTCCTTTTCGCCCCTAGCGCCGTCATCTTCACCGATTTCGCTGTCCTTGACCAGCTTGTCAATGGCGGTCTTGGCGTGGCGGCGGGTGTTACGTACAGCTACCCGGCCTTCTTCAGCCTTGTGACCGGCCATCTTGATGTATTCCTTGCGGCGCTCCTGGGTCATTTCAGGCATAACAACCCGAATGATGGTGCCGTCATTGGCAGGGTTGGCCCCAAGGTCTGAGTCGCGGATGGCCTTTTCAATGGCGGTGAGGGCGCTCTTGTCGTAGGGGGTGATCAGGATGGTGCGGGCCTCAGGGGTCTGGAAGGAGGCCAGCTGCTGGAGGGGGGTGGGGGCACCGTAGTAGTCAGCAGTCAGGTTGGCAAAGAGGGCGGGATTGGCCCGGCCGGTGCGGATTGAGGCGAACTCGTTCTTGAGGGCTTCAACGGACTTGTCCATCTTCTCGCCAGCTTCGAGCAGGGTTTCTTCAACCATCTGTTTGGTCCTTTGTTTTGTGCCCGTCAGTGGGCGCTTATTCAGTCTCTTCTAGTCTAGTCGGCAGATAGAGACCTGGGCTAATCTTTGGCTGGGGTGTTGGCCCCCAGTCACAAGAAAGGGGTGGGCCTTCTGCCCTCAGCTGAGGATTCAGAAGGCCCACCCCGAAAGATGAGGGAAGGAGCTAGAGCCCCTTAGGCAGTAACGAGGGTGCCGATCTGATCGCCCAGGATAGCCCGGGCTACGTTCCCTTCACCCTGCATCCCAAAGACTCGCATGGTAACGTTGTTGTCCTTACAGAGGGAGAAGGCGGTCTGGTCCATAACCCGAATGTTGCGCTTGAGGGCCTCATCGTAGGTCAGCTGGTAGAGACGCTCAGCCTGAGGATCCTTGTTGGGGTCAGCGGTGTAGATACCGTCTACACCGTTCTTGGCAACCAGAACCTCATCTGCGTGGATTTCTAGGGCCCGCTGGGCTGAAACAGTGTCGGTGGAGAAGTAGGGCAGACCGGCGCCTGCACCGAAGATAACAACCCGGTCCTTCTGCATGTGGCGGATTGCCCGGCGGGGAATGTAGTTTTCAGCAACCTGCTGCATGGAGATAGCTGACTGCACGCGGGTGTCGATTCCAGCCTGTTCCAGGAAGTCCTGTAGGGCCAGGGAGTTCATCACGGTGCCGAGCATACCGATGTTATCGGCCCGGGACCGGTCCATTCCGGCCTCTGATAGTTCAGCCCCGCGGAAGAAGTTACCGCCGCCAACAACGACAGCTACTTCTACCTGCCCAATGGTTGAGGCAATCTGTTCTGCAATACCGCGTACGACCTCTGTTGAAATGCCAACTTCGCCGCCGCCAAAGACTTCTCCGGAGAGCTTGAGCAGTACACGACGTCGGCCAGTTGCGTCGTGGTGGATGGGTCGGGGTGACTCTGCCATGGTGTCCTTCTCTGGTCAGGTGGAATGATAGATATTCCGGTGGGTGCCGGATCTGCTTTCTAGCTTACGACACAGGGGAGCTCCCTGTTGGGGGCTCCCCTGGTTCACGGCTATTTTTGGTGCTCAATCACATTGAACAGCTAGTACAACTAGCCTGTTCACCCTGTTTGGCGAGCACCTGCCTCAAGGCTGGGCCTTAGGCGCCGACGCGGAAACGCTCGAAGGCGGTTGCGCTTGCACCGTTTTCGGTCAGAACAGCAGCTACAGACTTTGAGGAGTCCTTAGCGAAGTCCTGGTCGAGCAGGGTGTTCTCCTTGTAGAAGGCCTTGAGCTTACCTTCAACGATCTTGGGGATGATCTGCTCAGGCTTGCCTTCACCGCGGGCGGTTTCTTCAGCAACGCGCTTTTCAGCCTCAATGTCCTCAGCTGCAATGGAGTCTGAGTTCAGGTACTTGGGGCTCATAGCCGCAATGTGAACAGCTACGTCGTGAGCAACCTCATCGGTGTTCTCGCCAGCTACTGCCAGTAGAACGCCAACCTGGGCGGGCAGGTCCTTAGAGGTCTTGTGCAGGTAAACAGCAACGTTGTCGCCTTCAACGCGGGCTACGCGGCGAACAACGATCTTTTCGCCCAGCAGGGCGCCAGCTTCGGTGGTCAGCTCATCAACGGTCTTACCTTCGTAAGAAGCTGCCTTGAGCTCCTCTAGGGTAGAAGCGTTAGCGGCAACTGCTGCTTCAAGAACGTCGTTACCGAACTTGATGAAGGGCTCAGACTTAGCAACGAAGTCAGTTTCTGAGTTAACTTCAATCATGAAACCAACGCCGTTTTCAACGCGAGCGGCAACCAGGCCTTCTGCGGTGGCGCGGCCTTCGCGCTTGGTAACGCCCTTGAGGCCCTTGACGCGGATGATTTCCATTGCCTTCTGCTGGTCGCCGTTGGCCTCATCGAGGGCCTTCTTGACGTCGAGCATGCCTGCGCCGGTCTTTTCGCGCAGAGCCTTGATGTCGGCTGCGGTGTAGTTCGCCATGGTGAACTCCTGTCTTGCTAACAGATTGGGTTTCTTGTCTTCCGCCGGGGCGGAGGGGGAAGATACGGCACCCACCGAATGTGGGCGGGTGCCGTATCTTTTAGCTAGCTTTACTTAGCTTCTTCAGCGGGTGCTTCAGCCTTAGCAGCTTCGTGCTGCTCTAGCAGTTCGCGCTCCCATTCAGCCATAGGCTCTTCAGAGGAGGTTGCGGACTTGCCGGCCTTCTTGTTTTCGCGCTCCAGCAGGCCTTCAGCAACAGCGTCAGCAATGACGCGGGTGAGCAGGTTGACGGAGCGGATTGCGTCGTCGTTGCCGGGGATGGGGAAGGAAACCTCATCGGGGTCGCAGTTGGTGTCGAGGATAGCAACTACGGGGATGCCTAGCTTCTGAGCTTCGTCAACGGCTAGGTGTTCCTTCTTGGTGTCAACAACCCAGATCAGGGAGGGGGTCTTGGTCAGGTTGCGGATACCACCGAGGGTCTTTTCCAGCTTCTCGTGCTCGCGGCGCAGAAGGAGCAGTTCCTTCTTGGTGAACTGTGAGCCTGCAACGTCGTCAAAGTCGATCTGCTCAAGTTCCTTCATCCGGTCGATTCGCTTAGAAACGGTGGAGAAGTTGGTGAGCATACCACCGAGCCAGCGGTGGTTTACGTAGGGCATGTTGACGCGGGTAGCCTGTTCAGCGATGGCTTCCTGAGCCTGCTTCTTGGTACCGACGAAAAGGATGGTGCCACCGTGGGCAACGGTTGCCTTAACAGCTTCGTAGGCCTGGTCAATGAAGGCCAGGGACTGCTGCAGGTCGATGATGTAGATGCCGTTGCGCTCGGTGAAGATGAAACGCTTCATCTTGGGGTTCCAGCGGCGGGTCTGGTGGCCAAAGTGAACACCAGAATCGAGTAGCTGGCGCATAGTTACGACGGGCATGTCGTCTCCTTGTTATATGGTGCCGGGCGGGCCCCTGATTCCAGGCTAGCTCCGCTCCGCGCATAGTAGTTATCGGTTTACATCTGGAGTCTTGGGCTGGAGCCCACTCCCCTGGCAGGGCTTGGACCATCCTCTGCAAAGAGGGGGTCTGGGACCTTGACCAGCTAACGAGCTGGACCGAAAGTTCCTTATCAGCAACCAGATTCTGGTAGCTGCCGGGCCCTACGCGACGTCAGATCCTGAGCCTGAAGGCCAGGAGGGGGCCCTATGTAAGGAGGTCCCCTTGCCAGCAGATGCCTCCCGGGTAGGGATAGCACTGAGGGCAAACTGCAATCTAGAACTATACCGCATTAACCCCCGCCAGGCTAGGGGATTGTGAGCTACTTGCCTGCCGTGTCTGCCTGGCAGATACTTAAGGTATTAACCTGTGGGAAAGTTCGCACTAGCGGGTAAGGGATGGCCCATGAACCCCGGAGGTTTCCTATGCCTGCCCACCAGAGCCTACGAGGCCCTAGTTTTTACCCCCATCCCCCCTTTGAGCAAGGCAGCTCAGCAGGGAAGCCTGGCTGGCAGCTGGGCCCACTCCCCTATCTTCTTCTTCTGCTGCTTCTTATCCTCTTCCCCCTAAGCCAGCTGGGCCAGGCCCAGGCAGCTGCTGGGGGCAGCTGGCAGCCACCTGTCGGCCAGCCCTTAGAGGTCCTTACCCCCTTTGAACGGCCAGCTGCCTTCTGGTCTAGCGGCCACCGGGGAGTGGACCTAGCCCTAGAGGCAGGCCAGGCCGTTCTTGCCCCCCAGGAGGGGCAGGTGGTTTTTTCAGGCTGGGTGGTTGACCGGCAGGTTCTTACCCTGCGCCACCCTGATGGGACCCTTTCCTCTTTTGAGCCGCTTGACCAGCCCCTGCCTGCTGGCAGCCAGGTTCAGGCAGGGCAGCCTCTGGCCCTCTTAGCTGCCGACCAGCCCCATTGCCCTACCCGTTTCTGCCTGCACTGGGGGGTTCGCCAGCCTTTTGAGGGGCGGGGTAGCGCTGGTCCTGGCCTAGAATACATCAACCCCCTAAGCCTTTTGGGCTTAGAGGGTCCGAGTGTATTACTGCCCCTGGGGCAGGATTTTTCTGCCTAGGTCTTAGGCGGTGCGCTGGATTCCATTCTCAGCAGTCCAGGTCAGCACTGCCCCAGAGGAGAAGCCTAGGGTGACCCGGCCATCTGCATGACCGGTTTCGTCAGTGACCGGGTAGCCAAGGCCCTGGGCGTAACCCTGGGTCAGCCAGTACCAGTAGAGGGCACCGCGGGCGTTGAGGGCTACCGGGCCGCTCTCTTCTGAGCGCAGAATGATAGTCTCATTGCCCTCAGAGGTCTTAAAGCGCTGCTGGGAGCCGCCAGGAATTGCCTGTTCTTCAGTGACCGGCTGACCGAAGCGGCTGAGCCCGCCCTGGTTCCAGTAGTAGTCAGAGATGGCCCCCTGAAGCTGATAGGGGCTAGCTTCTGGGGTTTCTGGCAGGGCCTGATCTAGGATGCTGGGGAAGTCGTAGTTGTGGTGGTTGATCCCTGGCAGCTCGGTGAGGGTCACATTTTTGAAGCCGGCAGCCTTGTAGATGCTGTAGCCACGGCTAGCAGCTTCGTAGGCTGACCAGGCCACTGGCCAGGTAACACCCTTACCGTCTTCAGAGCCGATGTACCAGTGGAGGGAGAAATTTTTGGCGGTTTCACTTGCAGCTGCCTGCAAGCCGTTGGTGTTACCGCCGCCGACCATAATCGAACCGCCACCACTGCGCCAGCTGTCCTGCTGGTCTGCCAGCAGTTCAAAGCCAGTGATTTCAGCTCCGCCAGAGTGGCCAACAGTCCACACCTGGTTACGATCAATCCCGTGCTTGCTCATAAAGTCTGTTGCGAAAGAGCGGAACCAGTCTCCGTTATAGTTCCAGTCCTGCCACCAGGTAATCCCGTTACCGGTAGCGTCGTGATCGGGGGAAATCACGGGCACAAAGACCATATTGCGTTCATTTGCCACCTGGGCCATTCCCAGAAGCTGGGAGTTGGCCGGTGAGTGCACCTTTGACTGGTTGGTGTTCCAGTAGTCACCATCGAGGTAGAAGACAACACCTACCGGCTTAGACCAGTCAATGCCTTCAGCATAGACATGGTACTGGGAGGTTGTCCCCAAGGTGGTGTAGTTGGCAAACTGAGCACTGCTGACGTAGGCAGCTGACTCAGTGGCACTTACTGCCAGCAGGGAGCTAGCTAGAAGGCCAGCTGAGAGGGCAGTAGCAAGGGGCTTGACGAAGGTCGACATTATTCCTCAGGGGGGTTGGGGGATTTATTTTCTACGGGTTGCGAGTGATGGAAACGCGAATTTCCTCAGTAAATGTACCACCATTAGGCCCACAAGTTCTGGATAAACCTGCAACACACCCCCTGTTATGCCGCCCACTTTGGGGACAAACCCCCTCCTGCTTGCCTGGCAGCAGGGTCAGGGCAGGCATAGAAAAACCCCGCTTAACCTAGGCATGAAGTTAAGCGGGGTTCTAGGGTAGGGCCTGCGGGGCTTGAACCCGCGACCAAGGGATTATGAGTCCCCTGCTCTGACCAGCTGAGCTAAGGCCCCACAGCACCTGACCTCAGGGTCTGGCACTTCTTCTAAGAATACCGAAAAGTCTGGCAGGGGCCAAAACCACCCCCCTTTGGGCCGGGGCCTTAGCGAACCCTTTCCACTCCCCCAGCCTGGGTCCAGCGCAACTCAACACCGGTAGAGAAGGTCAAAGTCACACTACCGTCTGCCTGCACCGTCTCATCACTGGCAGGGAAACCAAGACTGGTCGTATAGCCGTTATTGACCCAATACCAGTAGAGCGCCCCCTGAGCCACCAGCTGACGGGCACCCGTCTGCGGGGACCAGACTAGCCTAGTTTCCCGGCCGTTCACTGCCCTAACACCTACCATGAAGAAATTCTTGATACAGATCGTCAGACAGATATAGAGATTCAAAGATCTCCCAGGTCTTCTCAGCAGCATGGCGGGCCACCATCTGGTGGGAGCGTTCCCCCATAGCCTTGCGTTCGCTCTCAGGCAGGTTCAAGACACTGGCCAGGCAGGCGGCCAAGTCAGCAGAATCCCCGGGCCTAAAAAGATAACCGTTCTTTCCCTGGTCCACCAGGTGCGGCAGGGCTAGGGCGTTAGCAAGAACCACTGGCTTTGATGCGCTCATGGCCTCTAGGGTAACGAGGGACTGGAGTTCAGCGGTTCCAGGCTGGCAGAAAACATCAGCCCGCAGGTAGCCGGCCCTTAAGTCCTGGTCAGAAACATAGCCTAAGAAGCGGACCCGGTCAGCTACACCGCAGTCAGCGGCCTTAGCCTGAAGGTCTGCTAGGATTTCGCCGCTGCCGGCGATTTCAAGAACAGTCCGGTCCTTGAGGTCTTGTTCGAGCAGGGAGAAGGCCTCAATGAGGACATCAATATTTTTTTCCTGGGCCAGGCGGCCAGCGAAGAAGATAGTCAACCGACCTGGGGTTTTATCGACGGTTTCTCCGGGGGCTAGCTCGTAGTTTGAACTTTCAATCCCGTTAGAGACCGGCATGACAGGTCTCTTAAAATGCCCGGCTGCTTCCATAGCCTGAGCCCCAATCTGGGTGGGGGTGGTAACCACAGCTGCCTGAGCTAGGACCTTACGCATATCGGCCCAAGAGGCCTTCTCTAGCAGGGCGGTAGTTCGCCTACCGGTAGGCAGGAAGGGGCTGATGTTTTCAGGCATCACATGGTTGGTGGCTATTACCCGGATTCCCCGCTTGCGGCCCAGGCGGGCAAGGACTCTACCAATAATGTAGTGGCATTGAATATGAATGACATCTGGTTTGATTTCGCTCAGGATCCGGTCGGCTTCAGCGTAGATTTCCCAGGGGAAGTTCAGGCGCATATAGGGGTGGGTCACTACCCGGTGGGAGCGCATCCGGTGCTCGGTGATGCCATCTACCAGGATCCGCCTTGAGGGCCCCTTGCCCTGCTGGGGGGCCATCACGTGCACCTGGTGTCCCCGCTGGTGGAGGGCCTGAGCTAGGCGGTAGGAGAATTGGGCGGCACCGTTAATATCTGGCGGGTAGGTATCTGCGCCGATAAGGACGGTGAGGGTCTGCTGGGTCATGCAGGGCCTTCCAGGGTGGGTGTGCTGGGTCTGACTACACCTGACGATACAGGGTTTAGACCTATTTGTGTACTTTCTTCCCCTCGCCCTAGCAGTCAGCCCGCCAGCGGTTCAGTGGACCGTTGGCGGGCTGACATGGGTAAACCAGGAAGGCTAGGGCTGGCGCTGTGAGCTATTGAGCTTACTTACGGCCAATAATCTTTTTGAGGAAGACCAGGATAGCGCCTAGTGAGGCGGCCAGGGTGGCGAAGGACTTCCAGTGGGCCTGAAGGGTTTCAGGCTTTGAAGCGTTGCTAGCTAGCTGCTTACCGCCTTGAAGGGCCTGGGAGGGTAGCTTCTGAGCGCTAGCCTTGGCGTCACCTATCAGGTTCTGGGCATCGGCCTGAATCTGCTGGGAGTAGGTGTTCAGGTCATCGCGCAGGGTCTTGAGGTGCTCGCGACGTTCCTTAGTGCGGGAGATCAGCTGCTGCTTGGTGGGAGCAGGCTCGGCAGGGGTGGGGTTCTTGGCAGCTTCCTTGGCTGCTTCTTCCTTAGCGACCCGCTTAGCTTCAGCCTTTTCAGCCTGTTCCTTCTTCAGACGGCTAGCTGACATTGCTGAGCCTTCCTTGAGGACCCCCAGATCATAGAGGAGGCCGAAGAGGGCTGACTGGGGGGTGAAGGGCAGCTGGGACTTGATCATTTTAACCCCTACCAGAACTGCAATCAGCGCTATGAGCAGGAAGAGGACGACCAGGGTGAGGGCTGCTGCCCAGTTGGGCATGAGCTGGGATAGGCCCAGGTAGGCGAGGATAACCAGGGCAATGACGAAGAGGAAGAGGAAGAAGAGGCCGACGACGGCAACAGCTGCCCCCTTGCCGAGGGCAATTCCCTTTTCCTTGACTTCATGCTTGGCGATGCCAATTTCGTCTTTGAGCTGGGCTGGGGCTAGGGTGCGAAGTACTTTACCGGCTTCCAGGGCAGAGGTTGCCTGCGCCTTGATCTGGGAGAAGCCGGCGCTTAAGCCTTTGGCTCGAGGTGAGTCGGTGGGCTCGGTGGGAGTGGTCATGTGACACCTTTCTGTGTGTCGAGTTGCTTTCCTGGTTGGTGTTTACACCATCTCCCAATTTTAGCGGGTTTTAGGCCGGGGAGCCTTATCATGGCCTTTCGTCTTCAGGAAAATCCCGAGCCGCTGCGAGGGGTCACTGCTTAAAGCAAAAGACCCAGCCGAAGCTAGGTCTTTCTCATCGCTCCCCCGATGAGCCAGCGGGTCACCGCGCGCGGTGACGCAAGAGCTGGCGAATAGCAGGGGTGCGAGCGGAGCGAGCTCCTCATCAACTGGAACCAGATGAGGCGAACTTTTCCGAGCGAGCGAGGAAATAAAAAGTTCGCCGAATCCCGAGCCGCTGCGAGGGGGTGCCGGTTAAAGCAAAAGACCCAGCCGAAGCTAGGTCTTTCTTATCGCTCCCCCGACTGGACTCGAACCAGTAACCCTTCGATTAACAGTCGAATGCTCTGCCAATTGAGCTACGGGGGAATGTTGTTAGCTTTGTTTCCATTGCTGCAACGAGTAATAACTCTACAGAGGTTTGCTCAGGCAGGCAAATCGAGATTGAGTTAGCTCAATCACACCTAGTCTTGTCCTTGCATTTTGGCCCGACGGCGCAGTTCCAGATTCAGCAGCTGCTCCTGGATCTGCCGGTAGCTTTCAGCCTGCTGGTCAGGGTTGAGTCTTTGGAGCTGCATGAGCAGGTCTGATTTCTGCCGGGTGATTTCCTGTTCAAAGAGACGGTTGAGAATTTCCCTGCTGTAGCGGATTAGTTGCTCTTCTGTGCGGGCTGGGATGGGGGCAACTGTTAGCTCTGCTATCAGGGGGTGAACTTCTTGGGGGGCTGCGGCTCTTACCGCGTTGACCCAGTTTGCCCCTGGCTGGGCGGGGCTTGTGGCTGCTGCCCCCATAATCCCTTGGGCTACCCCTGCGTGAGCCTGGTAGCGGTAGTGTACCTGCACTAGTTCCTGCCACTGCTCCAGGCTGAGGTATTGGGGGTACTGGAGTAGAACTTCAAGGGCTTCTCGTTCACTGCGGGCTATGGGGTCTTGCAGGTCTGGCTGGGGGTAGGGTTGTTGGGTCGGGCTGGGGGTCTGCTTGTGGCTGCTTTCTTCTACTGGGGGCTGGTTGTGGCTGGAGCGGGAGGCTGTTACTGCCCGGTGAACTTCTGATGCGTCAAGCCCTAGCTGGCCAGCTACCTGCCGAATGTAGGCTGGTTGTAGGGCGGCATCCTTGATTCCTGCAATGATGGGGGCTACGGCTCTCATGCCGCGTACTCGCCCTTCTAGGGTGCCTAGATCGTAGCCGGCTAGGGTGGCGTCGATGGCGAATTCGAAGAGGGGGCGGCGGGAGCTGATCAGGGAGCGGACGGCAGCGTCACCCTTTGCTAGGCGCAGGTCGCAGGGGTCCATTCCGTTTTCGGCGACGGCTACATAGGTTTGGGTGACGAAGCGTTGGTCTTCTGCGAAGGCTGCTAGGGCGGCTTTTTGGCCTGCGGCGTCCCCGTCGAAGGTGAAGATGACTTCTCCGCCGCTTCCGTCGTCAGAGATGAGGCGGCGGACGATTTTGATGTGGTCGGTGCCAAAGGCTGTGCCGCAGGTGGCTACGGCGGTGTCGATTCCGGCTAGGTGGGCGGCCATAACGTCGGTGTAGCCTTCTACGACTACTAGCTGTTTTTTCTTAACGATGGGCCGTTTGGCTAGGTCAAGGCCGTAGAGGACCTGGGATTTCTTGTAGAGGGCGGTTTCTGGGGTGTTGAGGTATTTGGGGCCTTGGTCGTCTTCAAAGAGGCGGCGGGCCCCGAAGCCGATGGTTTCGCCGGTCATGTTGCGAATGGGCCAGATGATCCTGCCGCGGAAGCGGTCGTAGAGGCCGCGCTGACCTTCAGAGAACATACCGGTTTCCCGTAACTCTTCGGTGCTGAAGCCCTTGCTGGTCAGGTATTTGAGTAGGTTGTCCCAGCCACGGGGGGCGAAGCCGACCCCGAATTTTTGGGTGGCTGCCGGGTCGAAGCCACGGGCTCCCAGGAATTTTTGGGCCTCTAGGGCGGCGGGGGTGTAGAGGTTTTTTTGGAAGAATTCAGCGGCGATTTTGTGGGCATCGAGTAGGCGTTGGCGGCGGCCTACTTCTTCGCGGCTCATGCCGCTGCCCTGTTCGTAGTGCAGTTCGTAGCCGATGCGGGCGGCTAGTTTTTCGACGGTTTCGCTGAAGGAGGTGTGGTCCATTTCCATGAGGAAGCTGATCACATCGCCTGATTCGCCGCAGCCAAAACAGTGGTAGGTGCCTAGTTGGGGGCGGACGTGGAAGCTGGGGGTGCGTTCGTCGTGGAAGGGGCAGAGGCCCTTGAAGGAGCCGATACCGGCGGATTTGAGGGTTACGTACCCTTCGATGATTTCGCGGATGTCGGTGCGCGAGCGCACCTGGTCAATGTCTTCTCGTTTGATTAAGCCTGCCACGGGTTCAATTCTAGTCGGGGCCGTCAAGCTGGTAGGTCTTGGCCTACCAGAGGGGCTTATCCCCTACTGCCCAGTGGGTTCCGGTGATGCGTTTGAAGAGGGCGACCGCGGAGCGGTCGGTTAGGCAGGCGACCTGGTCAATGACGAGGCGCAGGCGGGCGGCGTCGTCGTTGCGGCCAAGTTCTTGCAGGTCGGCGGCAAAAACCGGGTCCAGGTAGCTGGGGTTATCGAAGAGGGCGTGGACTAGAAATTCGAGGATTTC
>JAXDRN010000117.1:0-6039 GCA_034090985.1 Rothia sp. (in: high G+C Gram-positive bacteria) | reverse complement strand
CGATCAGGTCTGCGGTCATGTCCTGGAACTTGGCGCGGGTCAGCTTTTCATCCAGGTGGATGGGGCCCTCGGGGGTGACGGACAGGTACTGCAGGGAGATGTTGGTGGAGGTTGCAGACGACAGTTCCTTCTTGGCCTGTTCTGCGGCTTCACGCAGGCGCTGCAGGGCAATCTTGTCCTTGGACAGGTCGGCACCGGTCTTGGACTTGACCTGCTCTAGTAGCCAGTCAACAATCCGCTGGTCCCAGTCGTCGCCACCTAGGCGGTTGTCGCCGGAGGTTGCGCGTACCTGGATGGTGGAGAAGCCGTCTTCGTCCTTGCCAACTTCCAGCAGGGAGACGTCGAAGGTACCGCCGCCAAGGTCGAAGACCAGGATCAGTTCGTCTTCGTTACCCTTGTCCAGGCCGTAGGCGAGGGCTGCTGCGGTGGGTTCGTTGACGATACGTAGGACGTTCAGGCCTGCGATTTCGCCGGCTTCTTTGGTGGCCTGGCGTTCTGCGTCGTTGAAGTAGGCGGGGACGGTGATGACGGCGTCGGTGACCTTGTCGTTCAGGTAGGCTTCAGCGTCGCCCTTGAGCTTCATGAGGGTGCGGGCTGAGATTTCCTGGGCGGTGTACTTCTTGCCGTCGATGTCGGTGGTCCAGTTGGTGCCCATGTGGCGCTTGACGGAGGCGATGGTGCGGTCGACGTTGGTGACGGCCTGGCGCTTGGCGACTTCACCGACTAGGACTTCGCCGTCCTTTGAGAAGGCTACGACTGAGGGGGTGGTGCGGGCGCCTTCTGCGTTGGCGATGACGGTGGGTTCGCCACCTTCGAGGACTGATACAACTGAGTTGGTAGTGCCGAGGTCAATACCTACTGCGCGTGACATATGTTTTCTCCTTTGGGGTTCTTTTTTCTGTACATCTTCAGGTGGGTTCAGTCCCAGAACTTGAGTCTTTTGGGCTCAACTCACCTGTCTTGTTCTCTAGTTTGCCAGGTTTTGGGAAAAAGTCAACAGAGTTGAGCCAAAAAGACTCAACTTTTTTATAGAGGTTTTCGTCAAGGCCTCACTTCAGGCCCGACCCCGGGGCTCAACCCCGCCCCAGAAGAAGATAAAGCCCCAAGACAGCCCTCCCACCCCAGAAAAAGATGCCCCTCCCGCCCCAGAAGAAGAAAAGCCGGGTTATAGGCAGAAAAGTGTGTCCCCAACACCCCCAGAACAACAAAAGCCCCGCAGGTGTGTGGCCTGCGGGGCTTCTGTGTTCTCGAAAGAGCTCAAGAATCTCAAGGTTTGACGTTAGATATCAGAAGTTCACTGCTGTATGAACCGGGCGGCATAAGGCCCTAGCTAACGCCATCAAGTGTGTGTACCTGTAAGACTATACACAGATTGCTTCCTCTTTTCCTGCTTAGAGCGAACCTTTTAACACTTTTCTTTCAGATTCAGGCCACCAGCCCTAGTCTTCACTGACCCCTTCGCTATCGGCCACAGGCGCTGAAGCGTCCAGCCCCAGGCGGGCCCGCTCCTGAGCGATAATCTGGGCAGCCATCTTAGAATCAGAAATATCAACTGCCTCAGCTGCCCCCTCCTTAGCGGCAGAAATCCGAGCGTACTCATCAAAGAGCTGGGACTTTACCCCCAGCAGCTCAATCATTCGCTCATCAACCGTACTAGCCCCCAGCAGGCGGAAAACATCAACAGCCTGGGTTTGGCCCATCCGGTGGGCCCGGGCAATAGCCTGAGCCTCAATAGTGGGCTTAAACTGGGGCTCAGCAAGAATCACCACTGAAGCTGACTGAATATTCAGCCCGGCCCCAGCGGCAGTAATCTGAGCCAGCAGCACCGAACCGGCCTCAGCCTCCTTCAGCCTATCTACAGCCCCCTGCCGTTCAGCTGGCGGCATGGCACCGGTAATAGTTCCCACAGCCCGCTCCCCCAGGGCCTCTTCAAGGCGAGAGAGAACTGAGAGGAAGAAGGAGAAGACCAGAACCTTGCGGCCAGCGTCCCTAGCGTCCTCTAGAATTTCAAGCAGACGGGTGAGCTTGGCTGAGTCCTCAGCCTGCCAGGCAGCCCGGCGCATCAGGGCAAAGTTACCCTCGGCAACAGCTGACCGGTAGGCCTCTGTATCGGCTGCCGTTAGTTCCAGCCAGTCCCGGTGCTCCGTCATATCGGGCAGTTCAGATAGAACGTCCTTCTGGTTGCGGCGCAGGTAGGCCGGGGCGATACGGGCCCGGAACTCACTAGCAAGCAGGTTCTCCACCCCCTGATCGGCCACCAGTTCTGGTTGCAAGTAGTCCACCAGGGTCACAAACTCAGAAACCCGGTTTTCCATGGGAGTGCCAGAAAGCAGAACAGCGTAGTCAGCTGCCCTGAGCAGGTCGGCCACCTTCTGGGAGCGCTGGGCCTTCTTGTTCTTCACCAGGTGGGCCTCATCGGCAATCACAGCATCGGCCCGCCAGCTGGAGTCGGCGTAGAGGCGGGCCCCGTCATAGGTGGTAATCAGCAGGCCCCCTTCCTCCTTCCAGCGGGCTAGGGCTCTTTCTCGGTCCTCGCCGTGGGCTAGGTGGGGGGTCAGGGCTGAGAACTTCTCAGTTTCCCGCTGCCAGTTAATGACCAGAGAGGCGGGGCAGACCACAATAAAGTGGGTTTTGCCCTGGTTGGCCAGGTGGGTCAGGGCTGCAAGGGTTTGCATGGTCTTGCCCAGGCCCATTTCATCGCCCAGAATAACCTTCTTCTGGGCCAGCATGAACTTAGCCCCGTAGTTTTGGTAGCCGCGTAAGGTTGCCTCAAGGCCGGTGAGGTTGAGGGGGTATTTACGGATGCGCTCAAAGATTTCAGCTGGCAGGTAGGCATCTGCCAGGGTTTCCTTGCCCAGGTAGTGGGCTAGAAGGGCCTGATGGCTGGCAGGGTCGGCCAGGTAGCCGGCCCAGGCGGCGTCGGCGCTGAGCCAGCGGGCAGCTGGGATAGTGAGGGGGTTAAGGGCCTGGCAACGGGCTAGGTCTGCCCTGACCTGTTCTAGGTCGCTAGTGTCTTCACCCAGCAGAACGTAGAAGGGGCCGCTAGCTGGTAGGGGCTGGCTGAGCAGGGGGGCGTAGGAGGCCAGGCGGTCCAGCAGGTCCCTATCTGCCAGGGAAGAATCAATAACCCGCAGGCGGTCTAGGCCTATGAGGATTCGTTCTGCGGCCGGGGTGCGGCTTTCACCTAGGTTTTCCTTCTCCTGGCCGCTGGCCTCATCAAGAAGGCGGGCAGCTGCTGCGTAGATTTGGTTGGCGCTGGCCTCCCCTACCCCGGGGATTCGGGTCAGGGCTAGGGGGTTTTCCTGGGCTAGGACGTCCGCAACTGTTGTCAGGCCAGCCTCTACCAGGGGCGCGGTGCGAACAGTGCCGCTGGTCAGCTCGCGAAGTTTTTCTACCGGCACTGCCCTGAGGGTCAGCTGGGCCCGCTCGGCTTTGAGGGCCTGCATGTCCTGGCCCATACCGGCCAGTAGCTGGGCCCGCTCTGGGCTGTTAATGGCCCCCCAGATGGCCTGGAAGGCGGCCACTTCTTCCCTGCTGATTTCATCCCACTGGGGCGAGTCCCAGTTTTCGCCGGCGTAGCTGGCCAGGGCCGGGGCCAGCTTTTCTTTAATGCTGTAGAGGTTGCGGGCTAGGACCTCATCGGGGCTGAGGCTGCTAAGCTGCTGGGCCTGCCCAAAGAGGGGGGCCAGGCGGCTCAGGGCGGGGTTAGAGTCGGCTAGGCGCTGGTGAAGGGTCTGGCTGGCTGCTTCTGCTGCCCGCTTCTTTTGGCCACCAAAGAGTCGGCTCAGCAGGCCGCCGCTTCCGGCCTGAATATCGGATAGGAGGGCAGCTAGGCCCTCTCCTGCGGCCGCTAGGATCTGCAGATCGGCCTGCACCTGGGGGCCCTGGGCCTGCCAGTAGTTCTGGCTGAGCCAGGGGCTAAGGTTGCCCAGGGAGGCTGGGGCCAGGGGGGCTAGGCGGTAGAGGGAGCCTGCGTAACCTTCGGGCAGGTTAAAGTGCAGGCTCACTGGCTGCTTGAGGGCTGCCAGGGCCAGCTGGCTCTGCTGGCTGGCCTGAAGGAGGGCTTGGCCCTGCTCTAGTTGGGTGCTCATGATGTTTCCCTAAGTTTTTCAGTCTTACTGTGCTTCTCATTATGGCCTAGAGACTCCCTTCCCTGCGGTAGCCTGGGGGCTGAGAAGTTCACAGGCTAAGAAGGAGCCGACTAAGGTGGCAGATTACAGGGAGCTAGGACCGCTCTGCGGGCTCATCGAACAGGCCCGGGGCTGCCAGGGCGGCGAGCGCCCCCTGCTTGTGGCTGTAGATGGCCGCAGCGGGTCGGGTAAGACGACCCTTGCCGCTGACCTGGCGGCCTGCCTGCGGGGGCGGGGGCTGCTGGTAGAGGTCTTCCAGCTGGAGGACCTCTACCAGGGCTGGAGGGGCTTGGGGCAGGCGGCGCTGGTCTGGCAGCAGCTAGCTGAGGCTATTATGAGCGGACTGGCCAGCTCCCCTGCCTCTGCCCCGCACTGGTCTGGCTGGGATTGGGCCACATCTGAGCCTACCGGCCCCCACCCTTTTACCGCGGCCTGGCAGGCGGCAGGCGGGGTGCTGATAGCCGAAGGGGTTGGGGCCCTGACCGGGGCCCATGATCTGGGGGTTTTCGTAGAGCTTGATAGCGCGCGCCGCAGGCAGCGGGCCCTGGCTAGGGATGGGCAGGCCTACCGCCCCTACTGGGAGCTTTGGGCGGCCCAGGAGGAGGAGCTCCTGCAGGCCCATGCTAGGACCTATGCCGGGGTAGATGTCTGCTACCGGCAGGAATGAGCTGGCCCGCAGGGGTTCTTGTGAAGGTCACAGCTACTTGCCCCGGCCAGGTTTTTGGCGGGCGTAGAATACTAGAGGCCGCAGCTGCGGCCTGTGATGAGGGACGATAGAAGAAGGCAGATCAAAAAGATGACAGCTAAAAACCCAGAAGCAGACTCAGATCAGGGTGCTGGTCTTCCCCTTCTGGCCGTCTTTACCCTAGCCTCCCTCAGCGCCCTTGGCCCCCTAGCTATTGACATGTATCTGGCGGCCTTTCCTACCATTAGCTCTGATTTCTCTACCTCAGAGGTAGCCACCCAGTTCACCCTTACCGCCTTCATGCTGGGCATGGGAACCGGCCAGTTCCTTATTGGCCCTCTCTCAGATAAGCTGGGCCGCAGACGACCCCTGCTGTTTGGAATAGCCTTCTGCGCCCTTTCTGCCCTTGCCTGCTTTCTAGCGCCCAGTATTGAACTTTTCATTGCAGCCCGCTTTCTGATGGGCTTTACCGGCTCAATTGGTATGGTGATTTCCCGGGCGATTGTTGCCGATAGCACCCAGGGGGCTCAGACTGCCCGGCTGATGAGCCTGCTGATGATGATTAACGGTTTCGCCCCCGTCCTAGCCCCTCTATTGGGGGGCCTGATTCTTAGCTACGGGCACTGGCGCACTATTTTTGCCTTCATTGCCCTCTTTGTTCTGTGCTCCCTGGCCCTGGTCATCTTCACCATTAAGGAGTCTCTGCCCCCTGAGGCCCGCCGTCAGGGTAGCCTGCTGGGCAGCTACCGGGGCATGGTAGAGGCCCTGCAGGTAGGCAGCTACCGGGGCTATATGCTGACCCTGGTCTTTGGTTTTGGGGCCCTCTTTGCCTACATTTCAGGTTCCCCCTACCTGCTGCAGAAGGTTCTGGGTCTGAGTGAAATTCACTTCACCTATGCCTTTGGGATTAACTCCCTGGGGATTGTTCTAGCCTCAAGTATTAACAGAAGGCTGGTGGGTAAGGTTGATCCCCGAAAGGTTCTGAAGGCAGGCTCTGCCCTGATGCTGGCAGCAACCGGGGGCCTGCTCCTTCACCTGCTGACCGGCCCCCTGCTGCCGGTGACCCTCTTGCTGCTCTTTAGCTTTACTACCTCCTGCGGGCTGATTTTTGGTAACGCCTCAGCCCTGGCCCTGGGCCAGGTGAAGCCGGTAGCTGGAGCGGCTTCTGCCCTCATGGGCACCTTCCAGGCCCTGGCCGGGGTGCTCGCCTCCCCCCTGGTGGCC
>JAXDRN010000116.1:0-25033 GCA_034090985.1 Rothia sp. (in: high G+C Gram-positive bacteria) | reverse complement strand
CCCGCTCTTTCCCCCACCATTACCCCCACTCCTACCTTTCCCCCCGCTCTTTCTCTCCTCCCCCCGGGGTTATTCACCGGAAGCAGGAGCGAAAGGGCGGGGGTAACGATAAGGGAGGGTAAGGATGTGGAGCGGCGGGGGTAACGATAAGGGAGGGTAAGGACGTGGGGCGGGGGTAACGATAAGGGAGGGTAAGGATGTGGAGCACTCCTTCAGCTATCCCACTAGACTGGTAGGCATGCAGAACCTGACCCAAAGCCCAGAAAGAGCTAGCCAGCAGCCGGTGCGGCTGATCCTTGCCTCGTCCTCCCCCGCCCGTAAGAAACTCCTTGAAGATGCCGGAGTTAACTTCACCGTCATTGTCAGCGATGTCGATGAGGACGCTGCCCTGCGCGAGGCCCAGCAGGCCGCTGATGAGGCTGGCCTGGGCGAGATCACACCTGCACAAACAGCTCAGCTCCTAGCTAAGGCTAAGGCACAGGCTGTTGCGGCCCTGCCCGAGGCGGCCGGTGCCCTGGTTCTGGGCTGCGATTCTGTTTTTGAGCTCGACGGCACCGCCTACGGCAAGCCCGGTAGCGCCGAGAAAGCCTTAGAGCGCATTACCGCCATGAGCGGACGCAGCGGGCAGCTCCACACCGGGCACTGGCTGATTGACACCCGTGAGTCTGCCCAGGACAGAGCAGAGAGTACCTACCCTGAGGCCAGCGAATTGCGCACAGCAACCGTGCATTTCGACACCTTCAGCCCGGCAGAAGCCGAACGCTATGTGGCCACCGGTGAGCCCCTCTGGGTGGCTGGGTCCTTCACAATCGACGGATTCGGTGCGGCCTTCATTAAGGGAATTGAGGGCGAATACCACACCGTAGTGGGGCTATCTGTGCATGCCCTGCGCACAATGCTGGCCCGCTTAGGTGTTTCAATCACCGAAATTTGGAAATATTCGCGATAAATTTCAAGGTGCGGCTTTTTATCCTTAGCCCCTGGGGCCAGGACCAGGCCGTCCTCTAGCTGACCAGACCAGAGCAGCTGGTACAACCAATCAAGGAGCGCCCGTGACTGAAAACCTGCCCCAGGCCCAGACCTTTACTCCTGTGGCCAACCGCCACACCGGACCAGTAACCAAGGTACTGATTGCTAACCGCGGTGAAATTGCGGTTCGCGTGATTCGAGCCGCCCGGGATGAAGGTATCTCCACCGTAGCTGTCTACGCTGACCCAGACCGGGAAGCCCAGCATGTTCGCATGGCTGATGAAGCCTACGCCCTGGGTGGTTCAACAGCGGCTGAGTCCTACCTGGTCATGGATAAGCTCCTTGAAGTTGCCCGCCAGTCTGGGGCTGATGCGGTTCACCCAGGCTACGGCTTCCTCTCTGAGAACGCCCAGTTTGCCCAGCAGGTCATTGATGCCGGCCTAACCTGGATCGGCCCCTCCCCTGAGTCCATTAACCGGCTGGGAGACAAGGTAGCTGCCCGCCATATTGCCCAGAAGGTTGGTGCTCCCCTGGTGCCTGGCACCAAGGACCCGGTCAGCAGCGCAGCTGAGGTTGAGGCCTTTGCCCAGGAACATGGCCTGCCCATCGCCATTAAGGCAGCCTTCGGCGGCGGTGGCCGGGGTATTAAGGTCGCCCGCGAGTTCGAGGGTATTGGGGAGCTCTACGAGTCAGCTGTCCGTGAGGCCATTGCTGCCTTCGGCCGCGGTGAGTGCTTTATTGAACGCTTCCTTGACTCCCCCCGCCATGTTGAGACCCAGTGCCTAGCTGATGCCCACGGCAATGTTGTGGTTGTTTCTACCCGTGACTGCTCCCTGCAGCGGCGAAACCAGAAGCTCGTTGAAGAGGCCCCAGCTCCCTTCCTGACTGCTGAACAGAATGAGCGCCTCTATGAGGCTTCTAAGGCGATTTTGAAGGAGGCTGGCTACCAGGGCGCTGGCACCTGCGAGTTCCTGATTGGCACTGACGGTACGATTTCCTTCCTTGAGGTTAACACCCGCCTGCAGGTTGAGCACCCGGTGTCTGAAGAGGTCACTGGCCTTGACCTGGTTCGTGAGCAGTTCCGTATTGCCCGGGGCGAGCAGATTAATCCTCAGGACCCTGAGGTTCGGGGGCACTCCTTTGAGTTCCGCATTAATGGTGAGGACGCTGGCCGTAGCTTTATGCCCTCCCCTGGGACTATTGAGAAGCTAGTGATTCCTACTGGCCCCGGTGTGCGCTGGGATGCTGGTGTGGTTGCCGGTGATACTGTCAGCGGCAATTTTGATTCTATGATTGCCAAGCTCATTGTGAGCGGTGCTAACCGGGAAGAGGCCCTGCAGCGGGCTTCTCGGGCCCTGGATGAGCTGCTGATTGAGGGAATGCCCACGGTTGCCAACTTCCACCGGCTGGTCATTACTGATCCGGCCTTCGCTCCTGCCCAGGGCCAGGATTTTGCTGTTCATACCCGCTGGATTGAGACTGAGTTTAAGAATACTCTGCCGGCCTACGATGGGGCTTTGGCCCCTGCTGAGGCTGATGAGGAGCGGCAGAAGATCACTGTTGAGGTCAACGGTAAGCGCCTTGAGGTTGTTCTGCCTAGCTTCGGCCCTTCTGCCCCTAAGGCTAGTTCTTCTGCTAAGGCCCGTAAGTCCCGCTCCAGCCGGACGGGTGGGGCTGGCGCTGCCCACAGTAATGAGCTCACTAGCCCCATGCAGGGCACTATTGTGAAGGTTGCGGTCAAGGACGGGGCCAAGGTCGCTGAGGGCGATTTGATTGTTGTTCTTGAGGCTATGAAGATGGAGCAGCCTATTACCGCCCATAGGGCAGGTAAGGTTACCGGGCTCAAGCTCAAGGCTGGCGATACGGTCTCTGCTGGGGCCACGATTGCCACTATTAAGTAATTCTCTTGAAGGGGGCTGGGCTAACCCAGCCCCCTCAAGTATGCTCACATACTGAAATTTAAGTTTCACATAGAGAACTACAGTTCTAGAGTAAAACCGTACATGATAGTCCAGTTACGCCTAGAAAGTTCCCCGTGAGCACAGCAGCGACATCCTCTGAGCAGACCGTACCCCGTAGCCGGGTGATTATGGCCTCCCTCATTGGCACCACCATTGAGTTCTACGACTTCTACATCTACGCCACCGCAGCAGTAGCGGTCTTCCCTGCCCTCTTCTTTACCGGCCAGGACGACACCGCCAAGCTCCTAGCCTCTATGGCCACCTTCGGTGCGGCCTTTATCGCCCGCCCCATCGGCTCCATTGTCTTTGGCCACTTTGGCGATAAGGTTGGCCGCAAGGCCACCCTGGTCGGCGCCCTACTCACCATGGGCATTGCCACCTTCCTAATCGGCCTGCTACCCACCTACTACCAGATTGGCCTCTGGGCCCCTGCCATGCTGACCATCCTGCGCTTCTGCCAGGGTCTAGGCCTGGGCGGGGAATGGTCAGGCGCTGCCCTGCTGGCCACCGAATACGCTGAAGAGGGTAAGCGGGCCCGGGCTGCCATGTGGCCCCAGCTGGGCGCCCCCTTCGGCTTCATCCTAGCTAACGGCTTTATGCTCCTGCTGACCGTTTCAATGGGCTTTACCTCCCTAGCTGCCGGTGACAGCCTTGACCATAACTTCCTGGTCTGGGGCTGGCGCATTCCCTTCATTGCCTCTATTGTGATGGTTGCTGTTGGCCTCTACGTCCGCTTCAAGCTAGAAGAAACCCCGGTCTTCAAGGAGGCCCTGGCCAAGGACGAAAAGGTCAAGACCCCCCTGGCTGAGGCCTTCAAGGTTGCCTGGTGGCCCATGATTCAGGGCACCTTCATTATGCTGGCCACCTATGTGCTCTTCTACCTGATGACCGCCTGGATTCTTTCCTTCGGCATTGGCAAGGTAGAAAAGGGCGGGCTGGGCATTGCCTACCGCGAATTCCTGGTCATCCAGCTCATTACCATCCTCTTCTTCGCAGCTATGGTTCCGGTCTCTGGCTGGCTGGCAGATAAGTACGGCCGCCGCTCCTCCCAGCTGGTTATTACCGGCGCTATCATCATCTTCGGCCTGTCCTTCGGCTTCCTCATGGATCCCTCACTTGTAGGAACTGGTCAAGATGCCAACACCGGGCGCATCGTGCTCTTTATGGCCATCGGCATGACCCTGATGGGCCTCACCTTCGGCTCTATGAGCGCCTACCTGCCTGAGCTCTTCCCCACCAATGTTCGCTACACAGCCTCAGGCATTAGCTACAATGTTTCCTCCATCCTGGGCGCAGCCCTGACCCCCTATGTTGCGGTCTGGCTCAACGCCAACGGCGGGGTGGGCGCTGTGGGCCTCTACCTGGCTGGCACCGGCCTGCTGACCCTGATCTTTATGGCTATTACCCATGAAACCCGGGACGTGGACCTTACCACCATGGCCCGCAAGTCCTAGCCTGCTGACCAAGAAAACCGCCCCCACAGACTGGGGGCGGTTTTTTCTCTCCTAGCCTAGAAGGGAACTGGCCTCTACTGAAGGGTGTGGAGCTGACGGGCAGCTTCAGAGATGGAGCCGGTCAGGGAGGGGTAGACGGCAAAGGCCTCAGCCACATCATCAACATGCAGCTTCTTATCAACGGCTAGGGAAAGGGGGAAGATCAGCTCAGAGGCCCTTGGGCCAACAACTACCCCACCGATGATGGTGCCAGAATGTTTGCGGGCAAAGATTTTAATAAAGCCGTCCTCAACAGCCATCATCTTAGCCCTAGGATTAGTGGTCAGCGGCAAAAGGACCATATCAGCCTGGTACTTTCCGGCCTCAATTTCTGCCTGGGAGACCCCTACCGTTGCAATTTCTGGGGCGGTAAAGATATTGGCCGCTACCTGGTGGGTACGTAAGGGCCGCACCGTATCCCCCAGCATGTGGGAGACAGCAACCCGTCCCTGCATGGCAGCTACAGAGGCCAGGGGGTAAACCCCGGTACAGTCACCGGCAGCATAAATGTTAGGAATACTGGTTCTAGAGACCCTATCAACCTTGATATGCCCGCTCTCTGTCACCTCAACACCGGCAGCTTCTAGGCCTAGGTCTTCAGTGTTGGGAATAGAACCTACGGCGATGAGAACGTGGCTGCCAGCTACCTGCCGCCCATCTGCCAGGCTGACAATAACCCCCTGGCCGTCTTCCCGATAGCAGGCTGATTCAGCCCTGGACCGGGGCATCACCTTAACCCCCCTGCGCTCAAAGACCCCTTCTAGTAGGCTGGCGGCATCTTCATCTTCACCGGGCAGAACCCGATCCCGGGAGGAAATCAGGGTAACTTGAGAACCTAAGCCCCTGTAGGCCGAGGCGAACTCAGCCCCTGTCACCCCAGAACCTACCACAATGAGCTCTGGGGGTAGGCTGCTGAGCTGGTAGAGCTGGGTCCAGTTGAGGATCCGCTGGCCGTCTGGCTTAGCGGTGGGCAGTTCCCGGGGGTGGGTTCCTACAGCCAGCAGAATGAAGTCGCAGGTCAGCTCGTAGGTCAGCCCCTGCCGGTCTTGGACCTGAACCCGGTGCCGATCGAGCAGGCGACCGCGGCCCTCAATGATTTTTACACCCTTACGTTCTAGGGTTCTTTTAATGTCCTGGGACTGCTGGTGGGCTAGGTCCAGTAGGCGGGCATTCACCTTAGCCAGGTCTACTGAGATCTGGGGCGGGTCGCTATCGTCGCCTACTGAAATTGCTAGTTCCTGGGCTTTTCCAAAGCGATTGCGGGCATCGGCGCTGGCAATCAGGGTTTTAGAGGGAACAACGTCAGTGAGCACGGCTGAACCGCCCATGCCCTTCTCTTCAATGAGGGTGACATCTGCCCCTTGGCTGGCTGCTACAAGAGCTGCCTCATAGCCGCCCGGGCCGCCGCCTAGAATCAGGATTTTTCGTGCTGAATTATCTGTTTGTAGAGTCACCCTTTTATTGTGTCGTACATCGCACGAGCTCTCAACTTAAGGCAGGTTTGGTACCGTAGAAGGGTGTTGAATGATTCAAATATTTCTACTGTTTCCACCGCTGACCCCAACCATCCGGCACTGGTTCGTGCCCGCCAGGCAGCGGACTACATTGCCCAGAAAACCGGCGTCGAAAAGCACGACCTGGCCCTAACCCTCGGGTCTGGCTGGGGCGAAGCTGCCTCTCTGATCGGTGAAGCTACCCATGTGCTCCCAGCTGACCAGGTACCAGGCTTTCATAAGGCCGCTGTGGTGGGCCACCCCGGCACCCTCACCTCCATCCTGACCGAAAGCGGCAAGCGGGCCCTGGTCCTTGGCTCTAGGACCCACTACTACGAGGGCCGGGGCCTTGAGGCAGTTGTACACGGTGTGCGCACAGCCGCTGCCGCAGGAGTGCAAACCATGATCCTCACCAACGGCTGCGGCGGGCTGAACCCAGCCTACTCAGCTGGGGAACCGGTGCTCATTTCTGACCACCTGAACTTTACCGGGGCTTCACCGCTGACCGGAGCCCACTTTGTTGACCTCACCGACCTCTACTCCCCCCGGATCCGCGCAATTGCCCGCAGCATTGACCCCTCCTTGCAGGAGGGGGTCTACATGCAGTTCCCCGGACCCCACTACGAAACCCCGGCTGAAGTCAAGATGGCAGCTGTGCTGGGAGCCGACCTGGTGGGCATGTCTACCGCCCTTGAAGCCATTGCCGCCCGCGCAGCCGGCCTTGAGGTCTTTGGGATTTCTCTAGTCACCAACCTGGCAGCTGGAATTCAAGAAACCCCCCTCTCCCACACCGAGGTGATCGAAGCTGGGGAAGCTGCCGGCCCCCGAATCTCCCGCCTGCTGGCTGATATTATTGCGGCCCTCTAATCACAAGGAAAAACTATGTCACTCGACCTTCAGAGCCTTCTTGACCAGGCCCGCACCTGGGCAGCGCTAGACCCCGATCCTGAAACGAAAAGCCAGCTTGAAGGCATCATTGCCCAGGCTGAGGCAGGTGATGCGGCCGCGGCTGCCGATTTGGCCGACCGCTTTTCAGGCACCCTGCAATTCGGCACAGCCGGCCTGCGAGCTGAGCTAGGTGCCGGCCCCATGCGCATGAACCGCCTTGTCGTTCAGCGGGCAGCCCAGGGCCTAGCCAACTACGCTAAAGACCGGGCCAAGGCTGAGGGCTGGAGCAAGATTTCTGCTGTTGTTGGCTATGATGCCCGCAAGAACTCAGATATTTTCGCCCTTGATACAGCCGCCATCTTTACCGCAGCCGGCATTGAGGTGCTCCTCATGCCCTCTGCCCTGCCTACCCCCATCACCGCCTGGGCAACCCGGGAATACGGTGCCGAGCTTGGCGTAATGGTCACCGCCTCCCACAACCCGCCTCAGGATAACGGCTACAAGGTTTACCTGGGCGGGGCTGCGGTAGAACCTGGTGCCCGCGGAGCCCAGATCGTACCCCCCTACGATGGGCAGATTGCCGCCGCTATCGCAGCTGTTGACCGTCCGGTCCTAGCGGCTGAGGGCTGGAAGCTCCTGCCCCAGAGCGTAGCTACTGACTACATCAACCGCGTCGCTCCCCTGGTAGAACAGAAGGAACGGGACCTTAAGATTGTGCTGACCCCCATGCACGGGGTAGGCGGTAAAACCGCTGAAGCTGTCCTGCACCAGGCTGGCTTTAGTCAGGTCACCCTGGTTCCGGAGCAGGCTGAACCAGACCCCCTCTTCTCAACCGTCGCCTTCCCCAACCCCGAAGAACCCGGTGCCCTTGATCTGGCCCTGGCTGAAAAGATTGATGCCGATCTGATTATCGCCAATGACCCGGACGCCGACCGGGCCGCCTTCGCCGTCAAGAGGGAGGGCACCTGGGCTATGCTCAGCGGCGACGAAACCGGAGCTATCCTAGCGACCCGCCTTTTGCCCTCCCTAGAGAAGCGGGCCGATGCCACCTTCGCCAACTCTATTGTTTCCTCCCGGCTGACCGGGGCTATTGCTGCAGAGGCTGGGATTAAGCACCAGGAGACCCTGACCGGCTTTAAGTGGATTGCCCGGGTTGAGAACCTCACCTTCGGATACGAAGAGGCCCTAGGCTACTGTGTCGATCACAGCCAGGTTCGGGATAAGGACGGCATCTCAGCTGCCCTGCTCATGGCCGACTACGCCGCTGAACTCAAGGCCCAGGGCTCTTCCTTCCCGGCCCTGCTTGACCAGCTAGCTCAGGAGCACGGCCTCTACGCTACAGACCAGCTCTCAATTAGGGTTGATCAGCTGGCCCAGATTCCGGCCATGATGCAGCGTCTGCGTAGCCAGGCCCCCAGCCACTTAGCTGGTTCAGCAGTCAGCAGCGTTCAGGACCTTTCTGAAGGGGCTGACGGCCTTCCCCCCACTGACGGGATCCGCTACTACACCCAGGATTCTTCCCGGGTCATTGTTCGCCCTTCAGGCACTGAGCCTAAGCTTAAGTGCTATCTTGAGGTCATCATCCCGGTCACCGGCTCTGTCAGCCAGGCCCGGGCTGAGGCTGCCGATCGGCTTGCTGCCCTGAAGGCTGACATGCGGGAAGCTCTGGGCCTCTAAGGTTCTTAGCCCATCAGTCCCTACTTTCTCAAGGAGGCTTATTCATAAGGGGTTCCGCAGGCTCACACCTTCGCAAGCTCAGGTGATTCCGCTCGCTCTTGAGTGCTGACGCACCCGCTTCGCTTCATCTGCCAACCCTCTCGCCTGGTTCGCTTCGCTCACAAGGCGATTCACGCCAGCCACCGAGCCAGCAGCTTCGCTGTGAACCTGCTTCACCTACCCTTATGAATAAGCCTCAAGGTAATAGGGTGCAAAGACCCAGCAGAGCACCTATACTGAGTAATAAAGTACACACCACGAAGGAATCAGTCTTATGTCACAGATTCAGGCCTCTGGCGCTCCCGAGCGCAATGGCACCCCCCAGTACTCCGGCACTAAGGAGCTGGGTTCTAACATCGCCATCTTTGTTCTCTGCTTTGTCCTCCTCCTCGCCTGCCTCTACACCCTGGGCCTGTACCCTGATGGCGGCTGGATCTGGTGGACTGTTGCAGTAGTGCTCTACGCAGCTACCTTTATTATTCCCCTCTGGTTCCTGCCTTCTAAGACTAACGAGAAGGTTCACACCGGCGGTAAGGATCTCTTCCTCAAGTAGACCGTCCTGAGAGTTTTAAGGGGTGGCCCACCAGTTTGGTGGGCCACCCCCTTCTTATGCCTCAGCTAGGCCGGCCTGCAGGATCTGGAAGAGAAGCTGCTCAGCCCAGTCCACCATGGCCTGGTCAACCAGCCCCTGGGAGCCTAGGCCCCCTGCCTGGGGGCGGGGAAGAAGGATCTGCCAGTTCTCGGTTCCAGGCACCTGCCGGTACTGGGCGCCGGGGTAGAGCCGCTTGAGCCTCATCTGGCGGGATTCAGCGAGGTCATTGACCGGGAAGAAGCGGACCTTAGGGCCTAGGGCCACGATTTCGCTGAGGCCCAGGGAGCGGGCCTGCTGGCGCAGGGCAGCGATCCTAAAGAGGTTCTCTACAGGTTCTGGGAGGGGCCCGTAGCGGTCCAGGAGCTCTTCTCTCACCTCATCAAGGTCCTGCTGGGTCAGGGCCTGGGCGATCTGCCGGTAGGCTGCCAGGCGCAGGCGCTCGGAGCTGACATAGCTGTGGGGCAGGTGGGCGTTGACCGGAAGGTCAACCTTGATTTCTGCTACTGCCTCTTCGGCCTCCCCCTGCTGGAAGTTAGCTACAGCTTCACCGACCAGGCGCAGGTAGAGGTCAAAACCTACCCCAGCGATATGCCCTGACTGTTCGCCGCCTAGCAGGTTGCCAGCTCCCCTGATTTCTAGGTCCTTCATAGCCAGGCGCATACCGGCCCCCAGCTCATTGTGGGTGGCAACCGCCTTGAGGCGTTCTTGGGCTACTTCGGTCAGCATTTTCTCTGCTGGGTAGAGGAAGTAGGCGTAGGCCCGCTCCCGGCCCCGGCCCACTCTACCCCTGAGCTGGTGGAGCTGGGATAGGCCGTAGTTTTGGGCCTGGTCTACAATCAGGGTGTTGGCGTTTGAAATATCTAGGCCGGTTTCAACAATGGTGGTTGAAACTAAAACATCGAATTTCCGTTCCCAGAAGTCCACAATGATTTTTTCAAGCCGGGATTCACTCATCCGCCCGTGGGCTACAGCGATTCTAGCTTCGGGAACCAGTTTTTGGATTTCCTGGGCTGTTGCTTCAATGCTAGAGACCCGGTTGTGAACCACAAAGACCTGGCCCTCTCGCATCAGTTCCCGGCGGATTGCCGCCCTGATTTGCTGGTCGCTTCGGGGCCCTACGAAGGTGAGTACCGGGTGGCGTTCTTCAGGCGGGGTGGCTAGGGTTGAGGTTTCCCTAATTCCGGTTAGAGACATCTCTAGGGTTCGGGGAATGGGGGTGGCGCTCATGGCTAGAACGTCAACGTTGGTGCGCAGGGTTTTGAGCCGTTCCTTGTGCTCAACACCGAACCTTTGTTCCTCATCAATAATGACCAGCCCTAGGTCCTTCCAGTCCAGGGCCTCAGAGAGAATCCGGTGGGTGCCAACAACCAGGTCTACTGACCCGTTTTTGACCCCTTCGGTAATGTCAGCTGCCTCCTTAGCCTTTTGGAAGCGGGAAAGGACCTTGACGCTGACCGGAAAGCCCGAGAATCGCTGGGTGAAGGTTTCATAGTGTTGCTGGGCAAGTAGGGTGGTCGGCACCAGGACGGCAACCTGCTTGCCGTCCTGAATAGCTTTGAAGGCTGCCCGTACGGCGATTTCGGTTTTTCCGTAGCCTACATCCCCTGAGATCAGCCGGTCCATGGGCACTTCCTTTTCCATGTCCTCCTTGACCTCGTTGATGGCCTGGAGCTGGTCGGGGGTTTCCTGGTAGGGGAAGGCTTCTTCTAGTTCCCGCTGCCAGGGGGTGTCTTCCCCGAAGGCGTGGCCCCGGCTGGCCTGGCGGGCTGAGTAGAGTTTGATCAGGTCAGCTGCTATTTCCTTGACGGCCTTTCGGGCCTTGGACTTGGTTTTGGCCCAGTCTGATCCACCCATTTTTGACAGGACGGGTGCCTCACCTCCTACATAGGCTGAGACTAGGTCCAGCTGGTCTGAGGGAACAAAGAGCCGGTCCTTGGGCCCACCGCGCTTGGAGGGGGCGTATTCAAGGACCATGTACTCCTTCATGGGCTTGGGCTGCCCTAGGGGGGCGTTGGCCCCTGCGATGGGCCTTTGAATGAGTTCTAGGAACTGGCCGATTCCGTGCTGTTCGTGAACAACGTAGTCTCCTACCTTCAGGCTCAGGGGATCAACGGCCTTCTTTCGGCGGCGGACTGGCAGGCGGTTGCCGCGCAGGTCTGCGCTGGCGTAGGGGGAGCTTCTGCCCAGTATGTCTGCTTCTGTGAGCAGGCCTAGGCGGGGGCCGTCCATCATAAAGCCCTGGTTGAGGGAGGCTGTGGTCATTTCTATGATGCCCGGTTCAGGGGGGCGGGTGAGGGCCTGAAGGCGGCTGGCCGGTATCTGGGCCTCCTGGAAGAGGTCAAGAAGGCGGTTGAGGGGGCCCGGGCCCTGGGTGACGACGGTAATGCGCCAGCCTTCTGAGATTTTCTTACCTACTTCTGTGAGCAGTTCCTGAACCTGCCCTGCGTAGGTGTGGGGTAGGCGGGCGGCCAATTGGATGGAGTCGATTCCGTCTTCAAGGGCTGTATCTAGGCCCAGGGCGGTCATGGCCCACCAGCCTAGGCCCTTCTCTAGGGCTGCCTGGCGCAGGGAGGGCAGGGGGCGGAAACTTCCGGCCCTGAGCCCTTCTAGGCCCTGGTCGCTCAGGTCAATGGGGGCCTGGTTACTCTCGCTGGCTGAGTCCCAGGCGGCTAGAAGGAATTCCTGGTTGGTTGCCAGTAGATCCTTAGCCCGCAGGCGAACCTTCTCTGGTTCGCAGATGAGGGGCAGGGAGCCGGCCGGCAGGTGGTCTAGAAGGGTTACAAGCTCATCAGCCAGAAGGGGAATGAGCGATTCCATGCCTTCAACGTAGATGCCGCCGGCGATTTTTTCGAGCATGGCGGCAGCCCCTGGCAGGCTTTCTTGCAGGCGGGCTGCCCGGCTCATGACCGCTGGGGTGATGAGCAGTTCCCGGCAGGGTGGGGCTAGGAGTTCCTGGGGGTGATCAGCCTTAGCTAGGGTGCGCTGGTCGGCTACAGAGAACCAGCGGATGCTTTCGATTTCGTCGCCAAAGAACTCTATGCGGGCCGGGTGGTCTGCGGTGGGTGAGAAGAGGTCAATGATTCCGCCGCGTACAGCGAATTCCCCTCGCTTAGAGACCAGGTCTACCCGGGAGTAGGCTGCTGCCCCTAGGTCTTTGATCAGGGCCTTGAAATCCTGTTCCTGGCCCTGGCGGAAGCTAACCGGTTCCATCTTTTCTAGGCCGGCCACCAGGGGCTGTAGGAGGGAGCGGACTGGGGCTACTAGGATGTGGGGGGCCTGGGGGCCGCCCTGGGCTAGGGCCCTGAGCACTGAGAGGCGCTGGCCTACGGTGTCACTGCGGGGGGAGAGCCTCTCGTGGGGTAGGGTCTCCCAGGCGGGGAAAAGCTGGGCAGCCCCGGCCGGCAGTAGGCAGTTGAGGGCGGTGACGGTGTCTTCTGCCTCCCGGTCGGTAGCTAGGACGGCCAAAATGATAGGCTGCTGGCCCTTGAGCTTCTGGCCGCTGGGGCTTTCTTCCCTGAGCTTCTGGGCCAGGCCGGCTAGGATGAAGGGCCGGGCCCCGTCTGGGCAGCCAATTAGGAATTCCTCTGGGCGGGCAGCTGGGTTCTTGGCCAGCTGGGCCATGATGCTTGCGTAGCTGCTTTCTTCTGCCAGGGCCTGGCTGATTCCCTCTAAGGACATGAGTTTTCCCCCTCTGGGCTGGTCTAAGGGCAGACCCCATTTTATCCCACACCCCTCACCTGACCAGGCTGAGCAGGCCACCTGTCTGCCTCTTGGGGAAATTTATACAGCCTACTGGCTTCCTGCGGGCCCTTAGGGGGTAAAGTGGCCGATTTTTTCCAGCCAGGCCCCCTCATCCACCCCACAAAACACTTGCAGGCGATAGTAATTTGTCCCCTAAAGTTACTACTAGGTAATAAAGGAATTTTGCCTACTCAGAGCCCCCTTCTCCAGCTAGGATGGAAGTTGTAGTTAGGCGGCAGGTACAGCTAAAAAACTTCTCTTATCGCACGGACGAAGGCTACCTACCCCTAACAGCTAACCGCACCAAATATTTGAGGGATACTATGAAAACACTAGGGACCCCTGCGTCCTTTTTTAGCTCAGCGGCCAGCCGCTCTGCAGGTCTCCTTGCCTGCACTGCCGCCCTGGCCCTGACCCTCAGCGCCTGTGGATCTTCTAACCAGGATGAAAGCTCAGCAGCCCCTGCCAGCTCTTCAGCCTCCACAAGCGCTGCTAGCGCCTCAGCCTCTACTAGCCAGGCAAGCTCAAGCTCTTCTGCCTCAGCTACTGCAGAAGCAAGCCAGGCCAGTGAAGAAGACCAGGCCGCCCAAGAGGCCCTGGTAGAAACCAATCCTGCAGCCCAGGCCCTAGCCAGTGCTAGCCAGGTAGCCCTAGACGCCCCTGAGGTAAACACCACCAAGGACCTCTACACCGGTGTTCAGGACATCTTCTCTACTATCGAGCCGGTTATCCAGGAAGACCTCCCTGTAGATTCTGGCGATGAAATTGTTTCAAACAGCGAAGACCTCGCTGCTGAAAACCAGACCCCCCGCGACTACATCTCTGCCGAAGCAGTCTCAGCTCTTGAGGCTAAGGCAAGTGATAGCGCCCTAGACCAGTATCTGGCAACAGCCACCGAATACGCCCTCAGTGGCTGGAAGGTTGAAGGCAGTTCAACGGTTGTAGGAACCCCCCGACTGGCTGATGGCCAGTACAAAGATAAGGCAGCAAAAATCCTAGAGGTCTGCCTGGACTCCTCCAATGTCAAGATCCTTGACGAAAACGGAAACCAGGTTCCTACTTCTGGCCCCACCCGCTCCCTTAACATTTTCACTCTCGTAGAAGATCAGGGCACCTGGAAAATCGCAGCCCATGACTTCCCCAACGACGCAGATTGCTAAATCATGAAAAAACCATCTCTTCTCACCAAACTAACAGTTGGTGCCCTCACCCTAGGCTTAGGTGCAACTTTCGTACCTATTGCCCAGGCAAATAACGGCACCACCCCAGATGGCCTCAGCAGCTCAACTGCCGCAGCCTCCTGTTTTGAAATTAAGCAGAACAACCCTGACTCCGAGTCTGGTACCTACTGGCTCTGGACTCCCCAGATGGACGCTCCTGCCCAGTTCTACTGTGACCAGGAAACCGCTGGCGGCGGCTGGGTTATGATCGGCCGCGGCCGTGACGGCTGGACCGAAAGCTACACCGGTAAGGGCAACCCCAGCGAGCTCTACAACAACCCTGACGGAACTGATGCCTTCAGCCCAGTTCAGCTCTCTTCAGAAACCGTTACTGACCTTTTGGGCGGTAAGCGGGTTGATGAACTAGCTGACGGAGTCCGCTTTACCCGGGCCGGCAACGTAGAGGGCACCGTCTGGCAGAACATGTATGCCACTCGTTCTCGCACCGAGAGCTGGAACTGGACCCTGTCTGCCTACCACTACTGGACGAACCTGCGCTACGACAATGATCCCACCATGGGTGGCGACTTCAGTCTAGCTATGAGCGAAAGCCGTCTGAATAACTTCAACTCCTTCTACCTGGCTAATAACTTCTACGCCCAGTCCCACAACGGCTGGAAGCTAGGTTTTGCCTACGGTCAGAGCATCACTGGTAGCAGCGCAGCAGACTCCTACCTCTGGTCCCAGGGCACCCAGGGCTACGCAATCCCCTTTACCCAGGTTTACCTGCGGCCTCAGATTACCCAGGCTGATTTCAACCTGACTGCCTACGGCCAGGAAGGTACAGCTGAAGTAACCCAGCGTTCCCTGCCCTCTAGCTTCTCCTCCAAGGTCACCTGGCGGACCAGCCCCACCTCAGGTACTGGCCGCTACACCGAAATGAACACCCGGGTTCAGGCCATTAACCAGCTGGGCGATACCGTCTTTACCGGTGGCGACTTTGAATACGTTGAGCACGTCAGCGGTGAGAAGGTCTACCAGAAGTTCATTGCCGGCTACAACGTTAACACCGGTGAGCTGGTTCGCAGCTTCACCCCCCAGCTCAACGGCCAGGTTAAGGCAATTGAGCCCCTGCCCAACGGCAAGCTAGCTGTGGGTGGCGAATTTACCCAGGTTAACGGTCAGCCCGCTAACGGCTTTGTCATTCTTGACCCTGTAACCGGTGAGGTAGATACCTCCATGGGTTGGGATATTGTCAACCGCACCACCGGCGGCAAGGCCTTTGTTAAGTCCATCGACGTTCACAACGGCTACGTCTACATTGGCGGTAGCTTCACCCACGTCAAGGGTGCAACCTCTGCCACCTACGCCTACTCCCGTAACGTTGCCCGCTACCGGCTGAGCAACAATGGAGTGGACTGGAACTGGCGCCCGATCACTAACGGCACCGTCAACGGTGTATCTGCCAGCGATGAAGGCGTTGCCATTGGCGGCTACTTCACCACTGTCAATGACAAGTACTCCTGGAAGCTAGCCTACCTGGATCCCACCACCGGTGCCCTGGCCCAGGACTGGACCTGGAAGCTTTCCTACAAGAACGATACCCGCCGCACTAGCGACGGCTTCCAGTTCGACGTTCAGGATGCAGGTAACTCCATCTGGGCTGGCGGTGCAGAGCACCTGGTAGCCCAGTACGATAAGTCCAACCTCTCTAACCGCCTCTCAACCGCTATCACCAAGAGCGGTGGCGACTTCCAGGACCTATCCCTCAACAACAACGGTGTGCTCTTTGCAGCCTGCCACTGTGGTGACTGGATCTACTCCAACGCCAGCGACTTCAACAAGCCCTGGCTTGATACTGCCACCACCGCTGTCAACATGGTCCGTCTGGTAGCTGCCTTTGACGCCCAGACCGGCGAAATCCTGCCCCAGTTCAACCCTGTTATCCAGGGCGCTAAGGGCCACGGCGTGTGGGCAACCTTCACCGACTCTACCGGCACCCTCTGGGTTGGTGGCGACATCACCCGCTCCCTAGGCTACAGCGGCACCCAGGCAACTGTTGGTTTTGCCCGCTACGCCCCTAACGACTCCAAGGCTCCAGCAGTTGCCCGCAACCTGCAGGTCACTGCTGAAGGCAGCAACCACAAGCTGACCTGGACCGGCGTCTCAGAGCGCGGTGTCACCTACCAGATTCTGCGCAACGACCGGGTTGTAGCATCAACCACCTCAACCAGCATTGAAATCCCTGCTATTGAGGATGCCACCTACTTTGTTCGCGTAGCTGATGTCAATGGCAACATCTCAGCCTCTACTGCCGGCGTTCTGGCTCCTGCCCCTGAGGTAGTCCCCACCCCTGAGCCCACCGTAGAACCTACCGTTGAGCCTACTGAAGAGCCCACTGTAGAACCTACCGCCAACCCTTCAGTGGCCCCCATTGAAGAAATCACCGAGCAGCCCACTCCTCCTGTAGTGGAAGAGAACCCCGATCCGGCTCCCCCGGTTGAGCCTGTTGAACCCGTTGAGCCTGCTGATGTTCAGCTTGTTAGCTCAGGCGACAACTGGGATGTAACCTTCCGCCTCTTCAACGAGTACGACCGTACCTGGCGCAACCTGGACTACTCCTACAACACCGCCACCTGGTACAGCGGTAAGTCCTCCATCGGCTGGGGCGAGTTCTCACTGGCAACCCGCGTTCAGTTCGGTTGGACTGGGCAGCCTATGTCAATGATGCTCCGTAAGGAAGTTCAGCTGACCCCCCAGGCTAACCAGGAACTGGTTCTGACCACCTACGCTGATGATGGCATTGCAATCTACGTCAATGGCAGCGAAGTTCACCGCTCCAACCTGATTGCCAACGCCCTGCCTAACACCGCAGCAAGCAGCCCGGTCATCTACTCCCTGGCTAAGGCAACCCCCATCACCGTCAAGGTTCCTGCCAGCCAGCTTAAGACTGGCAAGAACGTGATCGCTGTTGAGGTTCACTCTGCCAGCCGCTCTGATAGCGCAACCTTCGACCTTGAAGCTGTCTTGAGCAAGGCATAAGCCAGGCATAAACCAGCTAGGTTTGTTTCTCTGGCCCGTACCAGATCCTGGTACGGGCCAGAGCTCTTCTAAGACCTGACAGAAGCAAACTCACAGATTGAGCCCGACAAGGGTAAACTTAACCTGTCTGCCTAAAGCTTGTAGACATAAATTCACCTGTATTTTAGTTTCACAGTAATCTAAAATAGTAAGTCTGGGTCTATCCCCAAGACCCGCCCCGGCCCCT
Organism: Rothia sp. (in: high G+C Gram-positive bacteria); assembly: GCA_034090985.1. Lineage (GTDB taxonomy): Bacteria > Actinomycetota > Actinomycetes > Actinomycetales > Micrococcaceae > Rothia. Next base: position 7,752 of record JAXDRN010000116.1, on the reverse strand, counting down.
GCCAGCAGAAGGCCGGCCAGTACACTTCGCAATCACCTGTATCGAGATAGAGGACATCAAGGGTCAATGACTAGGACGCACACATCTGCCCCCCAGGGATTTAGGGACACTCTTCGCCAACTCAACTCAGCCCAAAAGTCAGGGGTTGGGGTTCCGGCCTACACCCGCTGGGTCAACCGCAAGGTCGCCCGAGTCTTTGCAGCAGCAGCCGTCAAGTTTGGCATCACCCCCAATGGGGTAACAGCCCTCAGCGCCTCAGTTTCCCTAGCTGGCATGGCCCTGATGATCGTCTTCCCACCCAGCCTAGGTCTAGGCCTGGGCGTGGCCCTGCTCTTTGCCCTAGGCTACGCCCTAGACTCAGCAGACGGCCAGGTAGCCCGCGTCACCGGAGCCTCTTCACCCGCCGGTGAATGGCTAGACCACGTTGTTGACTCCATGCGCACCCCGGCCATGCACCTGACCATCCTTATTGGCATGATCAAGTTCCCCGCCGCCTTCCCTCTCGATAGCTGGCAGATCTGGTGGCTACCCCTAGCCTTCACCGTCCTGATCACCGGCCACTTCATGAGCCAGATCCTAGCCGAACAGCTCAGGAACAACCGGGGCACCGCCGCCCCGGCAGCAGGGGGCAACCTGCGATCCTTCATCAACCTGCACATGGATGCTGGCACCTTCTGCTGGATCTTTATCTTCTGGGGAACCGGCTGGGGCTTTATCCTGGTCTACGGCCTGCTCTTTGTAGGCAACGCAGCAACCGTTCTGCTCTCAATGCGTCGTAAGTTCATCACTCTCTCAACCCCGGCAGGTGCCTAATGCAGACCGTTTCAACCATCATTGCAACCAACGGCAAGCGCCCTGAACTTCTGCGCACAGCAGTCCAGGCAATCTTTGATCAGACCTACCAGGGCCCGGTAGAAGTTCTGGTTGTCTTCGACCATGTAGACATTGACAACCTCTCAGACGTCGCCGTTCCAGCCAACCGCAGCCTACGGACCATTCCCAACACCCACCCCCAGGGGCTGGCAGGTGGCCGCAACACCGGCATTGAGGCAGCAACCGGCCAGATTCTTGGCTTCTGCGATGACGACGACTACTGGCTGCCCAGCAAGCTAGAAGACCAGATTAACCTCTGGGAAGAAAACCCTGAGGCTATCGCTATCTCTTCAGGCATTAGGGTACGTTCAGGCGGCAAGGACATTGACCGTCTAGCCCCAGTCCGGGCCAGTTTCGCTGACTTTCTGCGCTCCCGCATTACTGAAATCCACCCCTCAGCCATGCTCTACCGCAAGGCTGACCTGATGGGCCGGGTAGGCCTGGTAGACGAGGACCTTCCTGCTGCCTACGGCGAAGACTATGATCTTCTACTGCGGGCCACCAAGTTCGGAGATGTCCTTTCTGTAGAAAAGCCCCTGGTGCTGATTCTCTGGGACCGGCCCTCCTTCTTTGCCGGCAAGTGGGAGAACATGGCAGCTGGCCTGACCTACCTGCTTCAGAAGTTCCCCGAATTTGAAACTGACCCCAAGGGTCTGGCCCGCATTAGCGGCCAGATCGCCTTCATTCATGCAGCCCTGGGCAACAAGAAGGAAGCCCTGGCCTACGTCAATTCCACCCTGCGCCGGGATCCTACCCAGCTCAGGGCCTGGGCTGCCCTACCGGTGGCACTGGGACTAGCCAGCCCCTCTGCCCTCCTTGCAGCTGTTAACAAGACCGGGCGGGGACTCTAAGGAATGACTCTTAGCTCTCCCCCACGCCAGGTCAGTAACCGCTTTCTGAGCTGGCAGGCAGCTAGCCACGGAGCTCCCCTGCCTGCCTGGCCCCTGCTGACCCTCTTCTACGGCTTGCCCCTCATTTGGCTAGCTGGCCTCATGCAGTTTGCCCCCACCATCCTGTCGGTCATCATGGTGATTTTGATGATCATGCGCCGCCGGGTCTTGGTTCATTCAGTCCTGTGGATCTGGCTTGCCCTGGTCTTCTGGGCCCTGATTTGTGTTGTTTCGATCAATTCAGCCTCTGAATTCTTGGGCTGGTTCCAGCGTTACATGAACCTTTTCAACGTTGGGGTCTACTGCCTCTACTACTTCAACGCCAGGGAGCGAGTCTCTGCCCGGCAGATGATCGGCGGCCTCTTTGTAGTCTGGCTCACTGTTGTGCTGCTGGGTTTCGTGGCCATGGCCCTGCCGAACCTGCGGATCACAACCCCCATGAGCCTGATTATGCCCGGCTCCCTGCTCAATAACGAGCTGGTCAGGGACTACGTCATGCCGCCTATGGCTGAAGTTCAAAAGCCCTGGGGTGTTGAAGAAGCCTACGTTCGCCCCTCTGCCCCCTTCCCCTACGCTAACTCCTGGGGTGTAGCCTACGCCCTGCTGACCCCCCTGGTCATTGGGGTTCTGGTCAGCTTGAAAAACCGCAAGGCCCAGCTGGCCCTAGCTGCCCTGCTGGGCCTCTCCCTGCTGCCTGCTGTTGCTACCTCTAACCGGGGTATGTTCATTGGTATCGGGGCCGCCTTCGCCTACGTGCTTTTCCGCCTCTTCCTCAAGGGCCAGTGGAAGCCCCTAGGCCTGGGCCTAGCTGTTATTGTTGCAGCAGTGACCTTCCTGATTGTCTCTGGGGCTGTGGAAAAGATCCTAGGCCGCCAGCAGTACTCAGACTCAACCGGTGGCCGGGCCTCTCTCTACGAGCTGACCTTTGAGTACACCCTCCGCTCCCCCCTTGTAGGCTACGGAACTAGTAGGATGGCTGACAGCGTAGGTGTCTCTATGGGCACCCAGGGCCAGATTTGGGCCCTCATGTTCTGCTTTGGCTTTGTAGGCCTAGGCCTCTTCCTGGCCTACCTTCTTTCAGCCCTGGTCTACTCCTGGCCCATTGCAACCAATAGCGGCCTGTGGATTCACTCGGTGGTTGTTGCAGCTCTTGCAGTTGTTACCTTCTACTCCTTTGACGTGATTCAGCTCAGCACCCTGATGCTCAGCTCTATCATCATGATCCGCTCAAGGGCCTACCGGGAGGGCCTCTAAGTGGCCCGGTCCCTAGCAAAGAGTGGAGCCTTCTCTACCCTCTATGTCATGTACGGTTCAGCGGCTGCCTTTGCCGCGACCCTCATTGTCTCTAACGGGGTAGGTGAGGCTGGTGCTGGTGCCTTCTTCCAGATCATGGCCTTCTTTGCCATTGCCATCTCCCTCTCTGTCTTTGGGGCAGATACCGGCCTGGTTCGAACCATCAGCGCCCAGCGGGCTCTAGGCCGCTACCATATGCTGCCTAAGCTGCTGCGCTTTGCCTTTATTCCGGCAACCCTCTTTGCTCTTCTGCTGACCCTAGCAGCCCTAGCCCTAGCCCTGCCTCAGATCAGCCCAGACCTCTCTGACCAGCAGAGAACTGCGATTTTTGTGGCAGCGCCCTTCCTGATCTTTGCTACCTGGATGACCCTCTGCTTTGGGGCTCTTCGGGGCCTGGGGCACACGGTTGAATTCACCTTCCTTCAAAGCGCCCTTCTGCCTACTTTGCGGATCCTTGCCGTTGGCCTAGCGGTCTTCCTCTCTGGCAGCATGATCTACCTGGCCTTGGCCTGGTCCCTGCCGGTGATTCTGGTTCTGCTCCTGGCCCTGATCTGGGTTCGCCGCTACATGCCCGCCCAGACCGGGATTGTCCGTTACCGGCCCCGGCATATGGCAGGCAATCAGGCTCAAGAGGACCAGGCTGCAGAGAAGAAGGATGCTAGCCAGCAGGCAAACCAGCAGCCTACCCCCTCCCAGGCAGCCGCCCCGGCCCCGGCAGCCAGCCAGCCGGCCCCAGCGGCAGCAAGTCTTGAGACAGCAAAAAGTTTCTGGGCCTTCAGCTCAGCTCGAGGGGTCTCAGCCATGGTTGAGACCGTGCTCGAATGGATCGATGTTCTTCTGATTGGTCTCTTCCTTGGCCCTGCAGCCAGTGGTATCTACGGGGCAGTGAACCGCTGCGTCCGGGTAGGTGCCATGGTAGAGCACACAGCTCGGGTGGTCACTGGCCCTGAAATTTCAGCGGCCATAGCCCTAGCTGACCGTCAGAAGGCCAGCCGAATCTTTGTTTCAGCAACCCAAATCCTTATTTGTGTTGGCTGGCCCTTCTTTATCAGCCTGGCCGCCTTCGGCCACCTGATTCTAGGGTTCTTTGGCTCCGGCTTTACAGCAGGGGCCCCCCTCTTCTACATTATTGGAGCAGCAATGCTGGTTCAGATGGCAGCAGGAGGGGTTCAAAGCGTTCTTTTGATGAGCGGTAAGGCCCGCTGGCAGCTCTATAACAAGCTCACAGCCCTGGCCCTAGCTCTGACCCTGAACCTAACACTCATTCCCCTCTGGGGCCTGCAAGGAGCAGCAACCGCCTGGGCGGCGGCAGTCCTGGCAGACTGCGGACTAGCCACCTACCAGGTGTACATGATCCTAGGTATCCGGCCCCAGCTTAAAGAGGTGCTACCCATTATGGCCCTGGCAGGAGGGACCCCAGCCCTTGGGGCAGGGATTCTCCTCTTCCTCCTTGGCACTAGCTGGTGGGCCCTGCTGGCTTACCTCCTGCTGGTCATGCCCCTCTACCTGCTTTTGATCTATCGCTTTAGGTCAAAGGTAGGACTCGAAAAACTTGTTAACTCATTCACTCGGAAGCTTCGCCGCTAGGCGACCTAACCACCTTGGAAGGAATACCCCCGTATATGGAAAGCCCACAATTCCCACAGGCTCAGCCCCAGCAGGCAGAACCAGTCTCTCTGGGTACCGCTTTGAAGCGTATCGCCCGCCGCAAGGTTGTTATCCTAGCTAGCGTCCTGGTCTTCGCTATTCTGGGTGCCATCGTTGGCCTAGCCTCACCTAACACCTACGAGGCTAAGGCCGTCATCAACGTCACCCAGCCCAGCTCTGGAGCTAACGGCCTTCGAACCAACAGCTCTAGCTCAATTGACATGGACACTGAAGAAGCTATCGCCGGCTCAGCCGTAGTGCTTCAGACCGCAGCTGACTCCCTGGGCATGGATTACTCCACCGTCAAGGGGCAGGTTACTGCTGCTGGCCACTCCAACAGCACCATCTTGGATATCATTGTCAACTCTGACTCCCCCGAAAAGTCAGCTGACATTGCCAACGCTGTTGCCGAGGCCTACCTCAAGCACCGCTCCGACACCATTAAGGCCAGCCGCGAAGAGACCCGCCAGAACATTGATTCAGTCTCTGAAGGTATCGCTGACTCCCTGGTAGACCAGGCCATCTTGACCATTGAAGCTATCTCAACTGACACCGGTACCATCATCTCCCGGGCAGCAGCTCCCTCTAGCCCCTCTAACTTCTCCTGGGCCCAGGCCGGCTTTGTTGGCGCCAGCCTAGGTCTGCTCCTGGGCCTTGTTGCCGCCTACCTGCTGGACCGGGCCAACCGCACCCTGGCCTACTCCCAGCGTCTTTCTGAGATCTCTGGCCTGCCCGTCTCTGTTATTGATCCCCAGGATCCCCAGGAGTCCCTGGCCCAGCTTCTACGCCGCCTGGGTGCAGCTGATGGCAACCTGGACCGCAACAAGGTTGCTGGTCTGACCATCTACTCCCCCACCGCCGGTGCAGCCCACACCCTGACCACCCTCACCACTGAGGCCCTGACCAGCGACAAGTACTCTATTGCTGACGCTGATGCCTTCATGGCCCTGAACAACGGTCAGATTGAAGAGCTGGTTACCACCAACGCCCCGGTCATCTTTGAGACCCCCGCCAACGCCTCCCTGGCCAAGGTAATGCTGACCACCGACTTCACTAAGGTCCTTCTTCTTCCCTTCACCTCTGAATCCACCGTTAAGGGTGCTAGCCGCCTCTTCCAGGAGCTAACCCTTGACGAATCAGTTACCGTCATCCCCGTCTACTTTGACGGCCCTTCTGACCAGAAGTAGGAGCCATGAAAGTTCTACTCACCGCCAGCGCAGGTGGCCACCTGGCCCAGCTGATTGCCCTAGATAAGTTCTGGAAGGACCACGACCGGGCCTGGGCAACCTTTGAACTACCTGAAGTTAAGTCAGCCCTTGAGGGGGAAAGAACCTACTGGGTTCACTTCCCTACCACCCGCAATATCCCCAACGCTATTCGCAATGTGGGAGTTGCCTGGAGGGTACTGCGTAAGGAAAGGCCAGATGTTGTGGTCTCTACCGGGGCAGCTGTTGCTGTGCCCTTCTTCCTGATCGCCAAACTTCTTGGTATTAAGACTGTCTTCATTGAGGCCTACGACCGGATTACCATGCCTACCATGACCGGCCGGATGTGCTACCCCATCAGTGACCTCTTTGTGGTCCAGTGGGATGAGCAGAAGAAGACCTTCCCTGAAGCTGTCAATATCGGCCATATTCTCTAAGGAGGCAGAAGATGTCTGAACAGAAATCTTATGACCTAGTTGTCTCTCTAGGAACCGACCACCACCACTTTGACCGGCTCATTGAGTGGGTTGATGCCTACCTTAGTGAACGCCCTGAGGTAAAAGCCCTGGTCCAGCACGGTTTTACCGCCCCGCCCAAGCACGCTGACGCTATTGAGCGGATGCCCAGGGCTGAGCTCCTTGACCTTTACCGGGCAGCAAAGGTTGTAGTGGTCCAGGGTGGGCCTGGCTCCATTCTTGACGCCCGCGAGGTTGGGGCTATCCCCTTGGCTGTACCCCGCCAGTCTAAGCTCAATGAGGTAGTTGATGACCACCAGGTTGAGTTCTCACGGGTTATGGAAACCCACGGCGAAACAATCGTGGTCACCAGCGCTGAGGACCTGAAGAATAAGCTTGATGCCGCCTTCGCTGACCCGGACTCCCTGAAGGGAACCTACCGGGTTCCCGGCAATGATCAGGCAGCAAGCAACCTGAGCCAGGTTATTTCTAACATTGCGGTAGCTGATCACAGTGGCTTCTTCCGCCGCCTGGGTCAGATTATCGCTGGCCTGCGTAAGAGCTAAGACCTTCCTGAGAGTCTGGCTGCCTCTGATCTCTTAGCGGCAGCCAGACCTTAGAATTAAGCTATCCCTATCAATTCACTCCCCTTGAAAGGACACCCTATGGCTGTTCAGAGCACCACTACCATCCAGGCCCCTATCGACCAGGTGATTCGGGCCTTCGCTGATGAAAACTTTGCCCGTTTTGCAAGTGAGAAGGTTCGGGTTACCTTCGAGTCCTTCCAGCTTGAGGGCGACCCTGCCGGTGCCTTCACCGCAACTACTGTTCGGGCCGTACCTGCTGACCGAATCCCTGATATGGCCAAGAAGATCCCCGGCGTTTCTAACGGCATTAGCATGACCCAGGTTGATCAGGTTTCAGCCCCCGCGGCTGACGGTTCACGGACCATCAACTCTGAGGTTTCCGTTAAGGGTGTTCCGGTCACCGGTAGCGCCCGCCAGACCCTGACCGCTGACGGTGAGAGCACCCAGATTCAGGTTGAGGGCCAGGTTAACTGCTCCATTCCCCTGATCGGTAAGAAGATTGCGGCAGCTGCTGAGCCCCAGATTGGCCGGGTCTTTTCTGCCCTGAGCTCTGGCGCTGAAGAGTTCATTGCCCAGAACTACGCCTAAGCCTTCTCAGGACTAGCCTTAGAACTAGCCCTAAGCCCAGGCTGGCCTTGCTGAGCTAGCTGGCTTATCTAGCCTAGGCTTGCCTACTCTAGAAGGGGCCGGGGCCCGTTGAAAATTCGTCAACCCGGCCCCGCCCCCATTTTGTTAGTAACAAAGGGGGCAGGAAAAAGCGCAGCGGCCCATCCCCCCCGGTGGGGAACGCGCACCAGCCCGA
>JAXDRN010000115.1:0-21406 GCA_034090985.1 Rothia sp. (in: high G+C Gram-positive bacteria) | reverse complement strand
CCCTGCAGGACGAACTGTTCCAGCAGGTAGTTTGCATCGTCGTTGACGGCCAGGGGGTCACCGATTGCCTTATCGCCAGCGAAAAATCCGCCACCGTGGAAGTAGACGATAGTGGGGGTCTGATCATCGGCATCGGGTGCGTAGTGGATGTCAAGGAAGCCCTTGGCAAATGAGTCGGTGTAGCGGATGTCATTGACGTACTCAATGCCCTTGTCCAGGGTGTGGCTGCTGGTTTCCATTGCGGCCTGGGTGGGGTTGATCTCAGCCCCCTGGTAGACGGCAGCCTGGATTCCCTTGACGACGATTGAGGGGGCAAGGCAATGGCGGTGGCCAGGGCCAGGAGGCCGGCTAGGGCAAGACCGAGCAGGGTAAGGAGGATTTTGGGCAGACGCTTCATGAATGGCTTTCTGGTGATTTGAATATCTTTCCTGGATAGTTCACCATGGTGCCAGGAGTGATACAAGTGTCTCACCCCTTTTGAGCCTGAAATAAGACAAAGAAACAGGAAGTGTCTCATGCCCCCTACCCCAGCCCCTTGGCCCCAGAATTTTGTAGCCCAAAGAATTACCGAAGCTCTCGTGGAGCTTTTAGGCACCCAGCCCTTAGAGGCGGTCACTATCAGCGCCCTCTGCGCCCATGCTCAGGTGGGGCGGGCCTCCTTCTACCGGCATTTTGACTCCAAGGAAGAGGTGCTGACTCAGGCAGCTAGCCGACTCATTCAGCAGTGGGCCCACCAGCTAGAGAATGATCCATCAGCCCACCCGGCCATGGTTTTTGAGAGCCTCTTTCAGCATTTTTACGACTACCAGCCCTTTTACTCCGTGCTTTACCGGCAGGGGATGGCTTCGACCGTCCTTGAAACTATCAAGCTCAAACTTGATTTGACCGATGACCTGCCCAACGATGCTGCCTACCCCAAGGCTTTTTTCGCCCACGGCCTCTTCGGCTTTATCGATGAATGGTTCAGGCGCGGGGCTAAAGAATCGCCCCGCGCCCTCAATCAGCTTTTTGCCTCTAGTGCTCAATCCAGCCTGGAAGGGCTGACTGCCCTCTACCAGAAGCAGCCCTAGGGGTTGAGCCTGCGGCCATCCTCAACAAAGACCTTGGTCTCTTCAATGGCGAAGGCGTGAATGGCGCTAACAACCCCGTCGATGGAGGCATTGAGCGCGGGAGCAGCCTGCTGGTAGAAGTCGGCCCTAGCCGCTTCGCTCTCAAAGCCAATGACCATCAGCCCCTGGTAGCGGTCTGCCTTGGGGTTATCGTGGGCAACATTGGGGGTGTCCCAGGTTTTCTTGTGCCAGGGCAGGAAGGTTTCGGTGCGCAGTTCGCTGATTCCTGCCTGGGCTAGCACAGTGGGAGCTAGCTTCTGGTGCATAAAGTTCCTAAAGTCCCTGCCTTTTGCTCCCTGGGCCCGGCGGAAGAAGACCACATCGCGCAGCTGGGTGCTAGACCTTAGGGCCGGGGTGCTGTACCAGCGGGTTGAGCCGGGCAGGCCGATATACATGAGGGTGCGGCGGAAGACGTTGATTTCGTCCTTGAAGGCCAGGGCGGTTTGTTCCCGTCCGGCGGTAGCTGCCAGGGTGCTTTGGAAGGTTACATCTGCAATGCCGTTGATCCGCCGATCTGCTCGCACGCTGGTTTCTAGGCCGGGGCGGGCTGGCCAGAAGCTGTGGTCGCTTTCGCTGATGTGCAGCTGGCGGTATTCCTTGAGCCCCTTGGAGGCAGCAATGATGTGGGCGTGGCCGCCTGCCCAGTAGGCCTTGCCTTCTTGAACGGTCATGCCCTGGCGGATCCATAAGAGAATGGAGGCCGAAAATTCCTTGCTAAAGGTGTGATGGTGTGTCATGGTCAATCCCTATTAGTCTCAGCTGCTCTTACTTTTCATCGGCCAGGAAGGCTAGAACCTTAGGCCCAAATTCCTGGTAGTACTGGAAGACAGCGCCGTGGCCTGAGTTCTGGTAGATGATGAGTTCACTGCCGGGAATACGGTGGTGAAGTTCGTAGGAGTTTTCGGTGGGCACCATGCGGTCTGCATCGCCGTTGGCAATAAGGGTGGGCATGCTGATGAAGGAGGCTAGGGGGGCCTTGGGCATCTTACCCCAGCGGTAGATGGCAGCTAGCTGGGTCAGGAAGCCTAGGGTGCTCATGGGCTTATCCTTCTCGAGGGTGCGGCCGTTGATGGAGGTGAGGAAGTCCTGGGCTGCGGCAGCCCCTTCTGCATCGTGGTTGAAGAAGAGGAAGCGCTTGGGGTCTACACGGGCAATCTGGGCCCGGGCGATATCGGCGAAGGTTACTCCAACCACCTGAGAGATACCGGCCCCGCCGCGGCCGCCGGTGCCAGTGAGAACCAGTTTTTCAACAAGTTCGGGCCGCTGCTCTACGAGTTCCTGGGCGATGAAGCCACCGAGGGAGAAGCTAAAGAGCTTAATGCGCTTCAGGCCAAGGGCGTCGATGAAGGCCAGGGCGGCGCTGGCCATGCCCGCAATGCTGGTGGGCACTCGACCGCTTGAGGCACCCACGCCCTGGTTGTCGAAGGCAATAACCCGGTGCTGGGCGCCGATTTGGTCTACTAGGCGGGGGTCCCAGTTTTCTAGGGTGGCAGCTAGGTGAACGAAGAGGACCACGGGGGTGGCTGTGCTATCGACCTGACCGAACTCACGGTAGGCGTAGGTGGTGCCGTTAGCGGCAGTAATCTGCTGGGTGCTGGCGCTCTGGTAGAGGACGGTCATCAGAATCCTTATTTTTGTATTTGTTGTTGATACAATTACAGACTACAGGGAGTTTTCACCCAAGACCACCCCAAAACCTATGTTTCCCATCACCTAGCCCTGAGACAGAAGACTTAGGTGACGGGAGCCTAGAGCAAAGAACGCCACCGCCCCCTCCCCCACCTCAGGGCAGGGATGGGAGCGGCAGCGTCCCCATCTCTTAGCCGTGCAGGCTAGAGCTCAACCACGATTTTTCCAGGCCCGCCCTTACCAGCAGCCAGAGCCTCAAGGGCCTGCTCAAGCTGGTCAAAGGGGAAGACCTGGGCTACCAGGGGCTTAATGGTCCCCGACTCTAGGGCAGGGGTGTAGTCCACCAGCTGGCTGGCCTCTGCCCGCATAAAGAGGAACTTATAGTTAATCCCTAGCTTCTTGGCCGCAGCCCGCTCCTTGCGGCTCAGGAACCACATCACCGGCTTCAGGGCCTTCTTACCCAGTTGAACAGCAAAATCAGTATCGGGGTTGCCCACCACAGTCACCAGGGTGCCACCGGGGGCCAGTACCTTCATGGACCGGGTCGTCTCACCCTTGCCCAGGGTATCGAGTACGATATCGTAGCCTGAAATGATCTCCTCATAGTTCTGGGTGCGGTAGTCAATGACCACATCGGCCCCCAGGCTCTTCGCCAGCTCGACATTCTTAGTACTGACGGTGGTTGCCACGGTTGCGCCCGGGTGCTTGGCCACCTGCACAGCAATAGAACCCAGCCCGCCAGTGCCGCCCTGAATGAAGACCTTATCACCGGGCTTGATGGGAGCTTTTTCAGTAAAGGCCTGAATGGCAGTTAGAAGCACCAGGGGCAGCCCGGCTGCCTCCGTGTAGCTGAGCCCGGCAGGCAGGGGGGCTACCTGGCTTGCATCTACAGCCACCTGCTCGGCAAAGCCGCCAATGGCCTCAATGGGCAGGCGGGTAAAGACCTTATCCCCTGCCGAGAAGTTACTAACGCCTCTGCCTACAGCCAGAATGTCCCCGGCAACTTCCTGCCCCAGAACCAGGGGAAGTTTATAGGGTAGTAGCTGCTTGAAGTCCCCTCGGGCAATCATGGCATCTAGGGGGTTTAGCCCTGCGGCACGCACCTCAATCAGCACCTGGCCGGGGCCAGCTACCGGAATCGGCCGCTCAGCCCAGGCAGTGCTGCCGCCGTCTTTGTAGGAGGTTAGGGTAAAGGCTTTCATCATCTCTCTCTTTCAGGAAAGTAGGTTGTGGGTTAAAACTATGGGGTTGGCTCTTGGGCCAGGTAAGAGGCCCGAATATCTTCAATCACCGAATCTAGGCTGATTGCTGCCAGCTGCTGGGCAAGGGCATCTTCAGCCTGGGCCGCAATGGGTTCAAGTACGGCATTGATATGACCGCCAACCGGGCAGTCAGGGTTGGCGTTTTGGTGCACGTCAATATGGATATTGGGATTCACAGCCCGGTAGATATCCAGCAGGGTCATGTTCTGCTTTGGCTTGCCTAGCTGATAGTCAAAGCTGCCGGGGATACGTTCAAGCAGGCCCGCATTTTTGAGCAGGGAAATCACCTTACGAATGTAGCTAGCATTTGTACCTACACTGGTGGCAATAGTTTCAGAGGTGAGCTTATCCTCTGTCTCAGAGATCATCACCAGGGTGTGGATAGCTACTGAAAATTTGGTATCCATTGAGGATCCTTTGTTTGGGTAGAGGGTGGATCGGGCTAGGGCTGGGCAGGCTAGGCCCGGCGGGGACGCAGGGCTGAACGGCCATGATGGACAAGAGTAGCTAGCAGGTAGGGCAGGGCCTGTGTCGAGCTGGTCGGCTCCTTCCCCCGGCCTAGCCGTCGCATCTGCCCCTCATAGTAGCTGATGCTCAGCAGGAACTGGAAGGCTCGGTCAAGCCTTGCACTGCCGGTACCGACCCGGGGAGTCTGCCAGGTGCGAACCTGCCCGCGGCGAATCTCAGTGGGTAGTTCAGGGTTCAGGACCAGGGGCCGGGCAAGACCAATCATACTCACCCCCTCCGCCAGGGCCTCTTCCATGGCCTCTACTGAGCGGAAGCCGCCGGTTGAGATCAGGGGCAGGGACGTCTGCTGGGCAAGGGCCTTGGCATAGGTCAGCAACTCAGTGCCCTCCCCACCGAAGACAGGGCTGGAGTAGTTGCCGCCAGAAATCTCAATAAAGTCAGCTCCGGCCTTCTCCATCAGGGCAAGAACGCGCTGACTGTCTTCAAAGCTGAAGCCGGCCTCTGAAAAATCGGTGGCGTTGAGCTTGAGACCAACAATAAAGTCTTTCCCTACTGCCTGTCGGATTCCTGTGTAAACCTCCATCAAGAAGCGGGTGCGGTTCTCAAAGGAGCCACCATAGGCATCAGTGCGCTGGTTATCAGCCGGTGAGAGGAACTGGTTAATCAGGTAGCCGTGAGCTGCATGAATTTCCACTCCACTAAATCCTGCCTGCTGGGCAAGCTGGGCAGCTAGAACGAAGGCCTGAATGGTTTCTTCGATTTCTGCTAGGGTCATGGCCCGCGGCGGGGCAAAACCGGTTGCCAGCTCACCCTCTAAGGGCTGGGCGCTGGGGGCGATGGGCTGGTAACCACTACCCTTAGGCATCTGCTTACCGGGGTGGTTTAGCTGCACTAGGGCCAGAGTTCCCTGACCTGTGGCAGCAGTTGCCCAGGCCCTAAAGGCTCTAAGGTCGCTCTTGGCATCGAGCACCAGGTTGCCCGGTTCGCCCAGGTAGCGCCGGTCAACCATCACGTTACCGCTGATGAGGGTGCCTGCTCCACCGGCAGCCCAGCGGGCATAGAGGCGGATATGCTCAGGGCTTGGGTTGTGATCGGCCTTGGCCATAGCTTCGCTCATGGCCGCCTTGACGATTCGGTTTTTAGCCTGCTGGCCGCAGCTGAAGCTGATGCCTGTAAAGAGGGGGGAGTCAGTCATTATTTTCCTAGAGTTGCCCGGTAGCTTCGAAGGACGGTATCGCAGTATTCAAGCAGGCGGTCAGCTACCGCCTGGCTATACCCGTGGGCAGAAACCCGGGCTTTTTTCTTGCCATCAAAGTAGGAGCCGCTCACCCCTGCTACCTGACTGGACTGGGCCAGGTAGTGGCCGGTTTCTGCCCCCTCCTGGGGGCTGATTGCAACCCGGTCCATCAGGCTGCCAAAGACTCGGGTGATGGGGTTCTTTAGGTCTGCTGAACCTCCGATATTGGTTTTGACCAGTCCCGGGTGGTAGGCATTAATGGTCAGGCGGGAACCTCGGTCGGTGTATTCTCGGGCCAGGGCCCGCGTCAGCCAAATGGTGTAGAGCTTGGAATTATTGTAGGCCCGCCAGGGGCTGAAGGAGTCGATGAATCCGAAGTCCAGCTTCTGGGCTCCTAGGGCAAAGTGGTGCATGTAGGATGAGGTGTTAATAATCCGCCCCTGGCCTGACTCCTCTAGTAGCCCTTCTAGTTCCCGGGTCAGCAGGTAGGGGGCTAGGACTGAGAGCATGAAGGTCAGCTCAACGTTGTGCTCATTGGCCTGCCGTTCCTTCTTGCCTGCAAAGATTCCGGCGTTATTGATCAGTACATCAAGGCTACTGTGCTTTTGCTTGACTTCTCGGGCCAGGCTGTAGACCCCTTCTAAGGTTGAGAGGTCGGCAAGGTAGCCTTCAACCTCTCCAGTAGTCGATGCTTCCTTTACCAGTTCCAGGGTGCGAGCTACTTTCTCAGAGCTGCGGCCGTGGACCAGGACGCGGTGACCGTCGGCTGCTAATTTGAGGGCTAGCTCCTGGCCGATGCCGCCAGTTGAACCGGTGATGAGCACGGTGAGGGGTTCCACAGATCTCCTTTTGTATTTGTTGTTGATACAAAAACAATACTAGTTGCTTTTACCCCCAACAAGCAAACAAAAAACCATGAAGTAACCCACAGAGCAAGAAGCTGCCCACCCCTCCCCTGCCGGGAAGAAAGCAGACAGCTCCCAGGAGCAGCTAAGAACCCCTAGCCCCTCAGCACCTTAGCAATATCATCAAGCACACTCATATCCTCAATAGTAGAAGGAACAGTGTACTGCTCACCGTCAGCAATCTGACGCATGGTCTTTCGCAGGATCTTGCCAGAGCGGGTCTTGGGCAGGGCCTCTACAATCTTGACATCCTTAAAGTCAGCCACGGCCCCAATATCGTTACGCACACTGGCAATAAGCTCAGCTGCCAGCTGCTCCTCGCTAATCTCTGCCCCTGCCTTCAGGACCACATACCCAGCAGGGCGCTGCCCCTTGAGCTGATCAGCGATACCAATCACAGCACATTCAGCTACTGCAGGGTGGCCAGCTAGCACCTGCTCCATAGCCCCGGTCGAAAGCCGGTGGCCAGAGACGTTGATAACGTCATCGGTTCGCCCCATGACAAAGACGTAGCCATCCTCATCAATAAAGCCAGAATCCCCAGTGGTGTAGTAGCCGGGGAAGGCATCAAGGTAAGAGGAGATATAGCGCTCATCATTACCCCAAAGGGTGGGCAGGGTTCCGGGGGGCAGGGGGAGCTTAATGGCTAGGTTGCCCTCTTCGCCTGGGCCGACAGGCTCACCGAAGGGGTCAAGGACCTGCAGATTGTAGCCCGGTGACGGCACAGAAGGTGAGCCCGCCTTAAGGGGCAGGGCCTCTAGGCCGCGGGGGTTAGCTGCAATGGCCCAGCCAGTTTCAGTCTGCCACCAGTTATCAATCACGGGTACGCCCAGCTTTTCGCTGGCCCAGTGGTAGGTTTCCGGGTCCAGGCGCTCACCGGCAACAAAGAGCAGCTTGAGGGAGGAAATATCGTAGTTGCCCAGCAGTTCAGCCTCTGGGTCAGCCTTACGGATTGCCCGCAGGGCTGTAGGGGCGGTGAAGAGGGATTTAGCCCCAGACTCTTCAATCACCCGCCAGAAGGCTCCGGCATCTGGTGTGCCCACCGGCTTACCCTCGTAGAGCAGGGTAGTTGCCCCTGCCAGCAGGGGGCCGTAAACAATGTAGGAATGGCCTACCACCCAGCCGACATCTGAGGCGCACCACATGACCTCGCCGGGGCCAACATTGTAGATGTTCTTCATGGTCCAGGTCAGGGCTACGGCGTGGCCGCCGTTATCGCGCACAACCCCCTTAGGGGAACCGGTAGTACCTGAGGTGTAGAGGATATAGAGAGGATCTGTGGCCGCTACAGGCACTGGGGGGTGAGCTTCTGCCCCTTCAACAGCCTGATCCCAGTCGAGCCAGCTAACACCGCTGCCCGCCTCCTGGGCCCGCTGGGCTGCCTCAGCTACCGTGTTCTCAAAGCCCTCGCGGGCAAAGACCAGCACCCTTGAAGGCTTGGTCTGTGAAAGTTCAATAGCCTTCTCTACCGCCGGTATGTATTCAATCCGCCTCTTCGGTTCTATGCCGCCTGAGGCTGTGATCACCAGCTTGGGTGAGCAGTCGTTGATACGGCTGGCCAGTTCGTTGGGGGCAAAGCCGCCAAAGACTACTGAGTGCACGGCCCCTAGGCGGGCTACAGCCAGCATGGCCATGGCAGCCTGGGGAATCATGGGCATGTAGATCAGAACCCTATCCCCCTTGCTGACCCCCTCCTGGGCTAGGGCTCCGGCAATTTTTTCTACCTGGGCCTTGAGCTCTGAGTAGCTGATCTCCTGGCGGATGCCCAGCATGGCTGAGTCGTAGATCAGGGCGGTTTGATCCCCCCGGCCAGCTTCAATATGGCGGTCTACAGCGTTGTAGCAGGTGTTGATTTTTCCGTCGGGGAACCAGCGGTAGAGGGGTGGGTTTGATGAGTCCAGGGCCTGTTGGGGCTCCTGGTCCCAGCTCAGGGCCTGGGCCTGGGTGAGCCAGAATTCTTCTGGGCTCTCAATACTGTGGGCGAAGGTCTCTGTGTAGGTTGCCATCGGTATCGCTCCTTGAAGGACGCAGGAATTCTAGGTTGGGAGGGATTGCCTCCAATCTAGTGCCAAGGGTCACACGCCGCAAGGCTTTGTATACAAATTTTTGGGAAAACAGGAAAAATGACAGAATATTTCGGGGCCACTCCTAAAAATTTTCCCATTTTGTATACAAAGCCAGGTTCCGTGTTCTAAAGTGGTCTCAAGCGCACTCTGGTGTGGAGAATCACAGGACCGCCTGAGAGGAGAGAGCTGATGAGAGCTAGCGAGTTGGCCTACCAAAGCCTGCGTAGCGACATCATGGAGGGAATGCTCACCCCTGGTTCTGTGATTACTGAAGTGGAACAGTCTGAGCGTCTTGGGGTATCCCGTACCCCAGTGAGGGAGGCTATCTCCCGGCTACTAGCTGAGGGATTGGCTGAACCAGCCCCGGGCCGTGGGGTCATTGTTGCCCCTATTTCCCTGCGTAATGTCTACGCCCTCTTTGAGCTACGAACCAGCCTAGACTGCACCGCAGCAGCCCTGGCAGCCCGACGGGGAGACCCGCAGGTCTTTTCAGCCCTAGCCCAGGACTTTGAAAAGGCTGCCCTAGAACTCCATGAGGGAACAAGCAGGCTCGCTGAATACTACGCCCTCGTTGACCGGCTTGACCAGGCCATTGACCGGGCAACAGCTAACCGCTACCTTCATCAGGCTCAGGCCTCTTTGAGGACCCAGCTCACCCGAATCCGTAAGCTGTCGAAGGCCAACCCCCTTCGGCTAGCCCAGGCTGCTGAGGAGCACGCCCAAATTGCCCGTTGCATTGCCAGCAGTGACCCTCAGCTTGCCGAGGCAGCTACCCGCCTCCACCTAGCTAACGCCCTCTTCGCCATTGAAGAAGCAGCAGCCTGCCCCCACCAGACCAGCCTCTTTGAGCCCCTCAGTTCTGAGGAGCTCCCCCACCCATCGAGCCCGGGGGCACAGTCGCCCCAGGCCTGACCCGCTGAAAGGAAGTAAGCATGACCACCCTGCATTCGGTCCGTGTTTATAAGTCTGAAGAGAACCTACCCCGTGAAGACCAGCTGGCCTACAAGCTAGCCCAGGTAGCAACTGACCCTGTTGAGGTACTGCCTGAGGTTGAAGAGATGGTCATCAACCGCATCATTGATAACGCCTCTGTTGCCATTGCCTCCCTGAACCGGGGCCCCATCATCTCAGCTAGGGATCAGGCCCTCACCCACGCCCACTCCCCCAACGGCAGGGGTGCAGCTATCTTTGGTGTTCCCACCAGCAAGAAGGTCTCCCCTGAATGGGCCGCCTGGGCTAACGGGGTTGCCGTCCGCGAGCTGGACTACCACGACACCTTCCTAGCAGCTGAGTACTCCCACCCCGGCGATAACATTCCCCCCATTCTGGCAGTGGCCCAGCATGTAGGCTCGACTGGCCGTGATCTGATTCGCGGCATTGCCACCGGCTACGAGGTTCAAGTTGATCTGGTCAAGGCCATCTGCCTGCACAAGCACAAGATTGACCACGTTGCCCACATTGGCCCTTCAGCCTCTGCCGGCATTGGCACCCTGCTAGGCCTAGATACTGAAACCATCTTCCAGGCCATCGGCCAGGGCCTGCACACCACCACCGCAACCCGCCAGTCCCGTAAGGGCGAGATTTCTACCTGGAAGGCCCACGCCCCTGCCTTTGCCGGGAAGATGGCTGTAGAAGCAGTAGACCGGGCTATGCGGGGGCAGACCTCCCCAGTTCCCATCTACGAAGGTGAAGACGGCGTGATCGCCTGGATGCTGGACGGCCCCGACGCCCTCTACCAGGTGCCCCTGCCTGAGCCCGGCGAACCTAAGCGGGCCATTCTAGATACCTACACCAAGGAGCACTCAGCTGAGTACCAGGCCCAGGCCTGGATCGACCTGGCCCGCAAGCTGCACCGGGAGCACCCCGAATTCGCCAACCCCGAGAACATCGAATCGATTGTTCTGCACACCTCCCACCACACCCACTATGTGATTGGTTCAGGTGCTAACGATCCTCAGAAGTACGATCCAACCGCTACCCGCGAAACCCTAGACCACTCCATCCCCTACATCTTTACCGTCATGCTGCAGGACGGCCAGTGGGACCATGTTGCCTCCTACGCCCCTGAGCGGGCCCAGCGGGAAGACACCGTAGCCCTCTGGCATAAGGTCACTACCGCTGAGGACGCTGAGTGGACCCGCCGCTACCACTCCAACGACCCGGCCGAAAAGGCCTTTGGCGGACGGGTTGAAATCAAGCTGGCTAATGGTGAGACCTTCAGTGAAGAGATCGCCGTAGCTGACGCCCACCCCCTCGGTGCCCGCCCCTTCGCCCGTGAAGACTACATTGGTAAGTTCCGCACGCTAGCTGAGGGCAAGGTCGCTGAGGCTGAGCAGGACCGCTTCATTGAGGCAGCTGAAAACCTGGCAAGCCTGGGCGCAGGGGAACTCGATGCCCTCAACATCACCGCCTCCATCGATCTGGAAACCGGTAAGAAGGGAATCTTCTAATGCTCTACGCTTCAAAAACCGCAGCCCAGAAGCGCAAGGACCTGCGCGATATGCTGGCCAGTAACCAGATCCGCCAGTTCCCCGGTAGCTATACCCCCCTCTCTGCCCGACTCATTGAAGAAAAGGGCTTTGACGGTGTCTACGTTTCAGGTGCAGTGCTGGCTAATGAACTAGGCTTTCCTGACGTTGGCTTGACGACCCTCTCTGAGGTGGCTCAGAGGGCCGGCCAAATTGCCCGGCTTACTAACCTGCCCACCATCGTAGATGCCGACACCGGCTTTGGTGAGCCCATGAACGTAGCCCGCACTATTCAGGAGTTTGAGGAATACGGTCTTGCTGGCTGCCACATTGAAGACCAGTTCAACCCCAAGCGCTGCGGCCACCTGGACAACAAGAACATGGTTGACCTTGAAACCGCCACTAAGCGCATTAAGGCAGCTGCTGAGGCCCGCCGGGATGAGAACTTCCTGATTATGGCCCGCACCGATCTGCGGGGAACTTCTTCTTTAGAAGAGACCATTGACCGGATCAAGGCCCTGGTGGATGCTGGCGCTGATGCTATTTTTCCAGAGGCCCTGAAGAACCTCGATGAATTCAAGGCTGTCTGTGACGCTGTTGAGGTGCCGGTCTTGGCCAATATGACTGAGTTCGGTAAGAGCGAGCTCTACAGCAAGGAGCAGCTGGCTCAGGCGGGGATTTCCCTGATTATTTATCCGGTGACCCTGCTCCGCTCCTCCCTGGGAGCTATGGAGCAGGTCTTAGAAACGATCGAACACGATGGCACCCAAGAGGCCTTTGTGGATCAGATGTTTACCCGCTCCCGTCTCTATGACCTAGTGGATTATGAGGCCTATAACCAGTTCGACACCGGCATCTTCAACTTTGAGGTACCGGGCAAGTTTGAAAATTCACACTAAGGAGAAGCCATGACTGACAATGAGGTCAAAAGGGGCCTAGCTGGCGTTGTTGCCGACTATACCTCCATTTCAAAGGTCAATGCTGAAACCAACTCCCTGCTCTACCGGGGCTACCCGGTTCAGGAGCTGGCAACGGTCCCCTTTGAAAAGGTAGCCCTGCTGCTCTGGAAGGGGGAACTGCCTACAGATCAGGAGCTAGCAGACTTCACCGCTTTCGAGCGGGCCAACCGCGCCCTTCCCGCTGCCCTCAAGGCAGTGATTGATGCCCTACCAACGGACTGCCACCCCATGGATGTTTGCCGCACAGCGGTCTCCTTCCTGGGGGCAGCTGACCCCAAGAGTGAAGACCATTCCCCAGAGGTTGAACTGCTCAAGGCCCAGGAGCTCTTTGCCCTCATGCCGGCTGTGGTCTGCTATGACCAGCGCCGCCGCCGGGGCCAAGAGATCATTGCACCGCGTGAAGACCTAGACTACTGCGATAACTTCCTCTACATGGCCTTTGGAGAGGTTCCGGCCCCTGAGGTTAAAACTGCCTTTAACGTCTCTATGGTCATGTACGCTGAGCACTCCTTCAATGCCTCAACCTTTACCGCCAGGGTCATTACCTCCTCGCTGTCTGACCTGCACTCAGCTGTTACCGGCGCGATCGGAGCCCTCAAGGGCCCCCTGCACGGGGGAGCTAATGAGGCTGTTCAGCATACCTTTGATGAGATCGGTGTGATTGAGGGCGAGTCTCAGGCTGACGCTAAGGCCCGGGCTAAGGCCTGGATGGAGGCAGCCCTGGCCCAGAAGAAGAAAATTATGGGCTTCGGTCACCGGGTCTACAAGAAGGGTGACTCCCGTGTTCCCACCATGCAAAAGTCCTTCTTTGACATGGTTGAATACTACGGACGGCAGGACATCATCGGCCTCTATCAGGGGCTTGCTGAGGCCATGGATGAGGCTAAGGGAATCAAGCCTAACCTGGACTACCCAGCTGGCCCCACCTACCATCTGATGGGCTTTGATACCCCCACCTTCACCCCGATTTTTGTGGCCTCTCGGATTACAGGGTGGACTGCCCATATTCTGGAGCAGCGGGCAGCTAACTCCCTGATTCGCCCCCTGTCTGCCTACCAGGGTGTAGAGGAACGCCACCTGGGCTAAGCTCTTGGACCCTGAAAGGGATATAAAAGGCTGGCTGGTTCTGAGCTTTATCAGCTCAGAGGCAGCCAGCCTTGGTCTATGCCTCAGCAGAGCCCCTGCCTTATCCAGGCAAGGAGCGGGCCCGGGGGTGGCTAGCAGCAAAGACCTCTCTGAGAGTATCGGCCGTCACCTTCGTATAGACCTGGGTTGTAGTGACCGAAGCATGGCCTAAGAGTTCCTGCACCACCCTAATATCAGCCCCACCCTCTAAAAGGTGAGTAGCAAAAGAATGACGCAGGGTATGGGGGGAAAGCTCGGCCTGAATCTGAGCCCGCTCAGCCTGCTTCTTGACCAGCAGATAGGCCCCCTGTCTGCTCAGCCGCCCGCCCCGAGCATTCAAAAAGAGGGCTGGGGTTCCCCGTCCGGCAGCAGCCAGGGCAGGCCTGCCCCTCACCAGGTAATCCTCAAGGGCCCGGGCAGCAAAAGAACCGAGGGGAACCAGCCGCTCCTTGCCCCCCTTACCGAAGAGGCGGACTACAGCAGGTAGGTCCCCCAGCTGCTGGTCAGAGCCCAGGGCCAGATCATCCCGGTCCAGGGCAATGGCCTCACTAATGCGAGCGCCCGTTGAATAGAGAAACTCCAGCAGGGCCCGGTCTCTAAGTCCGCTAGGTTCACTTGTATCTGGGCTTTCTAGCAGGCGGGCCACCTGGTCTTGGGGCAGGGCCTTGGGCAGGCGGATTCCAGTTTGGGGGGGCCTCACGCTTGCAGCTGGGTCTGTATCGCTGAGCCCCTCCCGGTGCCAGAAGGAGTGGGCCCCGCGTACAGCGCTTAGAACCCTTGCCAGGGAGCGGGCGCTCAGGGCCTTACTGCCGGGGGCAGGTTCTGAGCAGGCGCGGGCAAAGTCTCGCACCTGCTGGCTTTTGATGCCCTGAAGGTCAATCAGGCCCTGGTCCTTGAGGAAGGCCTGGTAGCGTTTGAGGTCCCGGCGGTAAGAGATCAGGGTGTTTTGGGCTAGGCCCCGCTCAATGCCTAGGTGGTTGAGGTAGGCTTCTATCCCCTGCTCTAGGGGGGTGGGGGTCACGGTTTTATAGACCTTCAGCCGGGCGGATTTCCCCCCGGTAGTTGGGGTCTCTGAGGGCCGGGTGGGCGCTGAAGGGGGCGGAGGCCGGGTAGAGGGTTTCGAAGTTGCGGCGGGCAGCTGCATCGGCGGCTAGAATCGCGTTGGTGGAGGCGGCGTTGTGGATGCGCCCGGCCAGCACGGCTTCTACCGCTTCTTCAAGGGGTACCCAGCGCTGCACGATTTCTGCCTCTTCATGAACCCGTTCTTCGCGTTCATCGCCGGGTATGTCGCTCAGGTCCCTAGCCAGGTAGATCCGGCAGGTTTCGCCCATGCCCCCGGGCGAGTTGTAGAACTCCATGAGGGTGTCCCAGCGTCCGGCCTGCAGGTCTGTTTCTTCTGCTAGTTCCCGGGCTGCTGCTGCCAGGGGTGCTTCGCCCTCGATATCGAGCAGGCCGGCGGGGATTTCCCAGAGGTTGGCCCGTACCGGGTGGCGGTACTGATTGATGAGCAGCACTTCCTTTTTCTCGTTGAGGGCCAGGACGGCCACCGCTCCTGGGTGTAGCAGAAAATCTCGTTCAAAGGGCTCAGCCCCTTCATCTAAGGCTATGCCTTCGCGGATAACGTCCCAGACGTAGCCTTCAAATTTGCTGCTGCGGCTGGTGACGTAGCGGGGGTTGGCGATGTCAGCGATTGTTTCTTGGGCTGCGGCCAGGGCCGGGGCCTTGAGGCGGGGGGCTGTTCCTACCTCGTAGGAGAGATTCTGTTGCATACCTTAGAAGAGTACTAGTCCTGTCTGCGGGCCTCAAGTGCTGCCTAGATCAGCCCGCCACAGAGGGGCCCTGTTTCTCAGGCATTGCGCCAGGGTTAGCAGAACAGAGCCTGTCTGCCTCTAGAGTTGCCCGGCGGCGGCTAAGAGTTCCCGGGCGTGCTCCTGGGCGGTAGCTGACTGGTCGTGGCCTGAGAGCATACGGGCTAGTTCCACTACCCTTTCTTCCCGGTCTAGTACCTGCACCCGTGAGAGGGATCCGTCATCGTTTTTGCGGACCAGAATATGCTGGTCTGCAAAGGCGGCCACCTGGGGTAGGTGGGTAACGACCAGAACCTGAACCTTTTGGGCTAAGAGGGCCAGGCGGCGGCCAATTTCAATGGCGGCCTTACCGCCTACACCTGAATCGACCTCATCAAAGATGAAGGTGGGTACGGGGTCTACCTCTGATAGGACTACCTCTAGGGCCAGCATGACCCGGGAAAGTTCACCACCAGAGGCCCCCTTGCCTAGGGGGCGGGGGGTGGCCTGGGCGTGGGCTGCCAGCATGAAGGTGATGCTGTCTTTACCGTAGCGGTGGAATTTTTCTGTTTCTTCTACTTCTACCACCAGGGAGGCGTGGGGCATGGCTAGGGCTGAGAGTTCCTTGCTGACCGCTGCTGCCAGTCGCTGAGCTGCCTGCTGGCGTAGCTCGGTCAGGCTAGCTGCCTGCTGGGCTAGGGTTTGGCGTAGCTCACGCAGTTCAGCCTCTAGGGCCTCCTGGCGGGCGGGGTCATCGTCAAGGGCTTCTAGGCGGAGCCTTGATTCCTGGGCCCAGGCTAGGACTTCGGCAATATCAGCCCCGTATTTACGGGTTAGGCTCTTGAGCTGGGCCCTGCGGTGCTCTACCTGGGCTAGGCGTTCTGGCCCCTCGGTATCAAGGCCAGCCCGGTAGGATGAGATTTCTTCAGCGATGTCAGTTACCTGAATCAGGGCTTCATTCAGGCGGCTAGCGAGGGCAGCAAGGTCGCTATCAGCCTCAGCTTCAGCAGCTAGGGCTGTGCGGGCAGCATCAAGCAAACCTAAGACGTTAGGGTCATCTGCCTGAGCGTATTCGCTGCCGGCCAGGGCCTGGCTCGCTAGGCTAGCTGCCAGGCGAAGGGCTTCGGCGTTGGTGAGCTTCTGGCTTTCAGCACTTAGGGCTTCTTCTTCACCGACCTGGGGATTGACCCCATCAATTTCAGCCAGGGCTGCCTGAAGGGTCTGGGCTTCTAGGGCCCTGGAGCGGGTGTTTTCCCTGACCTCCCTCAGCTGGCCAGCTGCCTGCCGGTAGCGTTCATAGTGACGGCTGTAGCTGGCCAGGAGCTTTTCTAGGCGGCTACCGGCATAGGCGTCAAGGGCCTGACGCTGGGCGGCGGGGTCCTTAAGGCGTAGCTGGTCAGACTGGCCGTGTACGGCAACAAGGCTGTGGCCAATATCGGCTAGGGTTCCGATGGGGGCAGCTACCCCGCCCACGTGAGCCCTGGAACGGCCGTTGGCCCGAACAGACCTAGCTAGCAGTAGCTCAAGGGTCTGCTCATCGACTGCCTCAACGGAGCCGCCGGCCTCTTCTGCAAGGCTCAGGGCCCGGTGCCCCTGAGGCAGGCGGATTACTGCTTCGGCCAGGGCGCTTTGGGCCCCGTTGCGAACGCTTGAGGCGTCAGAGCGGGCTCCTAGCAGCAGGCCTAGGGCTGTTACAACCATGGTTTTACCGGCACCTGTTTCGCCAGTGAGAACAGAGAAGCCAGGTTCTAAAGGTAGGCGGGCGTCAGTAATAACACCCAAATCACGCAGGTGAATTTCTTCAATCATAGGGGGGTAACTTTCGTGCAGGTTCTAGTTCTGCTAGAGCAGGGGCAGGGTAGTGGTTGCAGGGCCCGGGGTGTGGGGCCCCCGCCAGCCGGCGATGGGCAGCTCAAATTTTTTAACCAGCCGCTCAGAGAAGGGGGCCGGGTGCATTCTAGCAAGCCGCACCGGCTTAGCTGAGCGGGTCACTTCAACCCGGGCTCCGGGGGGAAGGTCCCGGGTCCGCCGGCCATCGCACCAGAGTACCCCTTCAGCTCCGTTACTTGAAACCAGCTCAACAGCCATCATGGAGGTTGGGGCGGTGACCAGGGGCCGGGCAAAGAGGGCGTGAGCTGAGAGGGGAACAAGGAGCATGGCCTCAACACTGGGCCAAACAATCGGCCCCCCGCCTGAGAAGGCGTAGGCTGTTGAACCGGTCGGTGTTGCAAGCACTACCCCGTCGCAGCCAAAGGATGAGAGGGGGCGGCGGTCTACCTCAATGACCACCTCAATCATTTTCTCCCGGTTGCCCTTTTCAACGCTGGCCTCGTTCAGGGCCCAGGTTTCTAGGATTTTCTGCTGACCATCCCAGACTTTAACGTCAATGGCCATGCGCTCTTCAACCGTATAGTCCCCAACGACTACCCGGTCTACTGTTTCTCGAAGGTCAAACTCTTCAGCTTCAGCTAAGAAGCCCACATGGCCCAGGTTTACACCGATCAGGGGGATTTGGGTGTGGCGAATCATTTCTGCTGCCCGCAGGATTGACCCGTCCCCGCCCAGGACCATTCCCAGCTCAATCTCCTTGAGGGCAACTGATTCGTGGGCAACGGCCACAGGAACGGGGTCTTCCCATTTTTCGGTCAGGGCCTCAAGGTCTGCCCGGTTCATTACTGGAATCAGGCCAGCCTGGTGCAGCTGGGTGCAGGCTGCCCTTGCAGCGTTCCGGGCCTCTAGGCGGCCGGTATGGGCAAATACCAGGATTTTTCGTTCCCCGGCAGGCAGGGGGGCTCTTTTTTGGTCCTCAGCTCGTTGACTCACCCTTTAAGGCTAGCTGACTGACTCCCTTTAGCCAACCAGGGGGCTTTAGCCAACCAGGGTTCCGGGCCTTCTGAGCCAGAGGAAGGTCTCCTGGTTCCCATCCTGACCGGGCAGGGGGCTTTGCGCTTCACCGGCTATAATCAGCCCCAGTTCCCTGGCCTTGGCTTTGACCTTCTCTAGGGCCTGAGCTCGCAGTTGAGGGTCTGTCACTACCCCGCCCTTGCCCAGCAGGGCTGGTCCCAGCTCAAACTGGGGTTTGACCATCACCAGCAGGTCACCGCCTGCCTCAGTTGCTTCAGCCAGGGGCTCTAGGACCTTAGTGAGGGAGATAAAGCTAAGATCAGATACGGTCAGCTGCACCTGCCCGCCAATCTGTTCGGGCTTCAGGTAGCGCACATTCATGCCCTCATAGACCAGCACCGCAGGGTTCTGGCGGATTGACTCTACAAGCTGATCGTGGCCAACATCAACAGCAGCGACCTGCCGGGCACCGCGCCGCAGCAGGACGTCTGTAAAACCCCCGGTAGAGGCCCCAGCGTCTAGGCAGCGCCTGCCCTGCACCTGAATCTGGGGGAAGGCGTCTAGGGCCCCCGCTAGCTTATGGCCAGCCCGGGAGACGTACTCGGTCAGGTTATTCTGGTAGACCCTTACCTGGTCCCCTTCCTTAACCTTGTGGGCTGGCTTGCCTACCTTCTGGCCGTTGAGGCTAACATAGCCGCCTTCAATGAGCTTAGCTGCCAGAGTGCGGGAGGGCGCTATCTGGGCCTGTACCAGGTAAAGGTCAAGGCGCATTAACTTAAGTCCTTCTTCAGCTGGTCAGTTAGCTGCTGGAGCCTGTTGAGCTGCTCCAGGGGGTCTAGGGCCAGGGCTGCTTCTAGGGCTGCCTGAAAGTCAGGATCTAGAATCTGCTGGTCAGCTAGCTGGCCCCTGGCTTCTGCTCCCTGCTGACCGCTGTGAGCTGCGGCAGGCTCTGGCTTAGCCACGGTTGATCTTCCTTGGCAGTAGGGGTTCGCTGATGTCTGGATGAGCAGCCCACCAGGCGGCGCAGGCTACCCGCCAGCTGTCGATTTCACTGCCCTCTCCCCTGATGGTCAGTTCATCGCCCCTCACCTCGGCATACCAGCCAGCGCCCTGGGCGCTGTGGCCGCTTGTGCTGTTCTCTAGCTGGATCTGCGGGTACTGCTCAAAGAAGCCCTGGAGGTCTTCCAGAAGGTAGGTGGGCCGTTCTAGGGGGATAGCGGCCAGAATGCTCTGGTAGGTCTCTACCCCTGTCATCACGACAGCGGTTGCCATCTTGGCCCGGTTTCCCCCCTGAATATCGGTATCTAGCCGGTCACCGACCACCACAGGCCGCTTAGAGTTCAGCTTCTGGGCTGCTGTGATGAAGATCGGGGACTCGGGCTTTCCGGCCACCTGAGGGCTGCGGCCAGTTGCGGTAGCTACTGCCCCTACCAGGGTTCCATTTCCCGGTGCTATGCCCCGTTCCTTGGGGATGGTGAAGTCGGTGTTTGAGGCAACCCAAAGGACCTTCGGGTCAGCTAGGGTGTAGGCAGCCTCAGCTAGATCCTCCCAGACCAGTTTGGGGTTAAAGCCCTGGACTACAGCCAGGGGCTGATCGGCCTGACTCTTGACTGGGCTCAGGCCGGCAGCCGCGACGCAGTCAGCTAGGGCCTGGGCCCCGGTAATCAGTACCTTAGCACCGGCCGGTAGCTGGGCCTTGAGCAGTTCAGCAGCAGCCTGGGCTGAGCTAATAACATGCTCAGGGTCTGTTTTGACCCCTAGCTCAATGAGGTGGTCAGCAACGGCCTCTACACTGCGTGAGGCGTTATTGGTCACGAAGGCTACCGGAACTCCGGCCTCCTGGGCCCGGTTCAGGGCCTGGGGGGCTCCTTCAATGGCGTAGGGGCCAGCGTAGACGACCCCATCAAGGTCAGAAAGAATAGCGTCGTGGGCTGCCAGTAGCATTAGGCCTCTTCCCCTTCTGCCAACTCCCCTTCCTTAGGGGTCTCAGGCTCCCCTGCCTGAGAGGCTTCAGGCTGCTCCTGAGCTAGGGACTGCTCGTCAGAGCTAGCGTCAGCCTCAACCTCTTCAGAGCTAACTTCTTCCTGCTCAGGGGCAAGCTGCTGCTCAGCTTCTTCAAGGTCTACTGAGGGCTCTTCTGGTTCTAGAAGGTCCTGTTCGCTGAAGATATCAAAAATTTCAGGTTCCACGAAGTCCCCCTGGCCTAGGGCAGCTTCAGTCATCAGGGCCAGTCGGGCCCAGCGGGCTGCCTCCTTGCCCCGGCCATCGAGCTCCAGCAGCTCAGCGTAGGCCCTAAAGAGACGGGGTGAGTAATCAAAGCCCCGCTTAGGGTTCAGCTCAGGGATTTCTAGGGCCTTAATGGCCTTCTTCACTTCCCCACGGTCACTGTAAATACCAGAGACCACAATAGCTACCTCTGAGCGGACAGCAGCAGGGACCTCTTCTCCCCTGGCTTCCTCAGCTAGGGTCAGGGCCTTCTCAATCCGGCCCAGGGCCCGTTCACAGTCCACCAGCAGGGCCAGGTGGTCCTGGGAGCCAGAGATCCGGCGGTGGGTGCGCAGTTCACGCAGGGCAAGTTCAAAGTTTTCAGCAGCATAGGCTGCAATACCCACAACCTCACGAACAACACCGATCCGGCCAGCCCGCTTTGAGGCTGCAAGGGCGTGTTCTAGGGCAAAATCAGGGTCAATATCAAGGTAGCGACCTACCATGACCAGGTGCTTGGCTACCGTATCTGCATTCTGAGCTTCAAGCTGACGCAGGGCCCGCAGGGTCCAGTTCTCTAGTTCCTTGCCGGTAACGTCGCTATCAATTTCAGGGCCCCTCTGTTGGGGGCGGGAGTCAGCAGGCTTTTTAGCCTCTGAGTTAAAGTTACGCCCCTTGCCCTCTGAGCTGAAGCTACGCTGCTTCTGATCCCGGTCAAAATTCTTCTTAGGGCCCTTAGCCTTATTTTTGCGGTCATCAAAGCGCTTTGAGCCGCCCCGGTTCCGGTCAAAGGGCTTCTTCTCCCCGTAGGGGCGGTCGCCTTCTGCCCTGCTGTAGCCGCCTTCAGCAGACTGGCTACGGTCGGTACGACCTGACCGATCAGCACGGTAGGATCCTGAGGAGTTACGGTCCTTATTCTTCCTGTAGCCACCGCGGGTACTATCTGAGTGGTGACCTGAGTATTCAGCCAAGTGAGCTCCTCTATGATGTTTGGGGTGGGGGGCTAGCTGTAGCTGCCCTCCTTTTTGACGCTAGGTTCTAGTCTAGCTGGCTTAGTCTAGCTTGCGTAGGGGCTGCCTGCTCTTCCTGGTGCGTTTTCAGGCACACAGCTCTAGGAGGAAGGTAGGGGCTAGCGACCTAAGGGGGGGAAGTTCCTCCTTAAACAAAAATGGCTCGGAGTATATACTCCGAGCCACTCTCATATCCCATATAAAAACCGGCGGTGACCTACTCTCCCACACCATCACCAGTGCAGTACCATCGGCGCAAAGAGCCTTAACTTCCGGGTTCGGGATGGAACCGGGTGTTTCCCTCTCGCTATAACCACCGTAAACCAACGATG
>JAXDRN010000114.1:0-11762 GCA_034090985.1 Rothia sp. (in: high G+C Gram-positive bacteria) | reverse complement strand
GGCGCAGGAGCTGCTTGGGGGTGATGACAACCAGGGGCCGGTGGGGGCGGGAGTGGGCCTGGCGGCGTAGCAGGTGGAAGTAGTTAGCAGGTGTAGAAGGAACAGCAACGGTCATGTTGTTCTCTGCACAGAGCTGCAGGTAGCGTTCCATCCTGGCTGAGGAGTGGTCAGGGCCCTGGCCCTCAAAGCCGTGGGGCAGAAGAAGAACCAGGGAGGAGCGCTGGGCCCACTTCTGCTCAGCTGAAGAGATGAACTCATCCACAATGGTCTGGGCCCCGTTGGCGAAGTCACCGAACTGGGCCTCCCAGAGCACCAGGGAGTCAGGGCGCTCAACAGAGTAGCCGTACTCAAAGCCCATGACCCCGTACTCAGAGAGGAAGGAGTTGTAGATGGAGTACTTACCCTGGTTTTCAGAGAGGTGAGCTAGGGGGTTCCATTCTTCATCGGTGAGCGAATCGTGCAGGACTGAATGGCGCTGTACGAAGGTGCCTCGCTGAACGTCCTGGCCGGTCAGGCGCACATTGCGGCCCTCAAGGAGTAGGGAGGCGAAGGCAGCTAGCTCACCAAAGCCCCAGTTAATCTCACCTTCAGTTGACATGGCTACCCGCTGCTCAAGGAGCTTCTTGAGCTTCTTGTGGACGGTAAAGCCCTCAGGGACCCGGGCAAAGGCCTGGCCGATGGTAGCTAGGGTCTGGGCTGAGATGGCTGTTTCGCCAGCAACCTGAACTGAGTCTTCGTTCTGCTGGGCTGCTGGGCGCTCTAGGTTAGATACCGCAGCTGCATCAGCAGTGACCAGGGGGGCAGATGAGGCCTGGGCCTCGTGGGTTTCGGTGAAAATCTGCTCCAGGCGGGACTGGTAGTCCTTCAGGGCCCGCTCAGCTTCTTCCTGGCTGATATCCCCGCGGCCCACAAGGGCCTCGGTGTAGATCTTGCGGGTTGAGGGCAGCTGCTCAATCTGCTGGTACATCTTAGGCTGGGTCATTGAGGGGTCATCGGCCTCATTGTGACCCCGGCGGCGGTAGCAGACTAGGTCAATGACAACGTCCTTATTGAAGGCCTGGCGGTAGGCGAAGGCAATGGATCCGGCCCGAACCACAGCTTCAGGATCATCGGCATTGACATGCAGGATGGGGGCCTGAATCATGCGGGCAATGTCGGTGGAGTAGGTGGCGGTGCGCCCATCGCGGGGGGTTGTGGTAAAGCCAACCTGGTTATTGACCACAATGTGAACAGTGCCGCCGGTGGTGTAGCCCTCAAGCTGGGACATCTGCAAGGTTTCCATCACAATGCCCTGGCCGGCAAAGGCCGCATCGCCGTGAACCAGGATGGGCAGAACCGGGAAGCCGGTGACCCCGCGCTCAGCGAGGGTATCCTGCTTAGCCCGCACAATACCCTCAAGGACGGTGTTGACCGCCTCAAGGTGAGAGGGGTTAGCGGCCAGGTAGACCTGGGTCTGGTTGCCATTATGGGAGGTGAAGATGCCCTCAGTGCCCAGGTGGTACTTAACGTCGCCAGAGCCGCCGGTGAGGCGGGGGTCCATCTGCCCCTCAAATTCCCGGAAAATCTGGGCATAGGACTTACCTGCAATGTTGGTCAGCACATTGAGCCGGCCCCGGTGGGCCATACCAATGCCAACCCCTGAAAGACCAGCATCAGCTGCCTCTGAAATCACAGAGTCCAGCAGAGGAATCAGAGACTCGCCACCTTCAAGAGAGAAGCGCTTCTGACCCAGGTACTTGGTTTGCAGGAAAGTTTCGAAGGCCTCAGCGGCGTTGAGGGTGCCAAGAACCCGGAACTGCTCGTCCCTGGAGGGCTTGGTGTAGCCGTGTTCTAGCCTGTCCTGGAACCACTGACGCTCCTGGGGGTTTTCAATGTGCATGTACTCTACACCCAAGGTTCGGGTGTAGGCCTCCCGCAGAAGGGCCAGGATGGTGCGCAGGGGCAGGGAGTCCTTATCACCAAAGCCGCCGGTAGGCCAGTAGCGGTCTAGGTCCCAGAGGGTCAGGCCGTAGTTTTCTAGGCGCAGATCCGGGTGGGAGAGCATCTGGTAGCCAATGGGGTTGGTCTGGGCAATCAGGTGGCCGCGAACCCTAAAGGCGTGAATGAGCTGCTGGATCCGAGCAACCTTTGACACCTGGGCATCAGGGTTAACCTGGTTATCCCGGGCCCAGCGTACCGGTTCAAAGGGGATGCGCAGGTCTTCAAAGATCTGGTCGTAGAAGCCGTCTCCACCCAGCAGGTAGTGTTCTACCAGCTTGAGGAACTCACCTGATCCAGCCCCCTGAATCACCCGGTGATCGTAGGTAGAGGTCAAGGTCAGAATCTTTGAGACCCCGTTATTGGCAATGACCTTCTCAGAGGTGCCCCGGTATTCAGCTGGGTAGTCAAGGGCACCAGCACCGATAATGGCAGCCTGCCCCTTAGAGAGGCGGGGCACAGAGTGGACGGTGCCAATGCCACCAGGGTTGGTTAGAGAGACGGTGGTGCCCGCGAAGTCTTCGACCCCTAGCTTGCCCTCCCGGCCGCGCTTGACGATATCGTTGTAGGCCTCCCAGAACTGGGAGAAGGAGAGCTTTTCGGCAGCCTTGATATTGGGAACTACCAGGTTGCGGGAGCCATCAGGCCTGGGTAGGTCAATAGCTAGGCCAAAATTGACGTGGGCGTGCTCAATGGCAGCTGGCCGGCCCTTCTCATCTAGGCCGTAGCTGACGTTCATGGAGGGGAAGGCTGCCAGGGCCCGGATGATGGCATAGCCGATGATATGGGTGAAGGAAACCTTACCGCCCCGGGTGCGGGCCAGGTAGCTATTGATCTCGGTGCGGTTATCAATCAGCAGCTTTGCTGGGATGGCTCGCACGGTGGTGGCTGTGGGTACAGTCAGGGACTCATCCATATTGCTGGCAACAGCCTTAGCTGGGCCGCGCAGGGGTAGAACCCGATCTGTCGGGGCTGAATCCGCTGGCAGCTGAGTAGGGCTAGCAGCAGGCCGGGCAGGGCTAGCAGTAGGGGGAGCACTAGGCGCTGCAGGGGCACTAGCCTGGGTAGGAGCCGGGGACGCTGCAGCTACCGGGGCCGCTGTAGCTACCGGGGCAGCGGGGGCGACAGGCTGAGCAGGTGCAGGAGCAGGTGCTGGGGCTGAGGATGGCCCAGGGGCCGAACCTGCCCACTGATCAAATAGGGGCCACCAGGTCTGATCCACAGAATTCCGGTCTGCCTCGAACTTCTCAAAGAGCTCTTCAACGAGCCATTCGTTACCTGCAAACTCTTCAGGTACGGTATGTTCTGGCTGATGTGGCACTGTTGTACGCCTCTTCCATCGTATGGTTAGGGCTTCCTGGGCATAGGAGGCCGGTGTTACTTTGCGGGCCATCGCACGCTCCATTGAGTGCGTGATGTACCACATATCCTTGTCTAGTTTATTGCAGGGAGAAAGGATTCGTCTACTAAAGAGGTCCCTAAGACACAGATGAATCCTCAAGGAAAGGAAGAGAGCCAGCGACCTTAGCCCCCAGGTGGGCTAGAATAGACCCCTATGGACGACCCATCTAGTATTAGGCCAGCCCCAAGCGCTAGGCCCAGCCGAACAAAGCCCATCCCTCAGAACAGAGCTGAAGGGAGGGTAGGCCAGCAATGGAATGGCTCCTACTGATCCTAGGCTTCCTCCTGATCTTGGGCACCGGCTTCTTCGTAGCCGTAGAGTTCTCCCTCGTAGCCCTAGACCAATCAAAGGTCCAGCAGGAAATAGACCGGGGAGACGCTGCTGGCGAACGAGTACTTGCCTGCCTCAAATCCCTCTCAACCCAGCTCTCTAGCTGCCAGCTAGGAATCACCATCACCACCCTGCTGACCGGTTACACCCTCGATAGCGCTATCAACGCCTTAGCCGGTAGCAGCATTGCCTCCTGGGGGCTAGCGCCCTCCCTCAGCTCAGCCCTGACCCTCATTGTCTCTATGGGAATTGCCACCCTGCTGTCCATGATTATTGGTGAGCTGGTGCCTAAGAATCTGGCCATTGCTGAACCCTACCGGGTAGCCCGCCTTCTAGCACCCGGCCAGCTACTCTTTACTAAAATCATGGGTCCCATCGTTCGCAGTGCCAACGGCTCAGCTAACTGGGTTCTGCACCGCTTTGGTATGGAAGCTAAAGAGGAACTCTCTGCTGCCCGCTCACCTGAGGAACTGTCTTCTATGGTTCGCCGGTCAGCTGACTTAGGCACCCTAGATTCCGATACTGCCCGCTTTGTTGATAAAACCCTCTCCTTTGCCGAGCTCACAGCAGCCGATGTTATGACCCCCCGCCGCAAGGTGCTGATGCTAGAAGACACCGCCCCGGTCAGCGATGTCATTGACCTGGCAAGAACCTCTGGCCATTCCCGCTTTCCCCTCTACCGGGAAGACCGCGACAATATTGTGGGGGTAGTGCACGTTAAAAAGGCAGTTGCCCTACCTTCAGAAAAAAGGCAGACCCTAGAAGCTGGCACCCTGATGGAAGAGGTCCTGCAGGTTCCAGAAACAGTACACCTTGACTCCCTGCTCATGCAGCTGCGAGAAGGGGCCCTGCAGTTAGCTGTAGTTCTTGACGAATACGGCGGAACTGCCGGAATTACTACCCTAGAAGACCTGGTTGAAGAAATTGTTGGTGAAGTTTCGGATGAGCACGATACCAACTCCTTTGATGAGCGGCCCCTACGGGTGGGCAACGGGGACTATATCTTCTCTGGCCTGCTCCGCCCCGATGAGGTCAAAGACTACATTGGCAGCCTGGATGTTGATGAAGACCCAGCCTACGAGACCATGGGTGGTTTTATGATGGACCACCTAGGCCGGGTGCCTGAAGCTGGCGACCTGGTGCCGGTAGAAGGCGGTCGCCTGCGGGTTGAAAGGATGGAACAGCGCCGGGTTGATCGGATCCGCTACATTCCAGATCCCCAGTTAGCTGAAGGGGCCGATCCTGCCCCAGCTGCTGCTCTTGCTGCAGGAAAGGAGGCAGGTCGATGAATGATTGGGTAGCTATTGCCCTGCTCTTTGTGCTCCTTGCCGGTAACGCCTACTTTGTGGCAGCTGAGTTTGCCATTATGTCCACCCGCCGCTCCCAGATTGAACCCCTGGTTGAGGAGGGCAACAAGCGGGCCGTGACCACCCTCTACGCCTTAGAGAACGTCTCGCTCATGCTCGCTACCTGCCAGCTGGGCATTACGGTCTGCTCCCTGCTGATTCTCAACGTCTCAGAACCGGCTATTCACCACCTGGTGGCTGGGCCCCTAGAATCGGTCGGTATTCCCTACGAGGTAGCTAGCGTTGTGGCCTTCATCTTTGCCCTTCTGCTAGTGACCTACCTGCATGTGATCTTTGGTGAGATGGTGCCCAAGAATGCTGCTGTCTCTTTGGCTGCTTCAGGGGTGGCCCTCTGGATCGCCCCCTCCCTGGTAACCCTCTCCCGGATCTTCAAGCCCATCGTTGGCCTGCTCAACTGGATAGCTGACCATACCCTACGGCTGATGAAGGTTGAGCCTAAGGCTGAGGTTGCCTCTACCTTCACCCTGGATGAGCTCCAAAGCATCGTGGCCCAGTCCACCGCTGAAGGAACCGTAGACGACGGATCCGGTGTGCTCTCTGGTGCCCTAGAATTCAGCTCCAAAACGGTTGCAGATATTATGGTCTCCGGTGACAAGCTGGTAACCCTTACCTTCCCCTGCACCCCAGCTGAACTTGAAAAGGCTGTAGCCCAGACCGGCTACTCCCGCTTTGTGATGAAGGATGAGCAGGATGGCACCTACATGGGCTACCTGCACATCAAGGACGCCATAGCCTACGAAACTGGCAGCCTGGATCAGCCTATTGCCTGGTCTAAGCTACGTCAGATGTCCATCGTGAAGCCTGAGACTGAGATTGATGATGCCCTAGCCACCATGCAGCGCAACCGGGCTCACCTCTCCCAGGTGATTGACGGGCAAGGTCGGAGCGTCGGGGTGCTCTTCTTGGAAGACATCCTAGAAGAGCTGGTGGGTGAAATTAAGGACACCACCCAGGAGCAGGTACGCCGCCGGGAAGAAGCGGCCTCCCGTCAGGGGAGTGAGAGCTCCTAGGCGCTACTCTAAGCCCTGAAGCAGGCTCGCACCCGGTGGAGCTCAGCACTTTCCCTGCGGGTCTGCTTCATCAGCTCTAGGAGCCAAGCCTTAGGCGGCTGACCCAGCCCCTCCTTATTTGCGAATCATTCGCAGATAGGGGTAGGCTGGCAGAAGCGAAAACCTCACCCCACACCAGGAGGGCCTCATGCCAAAGATTCTTCCCACCCTTTCCCTGCTGGCCCTATCGGCCCTGGCCTTGACCGCCTGCGGGGCAAACCAGACCAGCAGCTCAGCCCCATCAGAGGATGGCAGCCTACAGGTTGTTACCACCACAGATGTCTACGCCGACCTGGTAGAGGTCATCGCAGGAGACAGGGTAGAAGTTACCCCCCTGATCGCCTCAACCGCTGTAGACCCCCACTCCTACGAGGCCACCAGCCAGGACCGGCTGACCGTCAAAGATGCAGATCTGGTTGTGGTCAACGGCGGTGGCTATGACACCTTCCTGACCGAAATGGCCGGCACCGATAACCCCAACCAGGTGGTTGTGAACGCGGTTGAACTCTCTGGCCTCTTTAGCGCAGATGAGCTGGCCCATATGGCTGAAGAGCACAGCTCTACAGAAGAGGACCACTCAGGCCACGTACACTCCTACAATGAGCACGTCTGGTACGACCTAGATACCATGAAGAAGGTGGCCAGCCAGCTGGCAGTAGATTTGGGTAAGCTGGACCCCGAAAACGCTGAAGCCTACACTCAGGCGGCAGCAACCTTCTCAGCTGATGCTGACACACTCCTAGAGCGCCTGCAGGCCATTAACACCCAGGAGCGCAGCTACCTGGCTACCGAGCCCATCTCAGGCTACCTGCTAGAGGATGCCGGCTTTAGTGACTCCACCCCAGCTGACCTGACCGCGGCCGTTGACGGTGAAAGTGACATTGCACCGCTGACCATGCAGGAAACAAAGGATGCCCTCAGCAGCGGCACCATTGACCTGCTGGCCTACAATGAGCAGACCCAAACTGCCCAGACCACCGAAATTTATAGCTTCGCCCAGGAAGCTGGTGTAGCTAGCGTCTCCTTTACCGAGACCCTACCTGAGAACACCGACAGCTACCTGGAGTGGATGACCCAGAACATTGACACCCTAGAAAAGGCAGTAGCATAAAGCCTATGGCTCACTCTTCTACCCAGCTCGCCCCCGCCCTGAAGGTCACAGGGGGCGGGCTTTCCTTTGGCCACCGCACCCTCTGGCAGGATCTGGACCTGACCATTGAACAGGGTGAATACTTTGCTGTCCTGGGCCCAAACGGCTCGGGTAAATCCACCTTCATCAAGGTCATTCTGGGCCTGACCCAGCTGAGTGCCGGAAAAATATCGGTCCTAGGCTCTCCAGCCCGCCTGGGTAACCCCGGAGTAGGCTACATTCCCCAGCAGAAGGCAATCGGCAGTGAGATGCCCCTGCGGGCCCGCGACTTTGTTGGCCTGGGCCTTGATGGTCACCGCTGGGGCTTCCGCCTCAAAAACCGGGCCTACCGGCAGAAGGTTGATTCCCTGCTCGATGCTGTAGGCGCTAGCGACTATGCCAATGTGCCAGTTGGCCTACTCTCAGGCGGCGAACAGCAGCGGCTACGCATCGCCCAGGCCCTAGCTAATGACCCGAAGCTGATCCTGGCTGATGAGGCCCTCCTGTCCCTAGACCTGAACCACCAGTACGCGGTCTCAGATTTGATCCACCGCTACAACCGGGAGCAGGGGGCTACGGTAGTCTTCGTTACCCACGAAATTAACCCCATCATTGACCATGTGGACCGCCTGCTCTACCTGGCCGGCGGCCGCTTCACCCTAGGATCAGTAGAAGAGGTGATGGACAGCCAGGTGCTGACCGACCTCTACCAGACCCCGGTGTCTGTCATACAAACCAATGGGCGCTACCTGGTGGTAGGAGGCGAGCAGGGGGAGCACCACTGTGCTCTAGAAACTGACCACCCCCAGCTGAGCGCACCCGGGAAAGGGGCAAACCTCTAATGACTTTTGCAGACTTTTTGGGTAAGGTCTTCGTCTTTGACCGCTACGGCGAACTGCTAGCCCTCCTCAGCCAGTCCCTTCTGGCCGGTGCTATCCTGGGTGTCATCGGTGGCTTTGTGGGCCTCTTTGTTATGCTCCGCCGCCATGCCTTTGCCGTACACGCTATTGCAGAGATGTCCTTTGCTGGGGCAGCCCTCTTCCTTCTACTGGGCTATAACGTGGTCACCGGATCCCTGGTAGGCTCTATTTTCTCTGCCCTGCTCATTGCCCTCATGGGGGCCCGCGCCCACGAGAATGATTCTATTATCGGGGCGCTGATGCCCTTCGGCCTGGGCCTGGGGATCCTCTTCCTCTCCCTCTATTCTGGGCGGGCAGCCAATAAGTTCTCTCTGCTGACCGGCCAGATCGTATCGGTAGATTCTGCCCAGCTCACGACAATGCTCATTGGCGGGCTGGTCATTATTGCTGCCCTGGCTATCATGTGGCGCCCGCTCATGTTCGCCTCCCTAGACCCGCTGGTAGCCTCAGCCAAGGGGGTGCCCCTCAAGGGTCTCTCCATTGCCTTTATGGTGGTACTCGGTATTGCAACGGCCCTGTCCGTTCAGGTCGTTGGCTCCCTGCTGGTGCTGGCCCTACTCATTACACCGGCAGCTTCTGCCCTGCAGGTAACAGCCTCGCCCCTACGGGCCCTACTGCTCTCAGTCCTCTTCGCTGAGATTGCTATGGTGGGCGGTATCCTGCTAGCTTTGGCCGGCTCCCTGCCCATTAGCCCCTACGTCACCACCCTCTCCTTCCTGATCTTCCTGATCTGCCGCCTGCTGCGAGCCCTTCGCCAGCGCTACTCAGCCTCAGGGCGGGTTAGGGCCCCTGAAGCTCTGCCCTCCCGCCCCTAGGGGGGCAAGTGAGCCTAGCTTCTAGACTGGGCTGAGCAGTTAGAGCAGATGCCGGTAATCTCAATCACATGCCTAATTTCTGTATAACCGTTCCTGGCAGCGATGGAGAGGGCTAACTCCTCAAGCTCGGGAATCTCAAACTCCCGGGCAGCTCCACAGATACGGCAGAGCAGATGATGGTGATGGTGCTCCGTATCGCAGCGGCGGTAAATAGCCTCACCATCCTCAGTTTTGAGGGCCTCAACCTCCCCAGTACCCACCATGGACTGTAAGAGCCGGTAGGTGGTAGCCAGCGAAACCTTCTCACCGCGGGAAAGCATCAGCTGGTGCAGGTCCTGGGCTGAGATAAAGTCTTCGAGGGTTTCAAGGGTGCCAGTCACTACCCGGCGCTGCTTGGTATTGCGAATCTCGGTAGGCTTGCTGCCTGAAGAGGCTGGCTTAGTGTTCACAGGTCATATCCCTCTTGGTTGTGCTGTCTTTCTGAGCCCTACTGTACACCAGCTTCCCCAGGAGGGGGCTGGGCCCTCGCGCCGGGCGAAAAGTCGGTCACTGCCTGCCTGCTGGGCGGGCTAGCAGGCAGAGCAGGTAGGCCCCGCCCAGGGCCCCGGTCACCAGACCCACCGGTAGCTGGATGGGGGCAAAAAGGTGACCAGCCCAGTAATCAGCCCAGGCCAGCAATACAGCACCCAGTAGGGGAGACTGCCAGATCGCTGCCCCGGGTGTTGCCCAGAGCCTGCGGGCAATCTGCGGGGCCATCAGGGCAATAAAACCAATCGGCCCACCTAAGGCAATAGCGCCGCCGGTCAGAAGCACCGCCAGACCCAGAAGCAGGTAGCTAGTGCGGGTTACCGGCAGGCCCAAGCCCGCCGCTAGGTCATCGCCCAGCTCCAGAATACGCACAAGGCGGGTCGCTAAAAGGGCTGGTAAGAGCAGAAGAATCAGGGCTGCTGCGATGGGGCCTGTCTGAGACCAGGTCAGGGCGTTCAAAGACCCATACTGCCAGGTGCGAGCCACCTCAGCTGCCTCTAGATCTGCCCGGGTCAGCAGATAGTCATTGACCGAAGCCAGCATAGCGCCCAGGGCAATACCGGTCAGGATCAGTTGCTGAGCAAGATGAGAGCCCCCCAGCTGCGCCAGCAGCAGGGTAAAGGCTGCGGTCACAAAACCGCCAATCAGGGCCCCGGCTGCAACCCCAATACCGGGGGAACCGGCACTAGCTGCCGGAAGCAGCAGCATAATGGTCAGGGCGCCGGTGGCAGAGCCAGTAGTGAACCCAATAATATCGGGGCTACCTAGGGGGTTGCGGGAAACGGTCTGAAAGATCATGCCGGCCAGCCCCAAGGCTGCACCGAGTACCAGGGCAGCAACCAGCCTGGGCAGCCGCTGATTGAGCAGAATATGTGCATCAAGCTCACTGCCCTGCCCGGTCAGGGTCGCAAGAATCTGCGAGAGGGTCAGCGAATAGGTGCCCGTAGTGCCAGCTAAGTAGACCACAGCGCCTAAGAGGAGCAGAAGGCAGGCTGTTGTCAGGAATGCCCGTGAACCCGCTAGAGCTAACCTCATGATCTGCTTCCTTCCTGAATCTTCTGCAGACTCTGGCTTGCCTGCGGGTCCAGCTCTGCCTGAAGGGCAGCCTGAGCGGGGCGGGGGCGCTCGCGGCGCAGGACTAAGAGCAGAAGGACCGGGGCACCAATCAGGGCGGTAACGATTCCTACTTCAAGTTCGGCCGGGGCTAGTAGCAGGCGGCCAATAATATCGGCAGTCAGCAGCAGGGCAGGGCCGAAAATGAGAGAGAAGGGCAGGATTATTAAGATAGAGCTGCCCAGTAGCAGGCGCAGGGTGTGGGGAACGACCAGGCCAACGAAGCCGATAGGCCCTGCCAGGGCCGTTGCCCCGCCGCAGAGAAGGGTGATGGCCAGCAGGGTCAGAAGGCGTACCCGCCCTACAGCGACCCCCAGGGCAGTTGCGCTGTCTTCGCCCATCAGCAGGGCATCAAGGGGCCTGAGGATCAGGCAGCCTAGCAGGAGCCCTAGCCCGATCAGGGGGGTAACCGTCCAGACCTGTTCATAGGTGCGTTCGGCAACCGAGCCGACCACCCAAAAGCGGTGGGAGTCAAAGGCGGATGCGTTAAAGATGGTGAGACTGCCTGTGATCGCTCCAGAGCAGGCGCTGAGGGCTAGGCCGGTCAGTAGCAAATGGGTCAGGGGGGAAGTAGAGGGGGAGGTTCGCATTAGGCCTATCCAGCCGACGATGAGGGCCGCTGCGGCTGCCCCTAGGCAGGCTAGCCAGAGTCTGGAGCTCAGGGAGCTAAGGCCCAGTAGGGCAGCTCCGCTCACAACAGCAAGGGCAGCGCCTGTGTTGACCCCTAGAAGGCCGGGTTCGGCTAGGGGGTTGCGGGTCAGTGCCTGCATGAGCACCCCGGCAAGAGCAAGACCTGCCCCGACCAGAAGGGCTGCCAGGGTGCGGGGTAGGCGTAGTTCCCAGACAATGACCGAGGCAACTGACCCATCGGGTGCAACTAGGGCTGTGATGAGATCGGCAAGGGGAAGCGAGCGAGAACCTAGGGCTAGGCTTACTGCCACCAGGAACCCGAGGAGGGCAAGGCCCAGAATTAGAAGGCAGAGGAGGGCAAGCAGGCCGCTAGGCTGCTTACTGTGGGAAGAGGGGGCAGCTAGCAGGCTAGGGCTTGAGCCTGCGCCTGGCTGCTGCTGGGCGGGATGGGGCTGGGGCACGGTGGTATTTCTCTAGATGAGATAGAAATTTGAAATTTACT
>JAXDRN010000113.1:0-2938 GCA_034090985.1 Rothia sp. (in: high G+C Gram-positive bacteria) | reverse complement strand
GCACTGAGAACCTTGCTGTACGAGGTTGCCGGCAGGGCGCTGGCCCCCTGGGGGCTGCTAGGGCTTGCGGGGCTGGCATGATCGGCGTGTTCAGCTGGGACTGAAGAATCTTCAGCCTGCCCGGCCAGGGAGGTATCTACTG
Organism: Rothia sp. (in: high G+C Gram-positive bacteria); assembly: GCA_034090985.1. Taxonomy (GTDB): domain Bacteria; phylum Actinomycetota; class Actinomycetes; order Actinomycetales; family Micrococcaceae; genus Rothia. The sequence goes on along the minus strand of JAXDRN010000113.1, from coordinate 2,796 downwards.
TGGGGGTAGTCCAGCTCAAGGCCGCCCGTAGGCTACTCACATTAGCCCCGGCATAGGTCGACCAGGTCAGGCCTGTAGCTGAAAGAAAGAGCAGGCCAGCTGCTAGCCAGACCCCTAGGGCACTGTGGCGGGAGAGGGTGCGCAGGTAGCCCCTCAGACCGGGGCGCGGAATGAAGGCGTCCTTCTTTCGCTTGAGCTTACGGGCACGCAAACCCCACAGCAGCAGGCCGCTGACTGCGATGACCCAGAGCCAGGAGGCAGCTAGCTCACTGTAGAGCCGACCGGCCTCGCCCAGGTGCAGATTGCTATGCAGGCCGCTGACCCAGGTGCGGAAGGGCAGGGAGCCACTCGATCCGTAGACCGGATAGTCGCCCAGTATCTGCCCGCTGCCGGGGTCAAGAAAGACCGCGCGGGTGGTTGATTCACCCAGGCTTGGGTCAGCATACATAACACGGGTGGTGGTTCCAGGGTCTACGGCCGGGCGGACGGCCACCGGCAGTTCCTGCCCGGCATAGGCGTTGGCTAGGGCTACCTGCTGATTGATGCTTAGGCGAGTCTCTGTAGCCTCTACCGTCAGCACCTGCCTGTAGGCTATTTTCTCTATCTGCGGTGCCAGGGCGTAGAGGGCACCAGAGGCAGCTGCTACCGCTATAAAGGGGGCTATCAGAATGCCTGCATAGAAATGTAGGCGGCGGGCTAGGGCGTAGAGCCAGGCAGCTGGGGCAGAGGTTCGCATAGCTAGCCATTTTAGGCCACACCTAGGGACTTGAGGGGCCTAAGAGCCTGGCTTCTTACCTACCGGACAGGGCTCACCTACCAAGAAAGGCCTTGTGGCGGCTAGTGTTTCTTACAGGAAGCTGCCTAGGGCCAGCAGGATGATGGCCAGCAGAGGGAAGGCACCCTGCTTGATGGCCGCAGACCGCTTGTCAGGTGAGCTTATGAAGAGGACGCTTGCTGCTGCCAGCATGGAGCCGGTTCCTGCCAGGGCCAGGGCTAGGCCAACTTCTGCTGAACCTGCCCAGTAGAAGATTGCCCCCAGGGCGGCAATGAGACCTAAGAAGAGGTTATAGAAACCCTGGTTGTAGGCCATTTCCTTGGTCTGTTCGGCCTGTTCCCGGCTGATACCAAAGACCGGGAGGGCGCGAGTAGTCCAGGCGAAGGATTCGAGGTAGAAGATGAAGGCGTGGAGGGCTGCAGCGAGCAGGGTAAGAATGAGGGCGGCGGTGATCATGGCGGTCTTCCTAAGGTTTTTGTAATGCTCGTTCCAATATACGCTCAAACGGTCAGCACAGAAACCCTGGGCAGAAAAGCCCCGCGCCCCACCGTCTCATTTTTGCGCACAAGTTGAACCTAACCGGTAAAATAGGGGCTGGCTCTATATAGATTCCAGCACCCAAGGAGTGCCCATTCATGGCCCGTATTGTTGTTGACGTTATGCTCAAGCCTGAGATCCTGGACCCCCAGGGCAAGGCTATCGCCCACGAACTGCCCCGCATCGGTCTAAGCAATTTCACCGATGTCCGCCAGGGCAAGCGCTTTGAACTCACCGTTGAGGGTGAAGTCACCGAAGAGCTCCTAGCCCAGGCCCGCCAGGCAGCCGAAGAGCTCCTGTCTAACCCCGTGATTGAAGACGTCGTCAACGTCGAAGCTCTGGAGGACTAGCAGACGTGGCAGAATCCCTCGCAGCAAGCGAAGTTCCCCTGGTGGGCGACTTCTCCCAGAAAACTCCTAACCCCGCCCTGGCCGATGTGCGCGTTGGCGTCATCACCTTCCCCGGCACCCTGGACGACCGCGACGCTTCCCGCGCCGTCCGTCTAGCCGGTGGCACCCCCGTACCGCTGTGGCACGATGAAGCAGCCCTCCACGATGTGGACGCTGTGATCGTACCCGGCGGTTTTTCCTATGGTGACTACCTGCGTGCCGGTGCTATCGCCGCCAAAGCCCCGGTCATGAGCAAGGTCGTTGAGGCAGCCAGCGCAGCTGGCACCTCAGGTTCTGCCCCCCTGCCGGTGCTTGGCATCTGCAACGGCTTCCAGATTCTGACCGAAACCCACCTGCTGCCCGGCTCCATGATTAAGAACGATCACCGCAAGTTCATCTGCCGGGACCAGATCCTACGGGTTGAAACCAACCAGACTGCCTGGACCGGCGACTTTGAAGCAGGCCAGAACATCGTGGTTCCCCTCAAGAACCAGGACGGCCAGTACGTAGCCGACACCAAGACCCTTGAGGCCCTTGAAGCTGAAGGCCGGGTTGTCTTCCGCTACGTGGATGTTAACCCCAACGGTTCTCGCAAGGACATCGCCGGCATCTCCAATGAGCGCGGTAACGTTGTTGGCCTCATGCCCCACCCCGAGCACGCTGTAGAACCCGGTTTCGGCCCCTCCTCCTCCGGTTTTGGCAGCGTAGGTCTGCGCGGTGGCGCAGACGGCCTGGGTGTCTTTACCTCCGTACTTAACCAGCTGGTTTCGGCCTAAGGGCCTGGCATAAGGAATAAGAATTTTGAGCGACAAGAAGTTTAACCTCGATACCGTTGAGCACGCCGCTGCCACCCCCGATACCGAGCTGCCCTGGGCTGAGCTGGGTCTGAAGGAAAACGAGTTCGAGGATATCAAGAAGATTCTCGGCCGCCGCCCCACCGCAGCCGAGCTGGCTATGTACTCGGTCATGTGGTCAGAGCACTGCTCCTACAAGTCTTCCAAGGTGCACCTCAAGCAGTTCGGCGCTAAGGTCACCGACGAGATGAAGAAGGATCTCATGGTCGGCATCGGCGAGAACGCCGGCGTGACCAACATT
>JAXDRN010000112.1:0-3300 GCA_034090985.1 Rothia sp. (in: high G+C Gram-positive bacteria) | reverse complement strand
GATGCCCCTGACCGGGGCCCTGGAACCCTCTGCCATGATGGACCGCCTGCCCAGGTGCTAGAAGAAGCCCGTGAAGAGCTGATTCAGGCCGGTATTTGGGTTCCTGGCTACCGGCCTGCCCTGGAGCCTAGGGCAGGCAAGAGGACCCAGACTCAGCTCAACCCTTCAAATCAGCCCGCCGTCTCAGCCCAGCTCTCCGTCTCAGCCCAGCCTGGCTCTTTGGCTGGCAGGCAGACAGCGCCCCTTCTAGAGGCCCAGGACCTGGGCCTAAGCCGCTCTGTGCTGAGCGCTCGCACTAGGCGGCAGGCCCTGGCGGCCCAGCAGGCCCAGGACCCTAGCTACCGGCTTCAGCTGCCCCTTCTGGCTGAGGGGATTAACCTGACCCTAGAGGCCGGGGAGCACCTGGCCATTACAGGCCCCAACGGTTCAGGTAAGAGTAGCCTGGGCCTGGTCCTAGCCGGCCTGCTGCCCCCTGCCGCTGGGCTTCTCACAGCAGGACCCCAGCTCAGAAGCCCCCACAGAGGCCCCGAGCCTGGCAGCTCCCAGACCCAGCAGCAGACCCAGCTGCGCCCCGCCCCCCTGAGCTGGCTGGGCCGCCGCAAGCCCCAGGACCTAGGTCCTGCCCCCATCAGCTGGCCGGCCGCTGAACTAGCTGCCAGGATTGGGCTGGTCTTTCAAAACCCTGAACAGCAGTTTCTAACCGGCAGCGTGAGAGAAGAACTAGAATTCGGGCTCCGCAACCTGGCCCGCAGCCGCAGGCAGCCCCTAGACCCACAGGCCCTAGGTCAGGCAAGTGACCTTCTGCTGGAACGTAGCGGCCTAGCCCACCTGGCCCAGGCCAACCCCTTCACTCTCTCTGGGGGAGAGAAGCGGCGACTGTCAGTAGCCAGCGCCCTGGCCAGTGAACCTGACCTGCTGATCCTGGATGAGCCCACCTTCGGCCAGGACACGAAAACCTGGGCCCAGCTGCTGAACCTGCTCAGCCAGCTACTGGAGGAAGGCAAGACCATTATTTCCATCACCCACGACCAGGCCTACCTGCAGGCCCTCGGCGGCAGGGTCTACCAGATGCAGGCAGAAGGGGGACGCCGGTGAACCTGGCCGCTAGCCTTCAAACCGGCCCGGCTACCAGCCTCAGTGCTGGCAGTAAGCTCCTGGGCACCCTCATACTGAGCCTGGGGCTCATCCTGGTCAAGGACTGGGTCAGCTGCCTGGCCCTGCTCCTCTGCCAGCTTGCGGCCCTGCGCCTTCTCAAGGTCAGCCTTCTGCCCTTCCTGCTGCGGATCTGGCCCCTGCTCCTTGCCAGCCTGCTCTCTGGCTGGTCCTCAGCCCTGCTGGCTGAAAAAACCGGCCAAACCCTGATCGAGCTGGGGCCCATCTGGATTACCAGCGGGTCGGCTGCAGTGGGTGCAACCCTGGCCCTCAGAAGCCTGGGGCTGGTTCTGCCCGCTCTCTTTCTGCTAGCCAGCACTGACCCAACCGACCTAGCTGACGCCCTCGGCCAAACCTACCGGCTACCGGCCCGCTTCGTCCTAGCTGCTCTGGCGGCCTTTCGCCTGCTGGGCCTGATGGCCAGCGACTGGCAGGCCCTAGGCTACGCCCGCCGGGCCCGGGGGGTGGACGCAGGAGGCAACCCCATTCGCCGGATTGGCAGCCTGGCCGGTCAGGCCCTGGCCCTGCTGGTGCAGTCTATTCGCCGGGGAAACCGGCTGGCTTTGACCATGCAGGCCAGGGGCTTTGGGGCCGGGCCCCGCAGCTGGGCCAGGGTGCCCCACTACGGTAGGGCAGATGCCCTCTTCCTAGCTATCTGCCTGCTACTGCCCCTGCTGGCCTACACCCTGGCCGCCCAGCTAGGTAGCCTGACCTTCCTCTGGCAGTAGGCAGGGCGTAACCTTCAGGTCTTTTCTAGCCTTATTGGAGAAAAGGTCCAGGAAGAGGGGGGGTCAGTAGCTAGAGTGGAAAGAGCAGGCAAGGCTCCTTTGACCTGCAGGGGGTCCTAGCCTGTCCAGGGAAGTAAGTCGGGCTCACGACCAGAGAGCCCGAAAATACTCGCACCGGGGTGCTCCCGCCGTCTAGAAAGCCAGCCTGGCCTGACGGGGGAGCACCAGGTGCGGGGTTAGGCTTGAGGTATGACTACAACCGTTGTGATGCTAACCTCTACCCACCCCGCAGGCCAGCTGGTAGATCCCAACCAGCCTTTGATCAAGATTGAAGATCAGGGCCTAACCCGCGGCGACGGGGTCTTTGAAACCATGCTGGCAGCTAACCGCCAGGTCCGTAAGCTCGAAGCCCACCTGAGCCGCCTGGCCGGATCAGCCCGCCTGCTCGACCTTCCCCTGCCAGCAGAAGAAAACCTCAGGGCGGCCCTAGAGCTGGCCCTGGACTCAGCGGCCAGTGGCCCCCAGACCCTGCTGGGCGAAGAGCACACGGTCAAAATCATTATTTCCCGCGGCACCCTTGAAGAAGGGCCCCACAGCTGGGTTACTGTTGCCCCCTCATCGGCCACAATCCTGCGTCAGCGGGAGCAGGGAATCAAGGCCCTCCTTCTTCCGAGGGGTCACGACCCGGCAGAAGACTCCGCCTACCCCTGGCTCCTGGCCGGGGCTAAGACCCTCTCCTATGCCGTCAATATGTCTGTTCTGCGCTACGTTAAGCAGCAGGGGGCAGATGACGCTATCTGGGTCACCGAAGACCGCCGGATCCTTGAAGGGGCCACCTCATCTGTGATTGTGGCCAAGAGTGAAGGGGGCAAGCGGGTACTCTACACCCCAGAGCCCTCCCACGGGATTCTTCCTGGCACCACCCAGGGGGCTATTTTCGCCGGGGCCCGGGCGGCAGGCTGGGAGCTAGGCTACGGCCCCCTCTACCCCCAGGACCTGCTGGAAGCGGACGCCCTCTGGCTGGCCTCATCCGTCCGTCTGCTAGCCCCAGTCACCCACCTGAACGGCACGCCCGTAGCTACCGACAAGGCGCTGACCGAAGAGCTCATGGGCTACCTGGCCGGCAGGTAACTGGACCTAGTAGCTGGCCCTAGTAACTGACCTAGTAGTTGGACCTAGGCTCCTGAGCCCGCCCGGTGCTGGCTAGGGCCAGGGCCGAGAGGCAGGCCGCTGCCAGCATGGTCAGGGCCATAGGCAGGGGGTTGCTGCTACCACCTAAGGCCACCAGGGGGGAGGCGAGCACCCCGGCCAGGGCCTGGAAGGTGCCCATGAGGGCAGAAGCCGCTCCAGCTACCGGCTTCACCTGGCCCAGGGCCAGGGCTGAGGCGTTACCAAAAATCAGCCCGCAGGAGGTAGTAAA
>JAXDRN010000111.1:0-3154 GCA_034090985.1 Rothia sp. (in: high G+C Gram-positive bacteria) | reverse complement strand
CCGCCCCGGTATCAAGGTTTTCATGCTCACCCCAGCCGGCCGCATGACCCCCTTCCAGCAGGCCCAGATGTTCGGCCTGAATGATGAAAACATCTTCAATGTTGCCCTGGACGGCGTCTTTGACGACTGCCAGGACGTGGTCAAGGCTATCTCTGCTGACGCTGCCTTTAAGGCTGAGAAGCGGATCGGCGCGGTCAACTCCATCAACTGGGCCCGCCTGATGGCTCAGATTGTCTACTACGTTTCCTGCTGGATTCGGGCTACTGAAAGCAACGACCAGAAGGTGTCCTTCTGTGTGCCTACCGGTAACTTCGGTGATATCTGCGCCGGCCATATCGCCCGCCAGATGGGTCTGCCCATTGACCGGCTGATTGTGGCCACCAACGAGAATGACGTGCTGGATGAATTCTTCCGCACCGGCGACTACCGGGTGCGCTCATCGGCTGATACTTTCGAGACCTCTAGCCCTTCCATGGATATCTCTAGGGCCTCAAACTTTGAGCGCTTTGTCTTTGACCTGCTGGGCCGTGACGCTGAGCGGACCGCTGAGCTCTTTGGCCAGAAGGTGCGCCAGGGCGGATTCTCTCTGACTGATGACCCGGCCTTTGCTGAAGCTGCTGAGCGCTACGGTTTCGCCTCTGGCCGTTCCACCCACGCCGACCGCGTCGCCACCATTCGCGATGCCCAGGAGCGCCTGGGTGTGTTGCTTGACCCCCACACTGCGGACGGCGTCAAGGTAGCCCGCGACTGGGCCCAGAAGGTTGATACCCCCATCATCTGCCTTGAAACCGCCCTGCCGGTCAAGTTTGCTGAAACCATCCTTGAGGCCACCGGTGCTGAGCCTGCCATTCCCGAGCGCTTTGCCGGCATCATGGAGGCTGACCGCCAGGTCATTGACCTGCCCAACGACGTTGAGGCTGTCAAGGCCCTGATTGAGAAGAACGTCTAACCGTTCGCTCACCACTGATAGAACCACATGCCTTGTTGAGCCCCAGGTCAAACTCTGGGGGCGCTGATAAGGCATGTGGTTTCTTGTTCTTGGGAAGCTCGAAGGCGTGAGTTTCTTGGCAAAGGTCTTGAAAAGATAGATCCAGGCGAGTATGGTGCAAATGTAATGACAGTGTAATAACAGGAGTGCTCATGACTGATACAACAATTTCCTTCCGCACTGATAGCGCCACAAAAGAAGAGGTGCGGAAACTCTACAGTGACCTCGGCCTTGACCTTAGCACTGCTCTGAATATGTTCCTTAAGCAGTCGCTTGTTGATAACGGCCTGCCCTTTACCCCGCACCGGGAGAACCCTCTCAATGTGCGAGCACGCCAGGAAGCTGAGCAGAGACAAGGGAAAACCTTTGACTCTGTAGAGGATCTTATGGCTGATTTGACTGATGCTGAGTAAAATCCACCGAACCAGCCAGTTCAAAAGAGATGCTAAAGCCCTCTTTCGAAAGCACTACAAGCCTGAAAAGCTGGCGACGGCCCTTGAAGCTCTTTTAGCTGAAGACCGCGACTTGCTCTCTACTAAATATAAGGATCATGCGCTCAAGGGGAACTGGAAGGGCTACCGGGAACTACACATTGAAGGCGACTGGTTACTGATCTATAAGGTAGAACGAGAAGAACTTCTTCTGGTCCTAACCCGCACAGGTAGTCATGACACGCTCTTCTGACCTGTTGTTTTATAGTGTGGCTATGCAACAAGAAAAAGAGTTCTTCGCGGCGGTACTGCGCCTGGCTCAGCCTCACACCTCAGAGGACCGTGAGCTGAGCACAGTTGAACGGGAGACCGCGATTGCAGCTCTATCTGAAGCCCAGGTACAGCAGACCTGCGACTGCGGCACCTGCCTGACCTTCGATCTGCTTTACCTGGGTGAGCCCATCAATCAGGACCTGCCCCGCACCTACCTGGCTGCAAGCAGCAAGGACGGGGACGCGCTCGTCCTCGCCCATCTGGTAGGGGATAAACTCGCTACCCTAGAAGTGGCCCCCACCGGCGGCAAGCTGATGCAGGTACTGCCAGCTACCGACCAGCTCACACCCTAGACCAATATGTGAAACTGATGGTCAAAATGTGGTTCTGGGCCGGAGCAGGGGATTAGCCTTAAAGCATGACTGAAAACAGCTCCATTAACCTGGCCGTCATCCCCGGCGACGGCATTGGCCCCGAAGTAGTAGCCCAAGCCCACCGCGTGCTGATCCGCGCCGCCGAACTCGACAACATCAGCGTCACCTCCACCGAATACCCCCTCGGTGCAGAGCACTGGCTGGCTACCGGCCAGACCCTCACCGAAGAGACTAAAACCGCCCTGGCCCAGCACGATGCCATCCTCTTTGGGGCAGTAGGAGCAGACCCCCGCTCATCAGCAGTACCCAGCGGCCTGATCGAACGGGAAATTCTGCTCAACCTGCGCTTCTCCTTCGATCACTACATCAACCTGCGCCCCTCCCGCCTGTACCCCGGTGCAGTCTCACCGCTGAGCAACCCCGGCGAGATTGACTTCGTGGTTGTACGCGAAGGCACCGAAGGCCCTTACGCCGGTAACGGCGGAGTACTGCGGGCCGGAACCGCCGCTGAAATCGCCACCGAAGTTTCCCTCAACACCGCCTACGGTATCGAGCGCCTGGTGCGCTACGCCTTCGAGCTGGCTGCCAGCCGCGAAAAGAAAAAGCTGACCCTGATTCACAAGACCAACGTGCTGGTCAACGCTGGTGCCCTCTATAACCGGATCTTCAACAAGGTCGCAGAAGAGTACCCCCAGGTCAGCACTGACTACCTGCACATTGACGCAGCCACGATCTTCCTGACAACAGACCCCGCCCGCTTTGATGTGATCGTTACCGATAACCTCTTCGGTGATATTCTCACCGACCAGGCAGGTGCCATTACCGGCGGCATTGGCTACGCAGCCTGCGGCAACATCAACGCCGACGGCACCTACCCTTCCATGTTTGAGCCCGTCCATGGATCTGCCCCCGACATTGCCGGGCAGAACAAGGCTAACCCGACTGCGACCGTCCTGGCAGCTGCTATGCTCCTGCGCCACCTAGGCTTCGAGGCTTCAGCCGCCCGGATCGAACAGGCCGTTGAAGCTGACCTGGCCGCCAACCCCGGCGCGACCCGCGCCACCGACGAAATCGGCGACGCAATCCTT
>JAXDRN010000110.1:0-25087 GCA_034090985.1 Rothia sp. (in: high G+C Gram-positive bacteria) | reverse complement strand
CACTTTCAGCGATATCACGCACGCTCACCAGAAGATAGCAGATACACAAAAAGGAACCCCCAGTCTTTCGACCAGGGGTTCCTCAGTAAATTTAATTCGGCGATGACCTACTCTCCCACACCATTGCCAGTGCAGTACCATCGGCGCTAAGAGCCTTAACTTCCGGGTTCGGGATGGGACCGGGTGTTTCCCTCTTGCTATAATCACCGAAGAGTGGAGGCGAGGGGACTCGAACCCCTAACCCCCTGCTTGCAAAGCAGGTGCGCTACCAATTGCGCCACGCCCCCATCGGGTGCTACCTATGAAATTGTATCTGTAGCTTCTTCCCAAGTTTTTCTATTCTCCTGAGAATCCTTAGCCTTCTGAGCCGCATAGGCCGCTGCTACCGCAGCCAGGGCGATTGCCATAAATTTCTTCATGCCAACCTTTCAACTAAGGTGAGTGGGCGTACCAGGAATTGAACCTGGGACCTCTACATTATCAGTGTAGCGCTCTAACCATCTGAGCTATACGCCCTAGTTGTTCACCAGAACGAGATATAACTTTACACAGGTTTGGTAGCAATGCCAAATCGAAATAGCATGTTCTAGCTCACATAGACTGAGGGGTGGGTTTCCCTAAAGAAACCCACCCCTCAAAAGCTAAGAGACTTACTCGTCAGTTAGGGTCACACCCACGCCGCCAACCAGCTTAGCTGCCACGTTGTAGAGCATGGCTGCCAGGGTTCCTAGCAGGGTGTACAGCACAACATTCACCACCGAAATAATGGTGCTATAGAGGGCCACCTGCCCCAGTGAAAGGTACTCAGAGATATCAACAGCATCCCCTGTAGTGCCCAGCAGGGTCAGCAGGTCATTCAGGCTCTGGAAGGCACCAGTTGCCTGCATAACCAGCCACAGAATAACAGCGGCAACAACCGTCACAATCCCCACTGCAACCGAGAGCAGGAAGACCAGCTTAGCGACTGAAAAGGTATCAACCTTGGCAACGACCAGACGGGCACGACGGATCTTAGACCGGGGTGCTGGGCGAACCAAGGGCTTACGGGAAGCAGAAGCAGCTCCTGGCCGCTTAAGCTGGGGAGCGCGTGCCGTGCCACCAGAGGGGGCCTGGCGCGGGGCGGTGCTATGAGTGCTCACTCTTACCTCCGTGTGCATCTGTGCTATCGGCTACTGCCGGGGTGGTGTCGTTTTCTAAAGTTACTTCATCTGCCAGCGTTTGAGGCTCTTCCTCCCCCTTGTCGGGGGTGTCGTCTGCCTCATCAAGGTTCCGCTCATAGTTACGGGCAACTTCCAAGATTTCATCATTCTTGCCAGGCTTAGCAAAAATAACGCCCATGGTGTCACGGCCCTTAGCGGGCACTTCAGAAACAGAAGTGCGAACCACCTTGCCAGACTGCATAACAACCATAACCTCGTCCTCTTCGGCTACGATCAGGCCACCGACCAGATCTCCCCGGTCCTCTGCCAGCTTGGCAACCTTAATGCCCAGGCCGCCGCGGCCCTGTACCCGGTACTGGTCTACCTGGGTACGCTTAGCGTAGCCGCCTGCTGTCACCACAAAGACGAAGGAATCATCGGTCACCACGTTAGCTGAGAGCAGTTCATCGTCCTCACGGAACTTCATGCCCGTCACGCCAGACGTTGCCCGCCCCATAGGCCGCAGGGCCTCGTCAGAGGCCTTAAAGCGCAGGGACTGTCCCTGGCGGGAAATGAGCAGCAGATCATCCTCAGCACTGGCCAGCTGGGCAGAAACCAGCTCGTCACCATCGCGCAGGTTAATGGCAATCACCCCAGCGGTCCGGTTGGTGTCGTAATCCGACAGGGCGGTCTTCTTAACCAGACCCTTCTTGGTGGCCAGGATCAGGTAGGGGGCGTCCTCGTAGGATTTAAGCTCCATCACTTTAGCAATGCTTTCCTCTGGCTGGAAGGCGAGCAGGTTAGCTACGTGCTGGCCCTTGGCATCCCGGCCGGCCTCCATCAGCTCATAGGCCTTAGTCCGGTAAACCCGGCCCAGGTTGGTGAAGAAGAGGATCCAGGAGTGGGTTGAGGTAACGAAGAAGTGCTGAACCACATCGTCCCCTCTCAGGGAGGCGCCCTTAATCCCCTTACCGCCGCGGTGCTGGGAGCGGTACTGGTCGCTGCGGGTGCGCTTGACATAGCCGCCGCGGGTGATGGTAACAACCATTTCCTCTTCAGGGATTAGGTCTTCCATAGACATATCCCCGTCGTAGCCCATCAGGATCTTAGTGCGGCGCTCATCACCAAAGCGGGCAACGATATCGGCTAGCTCCTCAGAAATGATGGCCCGCTGGCGGTCCTCTGAGGCAATGATGGCATTGTAGTCATCAATCATGCGCATCAGCTCTTCATGCCGGTCCTGAATCTTCTGCCGTTCCAGGGCGGCAAGGCGGCGCAGCTGCATGTTCAAAATAGCCTGAGCCTGGGCCTCATCAATGTCCAGGAAGTCCATAAGGCCGCTGCGGGCATCATCAGCCGTAGGGGAGCGGCGGATCAGGGCAATAACCTCATCGAGGGCATCGAGGGCCTTAAGCAGGCCGCGCAGGATATGGGCCTCTTCTTCGGCCTGACGTAGGCGGTAGCGGGTGCGGCGCACAATCACTTCAAGCTGATGGTTAACCCAGTGGCGAATGAAGGCGTCCAGGGAAAGGGTGCGGGGCACCCCGTCCACGATGGCCAGCATGTTGGCTGAGAAGTTTTCCTGTAGCTGGGTGTGCTTATAGAGGTTGTTGAGCACCACCTTAGGCACAGCATCCCGCTTAAGGACGATGACCAGGCGCTGGCCGGTGCGGCCAGAGGTTTCATCTCGCAGATCAGCAATGCCGGTAATCTTGCCGTCCTTGACCAGTTCGGCAATCTTAATGGCCAGGTTATCGGGGTTAGCCTGGTAGGGCAGCTCGGTTACCACCAGGCAGGTGCGGCCCTGGATTTCTTCTACATTGACCACAGCCCGCATGGTGATAGATCCGCGGCCGGTCCGGTAGGCCTGCTCAATGCCCTTATGGCCCAGGATGGTGGCACCGGTGGGGAAGTCGGGACCCTTGATGCGGGCAATGAGGGCTTCAAGGAGCTCTTCATTGCTGGCCTGGGGGTTCTGCAAGAACCACTGAACACCATCAGCTACTTCCCGCAGGTTGTGGGGCGGAATGTTAGTAGCCATACCCACTGCAATACCTGATGAGCCATTGACCAGCAGGTTAGGAATACGGGAGGGTAGGACCACCGGCTCCTGGTTTTTACCATCGTAGTTAGGCTGAAAATCAACAGCGTCTTCGTTGATGTCCCGAACCATTTCAAGGGCTAGGGGGGCCATCTTGGTTTCGGTGTAACGGGGGGCTGCTGCCCCGTCGTTACCGGGTGAACCAAAGTTGCCCTGGCCCAGGGCTAGGGGGTAGCGCATGACCCAGTCCTGGATCAGGCGCACTAGGGTGTCGTAAATAGCAGCATCACCGTGGGGGTGGTACTGGCCCATGACTTCACCTACAACGCGAGCGCACTTGTTAAAGGAGCGTTCTGGCCGGTAGCCGCCATCGTACATGGCGTAGATGACCCGGCGGTGAACGGGCTTGAGGCCGTCACGGACGTCGGGTAGGGCCCGGCCGATAATAACGGCCATGGCATAGTCTAGGTAGGAGCGTTCCATTTCGGAGCGCAGGTCTACGACTTCTACTTTGCCACCCTGGGATGGCTGTGAGCTGATGCTCTTTTCGTCGCTCATAAGTTCCTCGTCTTGTATCCCTGATTTTTATATTCCATTTTGGCTATATAGCGCATTTTTCACGCCTACTGAGCCTAGATATCAAGGAAGCGGATGTCCTTTGCGTTTTGTTGGATGAATTCTCGGCGGGCTTCAACGTCTTCACCCATCAGAACAGAGAAGATCTGGTCAGCTGCGGCAGCGTCTTCCATCTTCACCTGCAGCAGGGTGCGCCGATCCGGATCCATGGTGGTGTCCCAGAGCTCGGTGTAGTCCATTTCGCCCAGGCCCTTATAGCGCTGAATCCCGTTATCCTTTGGCAGGCGCTGGTTACGCGCATAGCCGGCCTCTAGGGCAGCATCCCGCTGGGCGTCGGTAAAGACATAGTCGTGGGGGGCGTTAGACCACTTGATCCGGTAGAGGGGAGGCTGAGCCAGATAGACATAGCCGGCTTCAATCAGGGGCCGCATGTAGCGGAAGAGGAGGGTCAGCAGCAGGGTGGTAATGTGCTGGCCATCGACGTCAGCATCAGCCATCAAAACCACCTTATGGTAGCGGGCCTTGGCAATATCAAAGTCCTCACCGATACCGGTGCCAAAGGCGGTAATCAGAGACTGGATTTCGCTGTTGGATAGGGCCCGGTCCAGGCGGGCCCGCTCCACGTTCAGAACCTTACCGCGCAGGGGCAAGATAGCCTGAGTCTCGGGGTTACGACCGCGCACAGCTGAACCGCCCGCCGAATCACCCTCAACCAGGTAAATCTCTGAGATGGAGGGGTCCTTAGAGGAGCAGTCCTTGAGCTTACCGGGCATAGAACCGGTCTCTAAGAGACCCTTGCGGCGGGTGGTCTCGCGGGCCTTACGGGCAGCAAGACGGGCCTGGGCAGCGGTGATAGCCCGGCGAACAATTTCCTTGCCGGTGGCAGGGTTTCGTTCCAGCCAATCACCGAGCTGGTCCATAGTTTCCCGCTGAACAAAGGCCTTAGCTTCAGAGTTGCCCAGCTTGGTCTTGGTCTGGCCCTCAAACTGGGGTTCAGAAATCTTGACAGAGACAACGGCTGTCAGCCCTTCGCGCACGTCTTCACCGGTAAGGTTATCGTCCTTATCCCGTAGGAGCTTGTTCTCCCGGGCAAAGCGGTTAACCAGGGTGGTCAGGGCTGTACGGAAGCCTTCTTCGTGGGTTCCACCCTCATGGGTGTTGATGGTATTGGCGTAGGTGTGAACAGATTCCTTGTAGGCGGTGGTCCACTGCATGGCCACCTCTAGGCTCATCATCCTCTCACTGTCTTCTGACTCAAAGGCAATGATGTCATCATGAACAGTGGATAGCTTCTTTGAAGTGTTCAAGAAGTTCACGTAGTCAAAGAGGCCGTCCTTGTACATGTAGGTGACAGTCTTAAAGCCCTGGGCGTTGGCCCCTACCTGGTTCAAGGGCAGGGAGGCTGGCTTTTCTTCACCGGTTACCTCATCGCCCTCATGCTGCTCACGCTCATCGGTCAGCTGGATGGTGAGCCCCTTGTTGAGGAAGGCCATCTGCTGGAAGCGAGCGCGTAGGGTTTCAAAGTCGAACTCAACAGTTTCGAAGATTTCAGGATCAGGGTAGAAGGTCTGGGTGGTGCCGGTTTCTTCGGTTGCTTCACCGCGGGTCAGAGGCTTGACGGTCTTACCGCCCTGGGCATAGCTAATATGCCACTTGTAGCCCTGGCGGCGAACTTCCGTTTCAACCCTGGTAGACAGGGCATTGACCACAGAGATGCCCACCCCGTGCAGACCACCAGAAACAGCGTAGCCACCGCCGCCGAACTTACCGCCGGCGTGCAGGATGGTCATAACCACTTCAACGGTGGGTTTTTTCTCAGTGGGGTGCTCATCAACAGGAATACCGCGGCCATTATCGGCAACCCGCACAGCCCCGTCCTTTTGAATGACAACCTCAATCAGGTCAGCATGCCCGGCTAGGGCTTCATCAACAGAGTTGTCTACGACCTCGTAGACCAGGTGATGGAGGCCCCGCTCACCGGTTGAGCCGATGTACATACCGGGGCGCTTGCGGACAGCTTCAAGGCCTTCCAGGACCGTGATATCGGCAGCGCCATATTCGTGGGAGGATTCTTCAGTTGCCACTGGTCGTTAGGCTCCTTGCATGGTCGGTGAACACCGAGCCAGCAGGGCAGATAGGGGAGCTCCTAGCAGGGGCTAAAGGCCCTCCTTGACCGGCGGCAGGGTGTTTTTATTCTCTGCAAATTCTACCGCACAGGCCCCCTCCTTGGGGTCTTTTTGTGACCTTCCAGCTAGGGCTATCTAGCTTAGAAGGTCCATAAGGGCCCATAAGAGCCCTTTGACCCCTCGGGCTGTAGGATCTCACACCACAGGGGGCCCAGGCTCCTAGAAGCGATTTTTCAGCCTAAGAGTCAGAGCTGGCTAGCTAGCTACTCTTCCTAGCCGTAGGTGTCTCTAGGGCCCCGCCCTCCGGGAGCAGTCCATCGCCCCTTTTTCCAGCTAGGAACAGAGGGGCCTAGAACCTTTAGGTCCCGCACCAACTCCTGGCCCAGCTCCTGGTTAAAGCGGCGAATAAGATCAAACTTGATGGTTCTAAGCTGAACAGCCCAGGCAGTTGACTGGCAGCGAACCCTAATTACCCCGTCCTCAAAACTTTCTGGCTGAGCCTGAGCTGCTAGCTGGGGCCCCACAATAGAGTCCCAGCGGGTCAGAACAGAAGAAACAGCAACTGGTGTACTCCAGCCCCGTTCCATCACAACCCGTTCCAGTAGACTCCCCAAGCCCTGGGGGTCTCGGGTGCTGGGCCCCGAACCGCTATAGCCCCCTAATTGACTGCTAGAGGGGGAGCGGAAGGAGCGGGGCCCAGGCTTGGAGCCAGCAGCCAGGTGCCGGCCAAAGTCCCTGATGATTTTCTGCCCGGCCGCCCCCTGTAGGCGCACTTCTCCCCTAGCCTCTTTGGCAGCTCGGATCCTGCTCAGAAGGGCATGGGGGGCATCTAAGTCATCCTGGTCATATTCCTCATTTGGAATATTCATGGAGTGGAATCCTCTTCAACCCCTAGGTTTTGGGCCTCATGCTCTCCCCGGTTCAGACCAGTAGGGCTTTTCAGGGCAGTGACCTGGCCAGCTTCCACCTGGAGTAGCTCATATCTGCCTAAGTCCTGGGGAATATCTGTAGGCACAGCACAGGTCACTAGCACCTGTTCCGCCCCAGCTACCAGGGCCCCCAGCCTTCTACGCCTGGCCTGATCCAACTCAGCAAAAACATCATCAAGGATCAAAATGGGGGCAGCACCGGGGCTAGGGTCATCAGCCAGATGCACATACCAGGCTGCCAGCTTCAGAGCCAGGGCGTAGGTCCAGCTTTCCCCGTGAGAGGCAAATCCCTTAACCGGAATACCTCCAAGCAGGAAGGAAAGGTCATCACGGTGGGGGCCAACCAGGCTCAGCCCCCGCTCCATTTCTTCGGCCACCCTAGCTTCTATTGCCTCAAGAAGAATATCTTTCAGATCTGCCACTGACATCAGGGCAGCCTGCTGCAAGACCCCTTCAGAAAGCTCGGGTAGAACCCTTGACTGGTAGGCCAGCTGAACCTGCTTTGACCCATCGGTCAGCTGCCCGTAGGCCCTTTTAAGCTCAGGGGCTAGAAGGGCTAAGGTTCGCAGGCGGGCCTGAAAGAGGTAGGCCCCTGCTTCAGCAAGCTGCTGGTTCCAGATCTCAAGGGTTTTTTGCTCAGCCTCAGTCCGCCGCCGGGGCGAGCGCATGGCCTTGAGCAGGGAGTTACGTTGGCGAAGAATCTTCTCATAGTTAGCCCGGTAGCTGGCTACCACCGGGCGCAGGGAGGTTGCTAAGTCATCTAAAAACCTACGGCGGCCAGCTGGCTCCCCCTTGACCAGGGCCAAATCTTCAGGGGAGAAGAAAACAGTTCGGGTGATCCCTAAAGCCTCCCGGGCCCGGACAGGGGCTGCCCGGTTGATTCTAACCCGGTTAGCCTGCCCTGGAGCGATCTCAAACTCAAGAACGGTTTCCTGCCGGCCTCTGACGGTTCTGGTGCGGATATAGGCCCTCTGGGCCCCAACCCGCACCAGGGGGGCGTCCTGGCTTACCCGGTGGGAGCCTAGGCGGGCTGTGTAATCTAGGGCCTCAACAATGTTGGTCTTCCCCACCCCGTTAGACCCCAGAAAAACGGTTACTCCTGGCTTCAGGGGCAGGTTCAGCAAGCGATAGGTTCTATAGTCCATCAAGGAAAGGTGATCAATATACAGGGCTTTCCTCCTTAGGGCCTAGGTTTGGTCTTACTGGTTTTGCAGGCGAATAGGCATCAGCAGGTAGCGGTAGTTGCGCTGGTCCTCTGCCTGCCAGTCTTCCTGCTCAGAAAGGACTACCGGTTTGCGGGGGTCGGTGAAGGAGAAGCGCACAAACTTCTGGGCTGAGAAGGTGTGCAGGCCTTCCGAAAGGTAGCTGGGGTTAAAGGCTACGGTAATGTCTTCGCCTTCAAGGTGGGCCTGGAGGGCCTCAGAAGCCTGGGCGTCTTCACCGGTTCCAGCGTCCAAAGTAACCTGGCCCTGGGAGAAGGCTAGGCGGACGGGAGTATTACGTTCAGCAACCAGAGAAACCCGGCGTACAGCCTCCATGAGGTCTGCGGTTCGAACAATGGCGTGAACAGAAGTTACTTCAGGGAAGAGGGAGCGGATCTTGGGGTACTCGCCATCTACCAGAAGGCTGGTGGTTCGCCGGGAGTCTGATTCAAAGCCGATAAGTTCATGGTTAGCAGATAGGGCTAGGGAAAGTTCGCCAGCTGAGCCGAGGGTCTTAGCTACTTCACTGAGGGTTTTAGCTTTGATGAGGGCTGCAGTAGAGATGCTGGGGTCAAGGGGGCTCCAGCTTAGTTCCCGCATGGCTAGCCGGTAGCGGTCTGTTGCTAGAAGGGTCATCTGGTCCCCTTCGATTTCTAGCCGAACACCGGTCAGGATCGGTAGGGTGTCGTCCTTTGACGCAGCAACTGACACCTGGGACACTGCCTGGGCAAACTCGCTGCCTTCAACTGTGCCTGAGAGGGCAGGAAGGGCCGGTAGTTCTGGGTAGTCAGCAACGGGCATGGAAGAGAGGTTGAAGGTAGATGAACCGCAGAAGATGTGAACCTTGCCCTCTTGAAGTTCAAAGGTGACATCTGCCTTAGGCAGGGAGCGGCAGATATCTGCTAGAAGACGGCCTGATACAAGAGCCTGGCCTTCTTGGGCTACCTCTGCTGAAATCTTGAGTTTAGCTGAAGTTTCGTAGTCAAAACTTGCTATTGAAACCTCGCCGAGTTCCGCCTTGATGAGCAGGCCTGAGAGAACAGGCAGGGGAGGCCTAGGAGAGAGGGAGCGGGCAGTCCAACTGACAGCGTCAGCTAGGGTATCGCGTTCGACAGTAAATTTCACTGGTGCACCTTCTATCTCAATCACAGAAAGAAGCCCTAAGAAGGGGCCTCTACGGTCTTTCAGTCTACCGGACTCTAGGGGAGGGGTGAATCCTGTAATTACAGACTCTTGTCCTCAGCTGACTCTAGGGCCCTCTCTTCTTGTAATTACAGAAAAGAGGGGGGCCGGTCAGCTGAACCCGAAGGATTTTTTGTTATTTGCCCTTTTTCTTAAAGATTCGTAGTGTTAATAGCCCTTGTGAAAACTGTGGATAAGGGCCTACTGGCCCGGAATTTCAAGGCTTAGCCCTGTGGGGGCCCTGTGGAGAAGGCTGCCTGGCCCTGTGTATGAATAGTGGATGAATATTTATGCAAAATCCAATATGCACAGCTTCTGTATATCTATGCACTTAACATCCACAGTAACCTACAGCCCCTTCCCCCACTTATCCACAGGTCCCTTTGGGCCTAGGAGGCCTCTCTAGAGCCCTGCTTAATGCGGTTAGTGAGCTCAGTGACCTGGTTATAGATGGGCCTGCGCTCAGCCATCAGATTACGGATCTTCCGGTCGGCGTACATGACCGTTGTATGATCTCGATCCCCTAGTTCCTGGCCAATACGCGGCAGCGACATATCCGTTAGCTCCCGCAGCAGATACATAGCAATCTGGCGGGCATTGACTAGGGTGCGGCTTCTAGACTTAGACCGCAAATCTTCAATGGTCACATCAAAATACTCAGCCGTTGCCTGCAAGACCTGGGCAGCAGTGATTTCCTGGGCCCCGTCATCGAGCAGCAGATCCTTGAGAACCTGTTCAGCAAGAGGCCGATCTACCGGCTGGCCCTGTAGGGAGGCAAAGGCTGTTACCCGAATCAGGGCCCCCTCAAGTTCCCGAATATTGGTAGAAATATGGGAGGCAATATACTCCATCACATCATCAGGCACGTTCAGCCCCTCATTCTGGGCCTTCTTGCTCAAAATGGCGATGCGGGTCTCTAGCTCTGGCGGCTGCACATCAGTAATCAAGCCCCACTCAAAGCGGGAACGCATCCGCTCAGCGAAGCCGGTCAACTGCTTAGGGGGCAGATCAGAGGTAATCACCACCTGCTTCTGGTGGTTATGGAGGGCATTGAAGGTATGGAAGAACTCCTCCTGGGTGCTGTCTTTCCCTGCCAGGAACTGAATGTCGTCAATCAGGAGCATATCCACATTCCGGTAGATCTGCTTGAAGGAAGTATCGTTCTTATCCCGGATGGAGTTGATGAAGTCATTAGTGAACTCCTCAGAATTCACATACCTCACCCTCAGCCCCGGGTAGAGGCTCTTAGCATAGTGGCCAATAGCGTGCAGCAGGTGGGTCTTACCCAGCCCTGACCCCCCATAAATGAAGAGGGGATTATAGGCAGAGGCCGGGGTTTCTGAGACGGCAAAGGCTGCCGCATGGGCAAAACGGTTGGACTGGCCAATCACAAAGCTATCAAAGGTGTACTTGGGGTTCAGCCGGGCGGTGGAATCCCAGCTACCTGCCTCAGAAGGAGCCAGATCTGACTCAGAAACTAGGGCCGGGTCAGGTTCTGAGGCTGCCAGCTGCTCTACTGGCGGCTCTTCAAGGGGAAGGGGAGCAGGGGCAGGAGCTTGGGCCTGGGGGAGGGGCTGAGGCAGAGGCTGGGCCGGAGCAGGAACTAGCGTTGGGGCTGGAAGAGTAGCTGAGTTTGAGGCTGCTGCTGGGGCCGGCGGCGGGCTTGCAGGCAGAGAAGGAAGCTGTGGCTCAGGATTGCTCTCTAGGCTGGTGTCAATAATGAAGGCCTCTGACACTCCCGGCCCGAAGGTAGCTGAAATGGCCTGCTGAAGGGCCCCTTTGAGCTCGTGCTGAAAAATATCCCGGGTAAATTCGCTGGGTACAGCAATGAGTAGGACGCTGCCCATAAAGGCGTGGGGCTGGGCCAGACCAATATGGGCCCTATGCCGCTGAGCTACCGTTGTATCAGCCCGCAGTAAGGTCACCAGGTGCATCCACTTCTTTTGGACCTCTGGATCTAGGTAGTCTCCCACAGCTTCTCCTTGCATGTATGCAGGCTGCTTGCCCACAAATTAACCACAGACCAACCCCCTCTACCAGCAACTTATCCACAGGGTGGAAAACTTGTGATTTAAAGAGGGGTTACCTGTTTACAGTATGTGATTTAAGCGCCCGCCGCTAGCTGGAAACCAGGCTTTTTGTAAGTTACAAGAATCTGCCCGGCCCCTGTGGATAAGTCGGGTTAGGCTAGAGCTAGCGGGAACCTATCCACAGCTGTGGGCAAGCTCTCTACCCAGGTCTGTGATTAAAGACCTACCGCGCCTAGACTTGACCTTATATCACAACCTCTTCTAGAGTTGATAAGTCAATGTGTGCTAGGACTATGCCTATATCCAGGCCTGGCAGTTAGCAGCTGGTGGGCCTAGTGCACAAGCAAGACTAGTACACAAGCAAGAAGCGTCAACCTGTTCGAAGAACTGCTGAAAGGTTGGCCCCCGTACCAACCACTTTGGAGTAACCCATGAGCAAGCGGACTTTCCAGCCGAATAACCGCCGCCGCGCCAAGAAGCACGGCTTCCGTCTTCGCATGCGCACCCGTGCAGGCCGCGCAATCCTTGCGAACCGTCGTTCAAAGGGCCGCGCAAGCCTCTCTGCCTAAGGCTTTTACCTCTCCATCGGCCTTCAATCAAACCCTGCAGGCCAGCGTCATCTAGCGCAGCCCGCCGAGAATAAGACCGAACTGAAAGGGGAGACTACGTGCTGGCACAACAGCACCGGATGCGAGCTAAGGCTCAATTCTCAGCAACTACACGTTCCGGCGCCCGTTCAGGGCGTCGGAACTTAGTTCTATATACCCACAAAAATGCTCAGGAACCAACCATTGTAGGTTTCATTGTTTCTAAGGCCCTGGGCAACGCCGTGCAGCGCAACAAAACCAAACGCCGGCTACGGCAGCTCACCCAGCCCCTCCTAACCCAGCACCCTAACGGCTACAGGCTGGTCATTCGGGCCCTGCCCCCGGCCGCCTCAGCTAGCTACCAGGACCTAGAACGGGATCTTCAAGCAGCCCTCAAAAGCTGCCTCAAAAAACTTGCAGAGAACCAGCCGGTAGCTGACAGTCCAGCCAGCGCCCGAGAGGAGCCCTAAACCCATGGCAAGCTCCCCTGAAGGGCCTCAGCAGGCAGCAGACAAGGACGTTCTGCTAGCCCAGGCCCCCCACGAATTCCTGCTGCCTAGTACCCTCAGCCAGGCCCTTCTCACCCTGCCTCAAAACCTCCTGATTGCCTTCATTAAGGTCTATCGGGCCCTTGTATCCCCCCTCTACGGCCAGGTCTGCCGCTACTATCCCAGCTGCTCAGCCTACTGCCTAGAAGCCCTCACCACCCACGGGGCTATCGGCGGCCTATCCCTGACCAGCCGCCGCCTGCTCCGCTGCCACCCCTGGGCAACAGGAGGCCTAGACCCCGTTCCTGCCGGCCGGCGTAGCTTCCCCGCCGGCAAAGAACCTAAAATTATTCTTCTAAACCACCCGCACCAGTATCTGAACGACTAAACAGCTTCTGGTGTACGTCCACCACAACCGGCTCACTTCCCTGAGCCAGGGAGAGAACATGTTCGACATCATTCTCTGGCCCTTCCGCTGGATCGTCTCAGCGATCCTCTGGGCATTCCACGAACTCTTCACCGCCATCGGCATGGACCCCGCCTCTGGCGTCACCTGGGTCCTGGCCATCATCGGCCTAACCCTGGTCATGCGAACCTTGACCATTCCCCTCTTCATGAAGCAGATTAAGGCCATGCGCGGTATGCAGGAACTGCAGCCCGAAATGGCCAAACTGCAGGCCAAATATAAGGGCAAGACCGACCAGCTATCCCGCCAGGCCATGGCCCAGGAACAGCTGGAACTCTACCGCAAGACCGGCTCCAACCCGCTGGCCTCCTGCATGCCCATCCTGGTTCAGATGCCCATCTTCTTTGGCCTCTTCCAGGTACTGAACGGGGTTCCTAGCGCAGCTGCCAACAACGAAGGAATCCTAGTTCTTTCCAACGCCAAGATTGAGCAGTTCAACGACGCCTACATCTTCGGCGCCCCCCTCTTCTCAACCATGATGAACCCCGGCAACGGCAACCACGCGGCAACCATCATCATCGCCGCCATCATGGTCGTACTCATGAGCGCCACCCAGTTCTACATCACCAAGCAGCTCTCGGTGAAGAACATGTCGGATGCCGCTAAGGCATCCCCCATCTACCGCCAGCAGCAGATCATGCTCTACGTTCTGCCCCTGGTCTTTGCCATCTCTGGTATTAACTTCCCCCTAGGTGTGCTGGTCTACTGGACCGTCTCTAACTTCTGGTCCCTGGGCCAGCAGTACTGGGTCATCAAGAACAACCCCACCCCCGGCTCCCAGGCCGAACGGGAGCTCAACGAGCGCCGGGCCGCTAAGGGCCTACCCCCTGTTGGAAAGAGCAAGGAAGAGCACGAAAAAGAGCTCCAGGAACAGCGGGAGCGGGCCAACCGTGGCCAGCGCGTCCAGCCCATGAGTAAGAAGCGCCAAAAGCAGCAGCAGAAGAAACGCAGCGACCGATAGGGAAGAGGAAGTACCCCCATGACCCAAGACTCCCAGGGCCTGCCTACTAGCCCAGAAGAAATTTTTGAAGACGAAGGCGATATTGCCGCCGACTACCTTGAAGAACTCCTCGATATCGCTGATATTGACGGAGACATTGACATTGAGATCCGCAACGGCCGCACCTATCTTTCGGTTGTCACCGAACAGGGAACCAGCGAAGAACTCTCAGCCCTTGTGGGTGAGAACGGAGAGGTGCTCGATGCCCTCCAGGAACTCCTGCGCCTTTCTGTGCTAGCGGCAACCGGCCAGCGAACCCGCCTGATCCTGGACATCGCAGACTTTAGGGCCTCCCGCCAGAAGGCCCTAGTAGAGCTGGCTGAGACAGCCATCGCCCAGGTGCAGGAAAGCGGCCAGGAGGTCCACCTTGACCCCCTAGGCCCCTACGAGCGCAAGCTTATTCACGACCTGGTTGCAGCCCACGGTCTCTACTCCCAGTCCGAGGGAACAGGCCCAGGCCGCCACATCGTTATCATGGCTGAGGAGGGCTAAATGAGCGAAGCGCACAAGCTAGACCTTCCCCAGCTGACCGGCCAGACCCTGGTGGCAGCTGACCAGATCTTCGCTGACCGCCTGCCCCTAGCTGAACGCTATGTTGAGCACCTGGCCACCAGCGGCATTGAACGGGGTCTCATTGGCCCCCGAGAGGTTCCCCGCCTCTGGGAGCGGCACGTGCTCAACTGTGCCGTTGTAGAGGAATACATTGAGCCCGGGGCCAAGGTGGCAGATGTGGGCTCTGGTGCTGGCCTGCCCGGCCTCTGTCTGGCGATTGCCCGCCCTGACCTGAAACTAACCCTGATTGAGCCCCTAGAGCGTAGGGTTATCTGGCTAACTGAGGTTGTAGAAGACCTAGGGCTAGAGAACGTAGAAATCCTGCGCTCGCGGGCTGAGCAGGCTGTAGGCCAGGTGGAAGCTGACTATGTGACTGCCCGGGCTGTTTCTGCCCTCGTTGGCCTGCTGGACATTACCCTGCCTATCTTGCGGGGGACCGGCCAGCTGCTGGCCCTCAAGGGCAAGAGCGCTGCTGAAGAGATCAGCAAGGCTAAGAAGAAGCTCAACCGCTATGGGGCCCGGCAGACTGAAATTCTAACTGCCGGCCAGGATCTTTTAGAAGAGCCCACCACCTTAGTGAGAATTACCCTCTAGGGTCTTCAGTCTTTTTCTTTCTAGCCCGGCTCCCTTCCTGGGGGCCGGGCCTTTTGCTGCCCTTTACTGGGCTGCTCTTCTGAAAATGAATTCAAAGTCCCGGGTCTTTCCAACCCTGAAGTAGTAGTCGCCAACCCGCTGGAAACCGTAGCGCTGGTAGAGTCTTTGGGCCCCGTAGTTTTCTGACCAGACCCCCAGCCAGAGTACCCGCTGTGGATCGTCCTTGAGGAGCCAGCTGAGGGCTTTTTCTAGTAGCTGGGAGCCTAGCCCCTGACCCTGCCGGTTAGAGCGCACGTAAAGCCTTCTAATTTCCCCGTCTGCCTCTTTGAGGTCGGGGTGGGGTAGATGGGCCGGGCCGGCTAGTACGTAGCCTAGAAGGGCCCCTTCCTCTTCTGCCAGGTAGATTCTGCAGGCGGGGTTGCTGATTTCCTCTGCGTAGCTCTCTTCTGTGTAGGTCTCAGCTAAGTAGTTGGCCAGATCTTCAGCAGGGTAGTAGGTGAAGGTTTCAGAGAAGGTTTCTGCTGACAGGGTAGCTAGGGCAGCTGCATCTGAGGGGAGGGCTCTGCGAATTCGTATCATGTTCTGTGATTATAGGACCAGCTGCCTGTTTCACGTGAAACGGAAGCTGTGACTGAGTGAAGGAAGTTCTGGCTCATTCTTCTTATCTTTCTCGTATTCCCTGTATTTAAGTTGTTTTTTGATGAAGTGGCTGATTGCTAGCTCCTGTTTTTTCAGGGCTGAACCTTCCTATTTCTGGGATGTCTGGGGGAGCAGGTAGGCTTAGGGGTAAGAACGTCTAGAAGAGACAAGAGGGGGGAAGCTGGTGGTTCCAGCTATTTCAAATATTCCTGACTTCGGTCTGCCGCCTGCGCCGGATTTTGATCAGCAGAAGCCAGATAGGGGTTCGCATGTTTCACGTGAAACACGCGAAAAGTTGGAACGGGGTTCAGCTGAAGGTCAGGGGGAACATCCTATGGCCCAGCAGTTGAACAGGGTTAAGGATCAGCTACAGCGCCTAGATCAAACAACCCTCAACCGCCCCCAGCAGACCCGAATCTTTACGGTCTCAAACCAGAAGGGGGGAGTGGGTAAAACCTCAACCGCAGTCAATCTGGCAGCAGCCCTGGCCAGCAAGGGCATGAAGGTGCTCGTGATTGATAATGACCCCCAGGGGAATGCCTCCACTGCCCTAGGCCTTGAACACGGGGTTGATGTTCCCTCAACCTATGACGTGCTCATCAATGAAAAACCGCTGATTGAGGTTGTAAAACCCTGCCCGGATCTGGAAAATCTCTGGTGCGCTCCTGCCAATATTGATCTAGCTGGGGCAGAGATAGAACTGGTTTCACTCGTTGCCCGGGAAACCCGCCTCAAAACAGCCCTGGCTGACTATATGGCTGCTAGGGAGGCAGCTGGGCAGGGACGCCTAGACTACGTCTTTATTGACTGCCCACCCTCTCTGGGCCTACTGACCATCAACGCCTTCTGTGCAGCCCAAGAGGTCCTCATTCCTATTCAGTGTGAATACTATGCCCTGGAGGGGCTGAGCCAGCTACTCAAAAATATTGGAATGATCCAAAAGCACCTCAACGCTGAACTGGTACTGAGCACGATCTTGCTGACCATGTACGACGGTCGCACCAATCTTTCTGCCCAGGTCGCTGAAGAGGTGCGGGAACACTTCCCTCAGCAGGTCCTAGAAACAGCCATTCCCCGCTCTGTGCGTATTTCTGAAGCGCCCAGCTACCAGCAGACGGTGATTTCCTACGATCCTAGTTCTAGTGGGGCCCTGGCCTACCTGAAGGCCGCCCTTGAAATAGCCCAGCAGGTCAAACCCTAGTTCTCTGATCTACAGCAGGCCTGATACTCAGGGACAAAAAGCGGCAGTCCTCTTCTGAGGGGGCTGCCGCTTTCTTATGCTCCCTCTCCTAAACCCCTAGACCTCCTCCTTTTCCTTCTTTGGCCCGCTAAACTAGTGAAGGGTAGTTACGGCCCTACGAGATGGAGGATTCAGATGGCAGAAAAGAAGCGTGGGCTAGGGCGTGGGCTGGGAGCCCTGATTCCCGATAGCAGCCTGGTGGTGACCTCCCAGGAGCAGGAGCTTCCCCTAGAGGGGAAAATCGACGGTCAGGCTGAGAAGGCAAAGAAGGTTTCACGTGAAACGGGTCAGAAAGTTTCACGTGAAACATCAAAGAAAAAGCGGGCAGACATGGCAGCTGCCCTTCAGGGCTCATCGACCAGCCGCCGGCCGGTAGACTTTTTCTTCGGAGACCAGGGGGCCGCCTCAGACGGTCTTCTGCCGGTTCCAGGGGCTGATTTCGCAACTCTGGACCTTCATGACATCCACCCCAACCGTAAGCAGCCTCGAACCGATTTTGACGAGCAGGACATGCAGGAGCTGGTTCACTCCATTCAGGAAATTGGAATCCTGCAGCCGATTGTAGTTCGCCCCAGTAAAGAGGGGGGAGCAGAGCACTACGAACTGATTATGGGTGAACGCCGTTGGCGGGCCAGTCAGCGGGCAGGGCTCAAAACCATTCCTGCAATTATCCGACAGACCCAGGACGAAGATCTTTTACGGGACGCCCTGCTAGAAAACCTGCACCGCTCCCAGCTCAACCCCATTGAAGAGGCTGCTGCCTACCAGCAGCTCCTAGAGGAATTTGGAACCACCCAGGAGCAGTTGGCCCAGCGCATTGGCCGCTCCCGGCCCCAGATCTCTAACACTATTCGGCTTCTAAAGCTCCCTGCTCTAGTTCAGCGCCGGGTGGCAGCAGGAACTCTCTCATCGGGCCATGCTCGGGCCCTGCTGGGCCTGAAGAAGGCAGCAGATATAGAGACCCTGGCCCAAAAGATCGTCAACGAGGGGCTCTCTGTACGTTCGGTTGAGGAGCTGGTAGCAGACTGGTCAGAAAAGCCAGAGCCGGCTACTGCCCGCCCCCGTCGGGTTCAGGAGCACTCTGAGCGCCTAGACTACCTGGCTGAGGCCCTGGCCGATAAGCTAGATACGAATGTGAAAATTCAGCTAGGGGCCCGCAAGGGCAAGATGCTGATTGAGTTCGCTTCGGTAGAAGACCTCAACCGGATTATTGACCTGCTTGACCCTAAGATTAAGCCCTAGCTTCTAGCTCCTTATTTTTTAGCCCCAGGCCCTAGCTAGTTGCCCTGTTTCACGTGAAACAGGGCAACTAGCCTAAGAAAAGGAAGGCCCTGGCAAGAAGAAAGTTCTTGCCAGGGCCTTCCCTGCTAAGCTTTAGGCTCTCCTAAAGGCTGTGAAGTATGGGCCTGAGCTGTGAAGTCTGAAAGGTGAATTCAGATGAGGCTCCCAGGATCAGACCCTGAAGCCTACTTGAGGAAGTCAGCGAATTCTGCTTCTAGGGCTGCCTTGGGCTTAGCCCCCACGGTCTGCTTGGCTACTTCGCCATCCTTGAAAACATAGATAGCGGGGATTGAGGTAATCCCGTACTTCATGGCGGTGGCGGGGTTGTTCTCAACATCGAGCTTGAGAACCTTTACCTTATCGCCGTATTCTTCACCCAGCTGGTCAATGATGGGACCAACCATGCGGCAGGGGCCGCACCATTCTGCCCAGAAGTCGACAATAACGGGCTTGTCTGACTTTAGAACCTCGTCAGCGAAGGTAGCATCAGTTACCTGGTTTGCCATGATTAATAACCTTTCGTGGTTGTTTTACTTGTAATGGTCTTGGGTGTCAGAGAATCTGCCCTAGAGGGATTCTAGGTAGTGCTGGGCATCAAGGGCGGCAACACAGCCAGATCCAGCTGCCGTAATAGCCTGCCGGTAGGTGGGGTCAATAACGTCCCCGGCTGCAAAAACACCAGGGATTGAGGTGCGAGAAGAGCGGCCCTCAACTGCAATAGTGCCGGCTTCGGTCAGTTCTAGCTGGCCCTGAACCAGGGAGGTGCGGGGATCAGAGCCAATGGCAACGAAGACTCCTTCAAGATCCAGCCTGCTTTCCTGACCGGTCTTCAGGTTGGTGAGGGTCAGGCCAGAGACCTTCTCTTGACCCTCAATCTGGGTAACAACTGAGTCCCAGATAACCTCAATCTTCTCGTGGGCCAGGGCCCGCTGGGCCATGATGTCAGAGGCGCGGAAGGAGTCGCGGCGGTGGATGAGGTAGACCTTAGAGGCAAAAGAGGTAAGGAAGAGAGCCTCTTCAAGGGCTGAGTCGCCACCACCGATAACAGCTAGGGCCTTTTCCTTGAAGAAGAAGCCGTCGCAGGTGGCACACCAGGAGACCCCGTGGCCAGAGAGGCGGGATTCGCCCTCTACGCCCAGCTTGCGGTACTCAGAGCCGGTAGAGATGATGACGGCCCGGGCCAGGTGGACTGAGCCATCGGACAGGATGACCTTTTTGACCTCTCCTTCAAGCTCAAGGGCAGCGACATCCTCGTAGCGGATATCTGCCCCGAAACGTTCTGCCTGGGCTCCAATGTTGGTCATGAGCTCGGGGCCCTGGATGCCGTTAATGAAGCCGGGGAAGTTCTCAACTTCGGTAGTGGTCATCAAATCCCCACCTGGGGAAATTGATGAGGCGAAAAGAACCGGCTTCAGATTGGCCCGGGCAGTGTAGATAGCAGCCGTATAGCCAGCAGGCCCAGAACCGACAATAATGACCGGGTGCACCTGGTCTTCTGCAGAGGCTGAAGGGGCTGCAGAAGCCGTAGCCTGGGCAGCTAAGTTAAGGCCGGCAGGGGCAGCTGCAAAGAGGCCCTGGGCAGATGAAGCAGTCATAGTACTCCTCAATGGTCAAATAAATTGCTCTATAGAAAGTAAGGGCGGGAGGCGGGAAAATATTCCCGCCAGCCCGCCAGAGATTCACAAATTTCCCCTACTTGACGCTCACCTCAGTTAGCCTCAAACCAAAGGGGTAGCCAGCCACAATAGGCTGGCTCAGCTGAGGAGCGCTCGTAAACTGAATCAGCAGGTACTCAGTTTCCCCCTTCTGAACCTCCTGATCCAGATCAACGGTCGTTGCCCCAGAAGCAGTAAAGCTACCAGAACCAACCTTCTGAGCCCCGGTCAGAGAAGAAGAGTCAGAGGCATAAACGGTAAAGGCCCCTCCAACCCCAGAGAGCTGATCGATAGTCACAGACTTGACGGTTGTAGCATCCTCAAGGGGGAAGGACAGGTAGAAGGAATCAGTCAGTCCACCAAAATTAGCTGAACCAAAGGCCAAAGAAACCCAGCTAGTTGCCTCATTGCCATCGGTCAGGTGAGAGAGGAAGGAATCACTCTCAGCCATCAGGCTAGGGGCGCTAGGAACAGTGCGGGTCACTGACCCCGCCAGGCGGGCAGCAGGTAGCTGACTGCTAGAGGGGGAGGCAGAGGCTGTTGGCTGAGCAGAGGCAGATACAGAGGCAGAAGCCGATGCAGAGGCTGAAGCTGATGAGCTCCCCAGGGCCTGGCGGGAGGCCTCAGAATCAACCATCTTGCCCAGGCTAGAGTAGGCAATACCAGCCCCAATCGCCAGCAGCAAGACAGCAGCAATCCCTACAACCCAGATGCCCCCCTGCCGGTTAGCGGGCTCTTCACCCTCATAGTAGCCCTCTTCTTCAAGGTCGTAGTCCTCAAACTCCTCAGGTTCGGCCTCAGCCGGGGCTTCAAAGGAGCGGGTGGCTGAAATAGAAGGGGTAGCTAGGGCTGCTGCGGCGGTAGCGGCCGGGGCTGCGGCCTCTTCCTTGGCAGCCCGATCCTTAGCTACCTGGTAGCTATTAGGGGCCAGCATGGGGCCGGTGTCCCCAAAGATTTCCTCCCCAAAGGCCTCAGCCTCATTGCCCTCTCCCTCAGTCAGCAGAACCCCCAAGAGGGTGTCAGGACGGGTATGAGAGGTAATCAGGTAGGTTCGATCTCCCTGGTTCCCTAAGTCAAGAACCTGAACAGAAGCCCTAGAGAGAAGGGCAGACTTGCGGGCATTAGAGACAAGAAGACGGGTATGGTCAGCAGCTGCCAGAACGATAGAAATCTTCCGGCCTAGCACCTGATCCACGCCATCGAGGACGGTATCACCGTGACTGGTCTCAAGAACATGACCGGTGACCTTATAACGATCTCCCAAAAGGGTGTTAAGGGGAATCTGCTCTGTCAAAAGGGGCCTCCCTGGGGCGAACGGTAAGAGTGATGTGTTTGGTATCTGAGTTTACCCTTTGTGGGTAGAAGTGGTGGTTCTGCGACCAATTTTTGCCAAGATAGGGTTCAGTAAGCTATCGAGCTCCCTGACCCTAAAGAGTAGAAGGAAGGCATAGTAGGCCAGGAGCATCACCAGGCTGCCTAGAAGAACAGTCAGCAGGGCCGCCAGCCGAGAGGACCAGGCAAAACCAGCAAAGCTGTAGCCACCGAGCAGGTAGAGGGCCAGGGCCCCCACCAATCCCGCCCCCAGGGAGGCAAAGGCCACCCGGGCGTGGGTTGAAACAAGCTCATAGACCCCATAATCGCCCCAGCGGCGGATTAGAACCCGGTGGCTAAGGTAAACAGCCAAAATATTTTGCAGGGCATAGGTGAGGGCCAGCCCATAAATAATATGCTGGGGGGCCAGCTGGGAGGCTGTAAAACCCATAGCCAGGATCAGCACAGCTGAGAAGAGCTGAATATAGAAGGGGGTCTTAGCGTCCTCTTGGGAGTAAAAAACCCTGCCCATCATGAAGGCAATCGTCAAGAAGGGCCCACCTAGGGCAATGAGGGCCAGGGTCTGGCCAATAACAGCCCCAGCCTGCTGGGATCCGCCACCAAAAATCATGCCAATCGGGCCGGCAAAGACCACCAGAAGAACCGCACAAAAAATAGTGGCAATTGAGGCCGTCCTCAACCCAGAGGAGAGGGCAGCTGCCACTGAGGCCTGATCATCCTTCTGGGAGGCAGAAGACATGCGGTTGAAAAGGACGGTAGCAATCGAAAGGCCAATAACCCCGTGAGGCAGGGAATAGAGCATAGAAGAGTAATTGAGGGCCTGGACTCCAGGGATCTGAATCCCCTGGGCTAGGAGGTCCTCACGGGCCCCCACCACCCCAGCAGCTACCTTGGTCAGGTACATAAAGGCCAGGTTAGAGATAATGCCGGTTGCTAGGGTCCAGCCAGCAAGGTGGGCAGCTGCCCCGAGTCCGATCCCCCGCCAGCCAAAGGCCGGCCGTAGCTTAAGGCCGGTAGAGCGGAGGGGAATAAAGAGGATGAGGGCCTGAAGGGCAACACCTAAGGTTGCTGAGCCTGCCAGCAGGATCGTCTGAGCGCTGGTCCAGCTACCTAGATGGTGGAAGGGGGGATTACTGCTCACATTCTGGGGGCCAAAGACAAAGATGAAAAGGCAGAGGGCGGCAATCGCAACCAGGTTATTGAGCACAGGGGCCCACATATACCAGCCAAAGGCCCCCCGGGCGTTGAGAACCTGACCCAGGATTGTGTAAAGACCGTAGAAGAAAATCTGAGGCAGGCACCAGAGGGCAAAGATCCAGCCAAAATGCTGCTGCTCAGGGGTCCACCTGCTGCCCATAATCGAAATAATGGGCCAGGAGAAGGCCAGCACCAGCACGGTTACAGCCCCAATGCCGGTAACGGCCAGGGTCACAAGCCGGGAGACAAAGTCTGATCCCCCGTCATCATGCTGGGCAGCCTTAATGATCTGGGGAACTAGAACAGCATTGAAAATTCCACCCGCAACCAGCACATAAATCAGGTTAGGTAGGGTGTTGGCGGTTTCAAAAATATCACCCACCGTGGTGGTAGCCCCTAGGGCTACGGTGAGTAAGAAAGTCTTGACGAAGCCAAGAACCCTAGAAACCAGGGTCCCAGCTGCCATGATTGCACTAGAAAAAGCACCGGAACGGGCCACGGAAGTCCTTGTCTATCAGGGATCTAGAAGAGCTGGTGAATGATATATTCGCGGGCGATTTCTGCAATACGCCGCTCATTGGGGAAGGAAAGTTTACGGCTCACCTCATCAATATTGACCCAGGCAACGTCTACCGCCTCATGGTCGGGGTCATTCTCAGTGGTTAACTGGCCACCGGTTGCTGAGAAGAGGAAGTGGTAGACCGTCTTATGAACCCGGTGCCCAGAGACATTGAACCAGTAGTCAATAGATCCCAGAGAGGTAATTACTTCACCAGAGATCCCGGTTTCTTCTTCAATCTCACGGGCTGCCGCCTCAACCTTGGTCTCCCTACCCTCAGGGTGCCCCTTAGGTAGGCACCACTCCAGGCGGCCGCCCCGGTTGATGCGGGCAATGAGGGCAACGGGCAGGTTGCGGTCATTAAAATCAATCATGACACCACCAGCAGAGACCTCCTCTATTGTGGGCAGGGCAGGGACGGGCGTGAAGGTCCGTCTCTTAGGTGCCCGGGGAATAGGAAAGGTCATGTCTCTACCTTAACCGATGTGCAGGGCCCATGTTTTAAAAGAAGCGGGTGTGAGTGGTAACTTATGAGGTTTGCTGGCACGATGGATAGGGTGATGATTCAAGAAATAGACACGACCCTCATCCCCCCAGTAGCCAGGCAGGTAGGTGACCTTTTCGCCCAAGCCGGTTTTGAACTAGCCCTTGTTGGCGGGCCAGTCCGTGACCTTTTTCTAGGTCAAAGGGCCCTAGACCTTGACTTCACCACCAATGCCAGCCCCGACCAAACCCTAGAACTGGTAGCAGACTGGGCCGATGCAACCTGGGATATTGGAAAAGAATATGGCACCATTGGCCTTCGCAAGGGCCAAGAAATGCTAGAAATCACTACCTACCGGGCCGAGAAATATGACCCAGACTCCCGTAAGCCACTGGTCGCCTTTGGCACAGACCTGGCAGATGACCTCTTTCGCCGGGACTTCACCATTAACTCCATGGCCCTGCGCCTGCCCTCCCTGGAACTGGTTGACCCCTTCGGCGGTCAAAAGGACCTAGCCCAGGGCCTGATCCGCACCCCCGGCACCCCCCAGGCCTCCTTCTCAGATGACCCCCTGAGAATGATGAGGGCAGCGCGCTTTGCCTCCCGCTTCAACTTTGATCTGGCTCCCGAGGTCTTTGAGGCCATGACTGACATGGCTGACCGGATCAAGATTATTTCGGCTGAGCGGGTGCGCGATGAGCTGGTCAAGCTCATCTGTGGTCAGGCTCCCCGCCGGGGGCTAGACCTGCTGGTTGAAAGCGGCCTAGCTAGCTTTGTCCTCCCTGAAATTCCAGCCCTGAAGCTAGAGGTAGACGAGCACCACCGCCATAAGGACGTCTACCAGCACTCTCTGACTGTTTTAGAGCAGGCAGCTGCCCTAGAAACCGACGCGGACGGCCCCGTTCCCGGCCCAGACTTCATTCTGCGCTTTGCCGCCCTCATGCACGATATTGGCAAGCCTGCCACCCGCAAGTTCGAGAGCAACGGGGCAGTAAGCTTCTTGCACCACGACGTGGTGGGAGCCAAGCTCACCAAGAAACGCATGCGGGAGCTACGCTTCGATAAGGACACCATCAAGGCTGTAGCCCGCCTGGTAGAGCTTCATATGCGCTTCTACGGCTACGGGGACGCCGGCTGGACTGACTCTGCCGTCCGCCGCTACGTGCGCGATGCGGGAGATCTGCTAGAGCGCCTGCACCGACTGACCCGGGCAGATGTCACCACCCGTAATAGGCGCAAGGCCCAGCGGATTTCAAAGGCCTACGATGACCTAGAAAGACGGATTGCTGACCTTGCCCAGCAGGAAGAACTTGAAGCAATTCGCCCCGACCTAGACGGTGAAGAAATCATGGCCATTCTGGGCATCAAGCCCGGCCCCGTGGTAGGGCGGGCCTACAAGTTCCTACTCAACCTGCGCCTCGATGAAGGGGCCCTGGGGAAGGAAGGCGCCAGAGAACGCCTAGAGGCCTGGGCTAGGGAAGAGGGCATTAAGTAGCTAATATCACTTTCAGCCTTCAGGGAGAAGGGGAGCTAAGAGCCTTCTTCTGAAGACCCAGCCCCTAGCCTTAAAAGAGTTTAGAGCAGTCAACCCATAGGAAAGACCATGCTTGAGGTCAAGAACCTTACAAAAGAGTACGGCCCTAAAAGGGCCGTCAATGACATCAGCTTCACCGTGCCCAACGGCCGGGTCACCGGCTTCCTCGGACCCAACGGCGCCGGGAAATCCACCACCATGCGCATGCTGGTGGGCCTAGAAAAGCCCACAGCAGGCCAAGCCCTAGTAGACGG
>JAXDRN010000109.1:0-4622 GCA_034090985.1 Rothia sp. (in: high G+C Gram-positive bacteria) | reverse complement strand
CAGCAAGGAAGGCACCAAGAAGGTCTTCCCCGGCATCAAGGACTCAGCCTTCACCGGCGCCATCCAGTTCTACGATGCCCGGGTAGACGACGCCCGCCTGGTCATCGACCTGGTGCGCACTGCCGCCGGCTACGGGGCCCTGGCAGCTTCTCGCACCCAGGTCACCGCCATCAACAAGGACGCCAGTGGCCGAGTTACCGGTGCCCAGATTATTGACCTAGAAACCGGCAACGAAAAGACCGTCAAGGCCACCCAGATCATCAACGCCACCGGAGTCTGGACCGAAGAATCAGAATCCATGGCAAGCTCAGACCAGGGCCTGAAGGTCCTCGCTTCTAAGGGCGTTCATATCACTGTTCCCCGCGACCGTATCAAGGCCAGCAGCGGCATCTTCACCAAGACCGAAAAGTCCGTCCTCTTCATCATCCCCTGGCAGCGCTACTGGATCATTGGAACCACCGATACCCCCTACAGCGAAGACCGCGAGCGCCCGGTAGCTACCAAGGCTGATATTCGCTACGTCCTAGACCAGGCTAATAAGCTCATTGCCGATGAGCTGACTGAGGCTGACATTATCAGCACCTTCGCCGGTCTGCGCCCCCTGCTGCAGCCGGTTGCCAAGAAGGGTCAGGGTGCCGCTTCTACCAAGGTGTCGCGGGAGCATACCGTCATGGAGATCGCTCCGGGTATGAGCGCTATTGCTGGCGGTAAGCTGACTACCTACCGGGTTATGGCCAAGGACGCTGTTGATTTTGCCCTCGGTGAGCAGGCTAAGGCCCGGCCTTCAGTAACTGAGAATATTAAGCTTGTTGGCGCTGAGGGCTATCAGGCCCTAGCTGCCCGTTCCGGGGCCCTAGCTGCCCAGATGGGTTGGGATTCAGCCCGGGTAGAGCACCTGCTGGAGCGCTATGGCGCTGAGCTGGCTGATGTGATCTCCCTGATTGAGCAGGATCCTTCCCTGGCCGCTCCCCTGGCCCAGGCTCCTCAGTTCCTGCGGGCTGATGTGGTCATGGCGGTGCGGGCTGAAGGTGCCTTGCATCTTGAGGACGTGCTGGTGCGCCGGGTTCGCCTGGATTTGGAAGCTAGTGACCGGGGCCTGGCGGCTGCTGGCGAGGTTCTTGAGATCATGGCCGCTGAGCTGGGCTGGGATCGGGCTCAGGTGGCCCGTGAAAAGGCGGTCTACGCTGAGCGGGTTGCGGCTATTGCTGCTGCTTCAAGCCATAGTGAGGATTCTGCTGCTGCGGCTGAGCTTCTTAAGGCTAGCCAGCTTGCTCCCCGCCGCCCGGTGTCTTCTCTCTCCTAGTTTTTATTGTTATCACCCTATCAACTGCCGGGTGCCCGCCCTGGGTGCCCGGCCCTCCTAGAAAAGTAAGAGGTCAAGGATGAACTCACTTCTGGCAGCTGGCGCTGACGTTAGCATCCAGGCAAGTGCCCTAGTTACTGCAGAGGGTCATGCAACCCTGCTGGGCGCTTTTGTTTCTGAAGTTATTGGTACTGGCATTCTGATTCTGCTGGGTGCTGG
Source organism: Rothia sp. (in: high G+C Gram-positive bacteria) (assembly GCA_034090985.1). Lineage (GTDB taxonomy): Bacteria > Actinomycetota > Actinomycetes > Actinomycetales > Micrococcaceae > Rothia. The sequence continues at coordinate 3,100 of JAXDRN010000109.1, read as the reverse complement.
TGTCTGTGCGGCAGTGACCTTGCCTAAGTCTGCGGCCAGGAATACTGACTGGCTGACTATTGCCTTTGGCTGGGGTTTTGCGGTTTTTGCGGCCGTGTATATGTCTGCCCCTTCAGGTGCTCACCTCAACCCAGCTGTGTCCCTGGGCTTGCTGGTTGCCGGTAAGGACTTTGCCCCCGGAATTGCACCCGGTATCGGCACCTTCTTCATCTACCTTATCGCCCAGATGATCGGTGCCTTCCTCGGTGCCTGGGGGGCTTACCTGGTGTATAAGAAGCACTTTGATGAGGCAGAGCCCGGCACCACCAAGGGCATTTTCTCCACCGGCCCGGCCATCCGCTCCTACGGTTGGAACACCGTAACTGAGGCCTTCGGTGCCTTTGTGCTGGTGGGCTTCGTTCTAGCCTCCGGTAGCACCCCTTCAGGTTTGGGCCCTCTGGCTGTTGCCTTCATCGTTGTAGCTATTGGCCTCTCCTTGGGTACTCCTACCGGTTACGCTATCAACCCCGCCCGTGACCTGGCTCCCCGTATTGCCCATGCCCTGATGCCTATCAAGGGTAAGGGGTCTTCTGACTGGGCTTACTCCTGGGTTCCCGTAGTCGGCCCCCTGCTCGGTGCAGTAGCTGCTGCCCTTCTGGTTCCGGCCCTGCTGGGTTAGGGTTTTCCTAGTTCCTTAGGTTTTTTGAGTAATTATCCCTCTCAGGTGCCAGAGTCGGCGCCCTATAGAAAAGAGAAATACAATGTCACAGCTCCCTGAGCGTAAGAAGTACGTCCTGTCGATTGACCAGGGCACCACCAGTTCCCGGGCTATCCTCTTTACCAAGTCTGGTGAGATTAAGAGCGTCGGCCAGCATGAGCATGAGCAGATTTTCCCCAAGGCCGGCTGGGTTGAGCACGACCCTATGGAGATCTGGGAGAACGTTAGAAAGTCTGTAGGCGAGGCCCTGACCAAGGCTGAGGTCAACCACCACGAAATCGCTGCTGTTGGTATCACTAACCAGCGTGAGACTGCCGTGGTCTGGGATAAGACCACCGGTAAGCCCGTTTACAACGCCATTGTCTGGCAGGATACCCGCACCCAGAAAATCTGTGACGATCTGGCAGGCGAAGAGGGGCCCGGTAAGTACCACGACATTGTTGGCCTGAACCTGGCCACCTACTTCTCTGGCCCCAAGGTCAAGTGGATTCTTGACAATGTTGAAGGTGCCCGTGAGAAGGCAGAGGCTGGCGACCTGCTCTTTGGTAATACCGACACCTGGGTGCTCTGGAACCTGACCGGCGGTGTAGAGGGCGGTGTTCACGTTACCGATGTAACGAACGCTTCTCGTACCCTACTGATGAATATCCGTACCCTGCAGTGGGATCCCTCCATTGCAGCTGATATGGGTATCCCTATGAGCATGTTGCCTGAGATTAAGTCTTCTTCTGAGATTTACGGTTATGGCCGTTCTAAGGGTCTGCTCAATGGCACCCCCATCTCAGGTATTCTAGGCGATCAGCAGGCTGCTACCTTTGGTCAGGCCTGTTTTGAAAAGGGTAAGGCTAAGAACACCTACGGCACCGGTAACTTCATGCTCATGAATACCGGTAACGAGCCGGTGATCTCTGAAAATGGTCTGCTGACTACCGTGGCCTACAAGCTGGGGGATGCTGATCCGGTCTATGCCCTCGAAGGTTCTGTGGCTGTTTCTGGTTCCTTGATTCAGTGGCTGCGCGATAACCTGCAGATGATTGAGAACGCCGCTGAGTCTGAGCAGCTGGCAACGAGCGTTGAGGATTCTGGTGGCTGCTATGTGGTTCCCGCCTTCTCTGGCCTCTTTGCCCCCCACTGGCGTTCAGATGCCCGCGGCGTCATTGTTGGTTTGACCCGCTACGTCAACCGGGCCCATATCGTCCGCGCAGCTCTTGAGGCAACTGCCTTCCAGACCCGCGAGGTGCTGGATGCTATGAACGCTGATGCTGCTGCTGCCGGTTCTCAGGTTTCCTTGGGCGAGCTGCGGGTTGATGGCGGTATGACTGCTAATGAGTTCCTCATGCAGTTCCAGGCTGACCTGCTAGGTGTTCCGGTGATCCGCCCCAAGGTCATTGAGACTACTGCCCTGGGTGCTGCTTACGCTGCCGGTATTGCTGTTGGCTTCTGGGAGGGCGAAGAGGACGTTACCGCTAACTGGTCTGAGGATAAGCGCTGGGAGCCTCAGCGGGACCAGGAAGAGGTTGAACGCCAGTACCGCCTGTGGAAGAAGGCTGTGTCTAAGACCTTGGACTGGGTTGATCAGGACGTTGAGCAGGACTAAGGTTCTTAGCCCAGCTAGCTAGCTGATCTTTTAGCTCTGCTCTTTCTTTTTAGATTTAGTCCCTGTCTTTCTCCTTGCTGGTAGAAGGGCAGGGACTATTCTTCTGCCGGGGATTAGACTTGATGTATGACCTATCACGCCCATACCCTTACTCCCCTTGGTGAGATGATTCTGGCCTCGGACGGTCAGGCCCTGACCGGGGCCTGGTTTACTGGCCAGGCCCACTTCCCTGATGCTAAGGACCTTGGGCATCGCGTTGAGATCAGTGACTGTGATGTTCTCACTGAGGCCCAAGCCCAGCTGCTGGAATACTTTGACCGGCAGCGGAAGGTTTTTGATCTACCCCTTGCCCCTGATGGAACTGATTTTCAGTTGGCGGTCTGGGCTGCCTTGCAGGATATTCCTTTCGGCTACACCAGCACCTACGGGGCTATTTCTAAGCTGGTGGGCCCCGGTGCCCCGGCCCAGGCGGTGGGTCAGGCTGTGGGCCGTAATAAGCTGTCGATTTTTATTCCCTGCCACCGGGTGCTTGCAGCGGACGGCAAGCTGACCGGCTACGCTGGCGGCCTGGAGCGAAAAGAGTTTCTACTGGCCCTTGAAGAACCCAGTGCTGAGGCTGAGGGGCGGCTCTTCTAGCCCCCCCCCAGCCCCTCCTGTTCATCGAATCCTATGCTTTGTCACGAAACCCCCGGTTTACAGCTGGGTTTGGTGACGAAGCATGGAATTCGGCGCTAGCTGGGGCAGCTATGACAAGATAGGAACATGACTTCTACCTTCCCTCCCCTCTCTGCCCCTACCGCCTGCCT
>JAXDRN010000108.1:0-2015 GCA_034090985.1 Rothia sp. (in: high G+C Gram-positive bacteria) | reverse complement strand
ACCGTCCTGGCAGCTGCTATGCTCCTGCGCCACCTAGGCTTCGAGGCTTCAGCCGCCCGGATCGAACAGGCCGTTGAAGCTGACCTGGCCGCCAACCCCGGCGCGACCCGCGCCACCGACGAAATCGGCGACGCAATCCTTGCCCAGCTGGGCTAAGCCCTGACCCCACCTCAAGCAGGTGGGGTTTTTTGCTCCCTAGCCTTTAGGGCAGAGGGCCTCAGGAGCCCTGCCTGAGGTAGGCTAGAGAAGAAGCTAACGACACTTGAAGGATGAGCATGTCACTCGAATTCACCATCAACCGCAACCCCAACCCAGCCAGTGCCGAACGCCGGGCCGAGATCCTAGCCAACCCCGGTTTTGGCGACTATTTCTCAGACCACATGGTCAAGATTGTGTGGACCGGCGACTATCGTACCGGCGGCGAATGGGGCGAGGCCAAGGTTATGCCCTACGGCCCCCTGACCCTGGACCCGGCAGCTTCTGTGCTTCACTACGGGCAGGAAATCTTTGAGGGCATCAAGGCCTACCGCCACGCAGACGGCTCCCTATGGACCTTCCGCCCCGAAAAGAATGCCGAGCGTTTCAACCGCTCAGCCCGCCGCATGGCCCTGCCTGAGCTACCCCAGGAAACCTTCATCGAATCCCTCAAGCAACTGGTAGCCGTGGATGCCGACTGGGTACCCTCTGGCGAAGGTGAAGCCTTCTACCTGCGCCCCTTCCAGATTGCTACCGAGAAGTTCCTGGGCGTGCGCCCGGCCCGTGAAGTTACCTACATGGTGATTGGTTCGCCGGTGGGTAACTACTTTGGCACCCCCAAGCCTGTTGATATTTGGCTCTCCTCTAACTACACCCGTGCTGCTGAAGGCGGCACCGGTTTTGCCAAGTGTGGCGGCAACTATGCCGGTGGCATGGTGGCCCAGATTGAGGCCGAGAATAACGACTGCAAGCAGGTGGTCTTTGTTGATCGCCATCGTGATAATGCTATTGAAGAGCTGGGTGGTATGAACGTTTTCTTCGTCTTTGGTGGGGAAAACAAGCTGGTGACCCCTGAACTGACTGGCACCATCCTTGAGGGTGTTACCCGCGACTCTATTTTGCAGCTGGCCCGCGACCGAGGCATGACTGTAGAGGAGCGAAAGATTACCCTGGCCGAATGGCAGCAGGGCGTGGCTTCTGGCGCCATCACTGAGGTCTTTGCCTGCGGTACTGCCGCTGTTATTCAGCCCATTGGCAACCTGAAGGGGGAGGGGCTACTGGTAGCTAACCCCGCCGGTGAGGGTGTGAACGGTCAGGTTACTATGGCGATCCGTGAGGAACTGGTAGGTATTCAGACTGGTAAGGTAGAGGACCGCCACGGCTGGCTGACCCGCATTGCCTAAGTAAACAGCTAGATTCCGATCAGGCCAGGGCGCTGACGGCGGCGAGGTCACCATGGCCCTGCGTCAAGAGCTGGTTGGTATTCAGACCGGTAAGGTTGAGGACCGCCTGGGCTGGAACGTCAAGCTGGTCTAGCCCCCTCGGGTAGGTACCATCTACATCAGAAAAACCCACCAACTAGGTGGGTTTTTCTAGTTTAAATGGTCTTTTCTAGTGGTGCTTGGGCAGTGTCAGGAGACCCGTCAGACCTAGTTGCGCACAGAAGGCTTCGTCGTGGCTGACCAGCAACAGGGCCCCCTCATAGGAGGCTAACGCCTGGATTAGCCAGTCCACCGAGGCCATATCGAGGTTGTTGGTGGGTTCGTCCAGAATCAGCAGCTGGGGCGCCGGGCTGGCCAAAAGGACGGTTGCCAGGGCCACCCGGAATCGCTCCCCGCCGGAGAGAACACCCACGGGGAGGTGCACCCGTTCCCGGCGGAAGAGCAGCCGGGCCAGGTCATCGCGGACCTGCTGTTCGGTCAGCGTCGGGTTGGCTGCCATAACCAGCTGCAGCATGCTCTGGTCCTGGGGAAGGGCCAGTCGCTGGGGCAGGTAACCGGTGTTCGCTACCCGGTAGTTGCAGGAGTAGCGGGCGGTTT
>JAXDRN010000107.1:0-3458 GCA_034090985.1 Rothia sp. (in: high G+C Gram-positive bacteria) | reverse complement strand
CCGTCTACTAGGGCTTGGCCTGCTGTGGGCTTTTCTAGGCCCACCAGCATGCGCATGGTGGTGGATTTCCCGGCGCCGTTGGGTCCGAGGAAGCCGGTGACCCGGCCGTTGGGCACGGTGAAGCTGATGTCATTGACGGCCGTTTTGGGGCCGTAGTTTTTGGTGAGGTTTCTGACCTCGAGCATGGGTCTCCCCTGTGGTCGGGTACGTTTTCTTCCTTCACCCTACAGGGTTCTGGGAGTTCGCGTATCCTCCCTGAGAGTGAATCTTGCAGAGTATTTTGTGCGTTACACCCGGAATCTTACCCCGTCGGACTATAGACGCTCTGCTACTAGCACTCGGATCCTTTGAGCTTCTCTAGTCTTCTTTCCCGCGTACAAAGTCGATGTACTTGTTACCGAAGATATCAATCTGACGCAGTACGTCCTTGAATTCCTTCCCCAGGTCGCTGAGCTGGTACTCCACCTTGGGCGGAACCTGCGCATACACCCGCCGGTCAATCAGCCCGTCTTCCTCCAACTGCCGTAATTGCTTGGTTAGGGTGGCCTGCGATATACCGCTAATCTGCCGGTAAAGTTCGTTGAAGCGGACCGGCCCATCCTCTAAAAGGTGCAGGACGATGATGGACCATTTACCTGACAGCACCTTCTGGGTGGTGACAAAGGGGCAATCAGGAACCGTGTGCTGCGAAAAAGTTGCCATTAAAAATCCTTAGAAAACTACAATACTACACAAAATGATAGTGACTATTGAAAAATATCGTACTTGCAGAAGTAGCATACACTCATATGCTTGAACTTAGAAGATTTCCGAAAGAGAGAAACAATGAAACTGCACTACATCTGGGACGCTTACTGTGGCTGGTGCTACGGTTTTGGGTCGCCCCTCAAGGAGTTCACCGGCAATCACCCCGAGCTGGACATCAGCATTACCTCCGGCGGCCTCTTTGTGGAAGACCGAATCCAACAGGTATCCCAGTTTGGATTCATGAAGGCAGGCAACGAACAAATCAAAGCTATCTACGGCTCTGAGTTCTCAGACGCCTACAACGACCTGCTCGATGAGGGCTCAACCATCATCAACTCCAACCACCCCGCTACTGCACTCAGTGTCCTGAAAAAGTATGTTGCCCCCGAGCGACGTATAGAATTCGCTCACGCCATGCAGAAGCAATTCTTTATCCAGGGCAAAAGTCTGAGCGATATAGCCACCTATGTTGATCTCTTTGAAGCCTTTGCGATTCCCGCCCAGGCTCAGAACGAGCTACAAGCACAGTGGCAGGACTACTCCCTCGCGGAACAAGATTTTCAGCAGGCCCGAGCCTGGGGTGTTACCAGCTACCCCACGCTCATTCTCGAACACAGTGGCAAGCTCTACAATCTGGGCCAAAACGCCCACAGCGCAGAAGCCCTCGAAGCTAACTACCGCGCCCTCACCCACTAACCCACTCCCCCAAAGGAAAAATCATGAAACAATTTACAAACCCCAACTTCACCCTGACCGTTTTCAATTCAGCCGAGAGCTCTTTCTTGGTGACCGCTACCCTCGTTGAGAAAGACGGCAAGGCTGCACTCATCAACGGGAAATTCACCCGTACCGATGCCCAAGAAATCGTCACCTACCTGCGCGATAACAATCTTGAGCTAGAGAAAATCTACGCTATCCACGGCGACCCCGACTACTACTTTGGCGCAGAGAGCATCATCAAGGCTTTCCCCGAAGCCGTTCTGTACGCCAGCGAGTACAGCGTTGAGCACATTCTGCACTCGGTAGCGGGCAAGCTCAAGGTGTGGGGCCCGCAACTGGGTCAGGACGCACCCAGCAACATTGTTCTGCCCCAGGTGTACAGCCAGTCGACCATCGAGCTGGCCGGCGTCACCTTCGATATCATCGGTGACGATGCCCACCGCATCAACCTCTACAATGCTGAGAACAAGGTGCTCATTGGCGGTATTGATGCCTTCAACGAGATTCATATCTTCCTGGCAGATACCAGCACCGAGGCTGATCTGCAGGCCTGGGCACAGCGCCTCAACTCGCTTCTAGCTCTGGAGCTAGACCTGGTCATCCCCAGCCATGCTGGCCCCGATGGTTCCTACGACCGGAAGGCCCTGGAAGCAACCAGGGATTACCTCTTTGAGGTTCTCGAAGTCCTCGGCAACGCACAGGACTCCGCTACCTTTATCAATGCCATGACCGAGAAGCACCCCTCCTACCTGAACAAGAACGTTCTGGCTCTGGGCGCTAAGGTCCTTACCGGAGAAATGAACTGGGGTTAATCATGAACAAGTACCAAAACCTCCTAGCTCAGACCTACGACCTTACCGCTCAGGGAAAGCTGGCTGAGTTCAGCACTTTCCTGGCCGCTGACGCCATCTGGACCGAGAGCGCTGGCTTTCCCTACGCCGGAACCTACCGTGGGGCCGATGAGATTCTACGCAACGTTCACCAGCGTCTGGGGACCGAGTGGGAGGGCTACCGCGCCGACCCGATTGCTTACACCTTCAATGGCTTAGAAGCTATGGTCTACGGCCGCTACAGCGGAACCTACCGTGAAAGCGGCAAATCCTTCACTGCCGATTTCGTTCACTACTACACCTTCAATAAGGACGACAAGATCGCTCGCTTCGTGCAGATTGTAGACAGCGTTCCCGTTGTTGAAGCCATGCAAAAAAATAATATTCTAAATATGGAATATAAAGGGCGCTCGTTACCGTATCTACTGGTAGCGAGCGCCCTTTGTTCATCTTCCTAAGAGGCCATCAGAACATAAGGCGCACTCTATGCAACCCTATATGCCTTGTTCGGCAGCCCATTCGCGCAGGCGGCGCGTAGCTTCTTCTTCACCCAAAGCCCCTTCGTCCAGGCGCATATTCAGCAGGAACTTATAGGCCTGCCCCACCAGCGGGCCGGGCTTGATGCCCAGTATCGCCATGATCTGTTCGCCGTCCAGGTCCGGGCGTATAGAGTTCAGTTCTTCTTGCTCGGTAAGTTCCGCAATACGGCGTTCCAAATCGTCGTAGGCCGAGGCGATACGGTTAGCCTTCCGCTTGTTGCGAGTGGTGACATCTGCCCGGGTCAGCCGGTGCAGGCGCTCTAGCAGATCTCCCGCATCGCGCACATAGCGGCGGACGGCAGAGTCAGTCCAGCCGGCATCCCCGTAGCCGTAGAAGCGCATGTGAAGCTCTACCAGGCGGGCTACAGCCTTGATGGTGTCCTTATCGAAGCGTAGCTCCCGCATCCGTTTCTTGGTGAGCTTGGCTCCCACCACGTCGTGGTGCAAGAAGCTCACTGCCCCGTTGCTCTCGAACTTGCGGGTGGCAGGCTTGCCAATATCGTGCATGAGGGCAGCAAAGCGCAGGATGAAGTCGGGGCCGGGAACGGGGCCGTCCGCGTCGGTTTCTAGGGCAGCTGCCTGCTCTAAAACAGTCAGAGAGTGCTGGTAGACGTCCTTATGG
>JAXDRN010000106.1:0-33077 GCA_034090985.1 Rothia sp. (in: high G+C Gram-positive bacteria) | reverse complement strand
GAAGAGGGGCTGCTGAATATGGGTTTTGCGATCTGGTATGCAGAGCCTAGGAACCCTGACCATAAGGATCCGCTGCTGAGCTCCTTCGCCCTGGTCCGTAAGGGCCTGACCCTGACCGGCGGCTTTAAGGGCACCGGCATGCACCGGCGCTACGCTGAGCTTGAAAACCCAGCTGCCCACCTGACCAATGTGCTCAAGGGCCTGCCCAGTGTTGCCCTCTTTGGGGCCCACTGGCTCAAGGACCGGATCCTAGACCCCAGAACCTTGCCCTCCTTTACCCGCTATTCAAAGCAGGGAACCTACCGGATCCGTTTTGATGCTGAGCAGACCCCCCGCCCGGAGCAGAGGGTACTTCTTTCTCAGGTAGAGAAGGACGCCTTCGGGGTGCCCCGCCTCGATGTTCGCCACTTCATTCCTGAAGAGGACCGCCGTAACTACCACCGGTCCTTGACCCTGCTGGCAGAAGGGATGGAAGCGAGCGGCTTTGCTAGTTTTGAGCCCCCCAGCCTAGAAGAGATGCTCACTAGGCCCATGGTGGATGCCACCCACCAGATGGGTCTGGTGCGGATGGGCCAGGACCCTAAGGAGTCAGTGGTAGACCGGAATTTGAAGGTCTGGTCTTGCCCCAATCTTTATCTGGCAACAACAGGTACCTTTAGTACCGCCGGTATGGCTGGGCCCACCTTGACCCTGATTGCCCTTTCTCTGCGCCTGGCCGATCACCTGGCTGAGTCTTTTAAGAAAGAGGGGGAGTAGGGCTGATGAAGGACCTTTCAGGTTTTCAGGGCTACGGTTACGATAAGGGCCGGCCTAAGCATATTCAGGCCCTCTGGCTTTTGGTGCAGGGAACCTTTCTTCAGCGCTGGTGGTTTCCCCCGCGGCTGAGGGTGAAGGTTTTACGGGCCTTTGGGGCCAGGATTGAAGAAGGGGTTCTTATTCGCCACGGGGTGACAATTCATTGGCCCTGGAAGCTGCATATTAAGAAGAATTCCTGGGTTGGTGTTGGCACCTGGATTCTGAACCTTGAGCCGGTCACGATTGGTGAAAATAGCTGCCTGAGCCAGGATACCTATATTTGCACTGGCTCCCACCTGTTTGGGCATGAGAACTTTGAGTTTGATAATGCCCCCATTGAAATCGGTGACAGGGTTTGGGTGGCCTCTCGGGCCAGTATCCTGCGCGGGGTTCGGGTGGGGGACGATAGCGTCATTGGGGCTATGGCTCTAGTGACTCGGGACGTTCCTGCCGGTTCTAAGGTTTTAGCTCCCCTTGCTGAGGTGAGCCCCTATCAGCCTGGGGCCACCCAAAAATAAAAGAACTTAGTGCACAAAAGGTTAGCCCCCCGGTGTGGGCTAGGTACCTGTACCGGTTTTTTTGACTACCTTTAGAGTGTTAGTGAGAGTAAGAGCGCACTAAAAATGCTGGTCAAAACAAGAGAATAAACAATAGTATTAAACAGATGATCTGAGATTGGCCTTCCCCCGGGCCGTTTGCGAATCTCAAAAAGATCAATATTTTAATTTAGGGTAGGGAAAATATGAAAATTATGCATATTGTCACATTAGTGACTCCAGACGGTTCTCTCGGCGGCCCCCTGCGGGTGGCTGTGAACCTGATGAAAGAATCAGCTCAGGCCGGCCACCAGGTTCTCCTGGCAGCCGGTGCCCAGGGCTGGGGCAAGGACCTTCCAGAAGACTACGACGGGGTGCCCACCCGCCTCTTTCCTGCCTACTCCCTGCTACCTGGCAGCGGCTTTGCCGGCCTGAGCTCACCGGCCCTTCTGACCTGGCTGAAGAAGACCGCCGCCAGTGCAGATGTCATCCACATCCACATGGCCCGGGATTTGACCACCCTTCCAGCTGCCCTGATCGCCCAGGCCAGCGGCCGACCCACCGTCATTCACACCCACGGAATGATTGATGCCTCAGATAAGCTCCTGGCCAAGCCCCTCGACAGTCTGCTCACCCGCAGGGCCCTGAGCCAGGCCCAGCAGCTCATTGCCCTCAGCGAGCAGGAAAAGCAGGACCTTCTAGCCCTAGGGGCAGAAATTGACCCGGCCCGGATTTCCCTTCTACCCAACGGGGTGCCTGCCAGCCAGCTACAGGCTAAGCCTGGCCGTAAGGACCCGGTAGAGGTTCTCTTCCTGGCCCGCCTGCAAGAAAGGAAGCGGCCAGCTAGCTTCATTAGGATGGCCCAGCAGCTAGCCCAGGAATTCCCCCAGGCCCGCTTTACCCTGGTCGGCCCAGACGAGGGCCAGGGCAAGCTGGTTCTAGAACTCCTCGCCCAAAACAGCGCCGAAGGGCGCATCCGCTGGGAAGGATCCCTGCCGGCCTCCCAGACCCTAGCCCGCATGGCTCAGGCCCAAATCTATGTGCTACCTGCCATCGCTGAACCCTACGGCATGACCGTTGTAGAGGCCATGAGTGTAGGACTACCCGTTGTTGTTCTTGACGACTGCGGTCTAGCAGGGCAGGTTAAGGCCAGCGGCTCTGGTCTGGTTGTCTCTGGCCAGGAACTAGGCTCCCTGACCCAGGCTGTTCGCCTGCTCCTTTCTGACTCAGCTGCCCGGGTTCGTATGGGCCAGGCAGCCCAGGCCTTCGTTGAAGACCAGTGCACCATGGGCCAGGTAGGGCAGAACCTGGAGCGGATCTACCAGAAGGCTATCGCCTAGATGCTAGCTCTTCTTGGCTGGTTCTTCCTCTGCTTCCTTCTAGCAGCCCTGAGTGCGCCCCGGCCCATCTACCTGCTGGTGGGGGCTATGGTCCTGCGCCTTGCGGTGCCCTCCTACGCCTCAAACTCCTACCTGGTGGGCCTGCACCTGGCAGGCTACCTGGTGGTGGCAACAGCCTGTGTTCAGCTGGTCTTCTACTGGCCTAGGGTAAGAAACCTCCTGCTCAAATCCAAGTTTGAGCTCACCTGCTTTGCCCTCTGCCTGGCTTTGATGCTGGCCAACGCCCTCTCAGCTAACTCCCGCCTGCTCGATATTCTGATGAATATCGCCATCGTCTACCTCACCCCCTTCCTCTTCTACCTGCTGCTCAAGATGGAGATTCACCGGCTAGGTATGCGGGCCCTACAGCCCCTGGTCCTAGCCCTGCATGCAACCATGCTCTATGAGCTCTGGCTAGCCCTGCAGCAGCGGGAAACCGGGCAGGTTCTGGTCTTTGCCCAGCAGGCCCAGCAGGCCCTTTGGTTCCAGGGGGATGAGAACGCCGGACGCAGCTACGGAACCTTCGAAGGCGGCCTAGAACTTTCAACGGTCTGTATCTTCGCCATTGGCATGACCTACTGGGTGCGCAACAGCTACCTGCAGGTCGCTCTGATTCTGGCCTACCTGAACGTGAACCTTCTAGGTAGTGGGCGGGCGGCCCTGGTTCTTGGCCTGGGTCTGGGCCTGCTGATCCTGCTCACCTCTAAGGCCTCCCTGCTGGCTAAGACCCTCAGCTTCCTGCTGGGTCTAGGGGGCCTGATCTTCCTCTACTTCTCTGAGGCGGGGGAGACCATGCTAGAGAAGATCAACGATGACGGTGGCTCAAACCAAAAGCGCCTAGATGCCCTGCACTGGGTGGGCCGAAACTTTGAGTACTTCATCCTCTCTGGCTACCCCGGGGCCCGGGACCTGAGAACGGCAGGGGAGCTCTCATCATCCCTAGAAAACGCCTACCTGATGGTGGGAATGGACTACGGGCTGATCTTCACCGCCGCCCTTCTGACCCTGCAGCTAGGGATCATCCTCAAAAACATCAGGTCCCTAGCTGGCCTGACGATGGGGCTGACCGCCCTGGGGATCATCCTGGTCAATATGACCAACAGCGGCTTTAGTAGCAACTCGGTCAGTGCCTACCTGATCTGGATAGCCCTGGGCCTCTGCTCAGTTGGCAGCTGGGTCTCACCGGCAGGCTACCTGCAAGCCCCGGCAAGGAAGAGTCCCAAGCCTGCGACCCCCAAGCCTGCTCTGGCCCTAGAGCAGAACCAGGCCCAGGTAAGAGCCCTGAAAACCTCAGTTTAGAAACTCCACAATCACCACTTGAGAAACGAAAGAAGACAGTCATGACCCACCTTGTAGTAATCGGCCAGGGCTATGTTGGCCTTCCCCTTGCCCAGGAAGCAAGCCGCTCCGGCCTGAAGGTCACCGGCCTAGACCGCTCCAGCGCGATCGTTGAAAGCCTCAACGCCGGCCGCTCCCACATCGATGATCTGAGCGACCAAGACATCTCCCAGATGCTCGACATGGGCTACCAGGCCAGCAACCAGGAGCAGGTCATTGCAGAAGCCGACTACGTCGTCATCTGCGTACCGACCCCCCTGGGCCAGGACGGCAGCCCCGACCTAACCCCGGTCAAGGAAGCGAGCAAGTCTATCGCCGCCCACCTCAGGCCTGGGACCACCGTCATCCTAGAATCAACCACCTACCCCGGCACCACCGACACCCTGGTAGCTGGAATCCTAGAAGAAGCCGGCCACAAGCTGGACCAGGACTACTACCTGGCCTTCTCCCCAGAACGGATCGACCCGGGCAACCCCACCTTCGGCCTGAAAAACACCCCCAAGGTAGTTGGCGGCGTCAGCCCCCAATCCACCGAGCGGGCTGTAGCCCTCTACAGCCAGTTCATTGACCAGGTTGTTCCCGTAGCAGGAGCCCGAGAGGCCGAAACCGCCAAGCTACTAGAAAACACCTACCGGCACATCAACATTGCCCTGGTCAACGAAATGGCCAAATTCTGCCACGACCTGAAAATTGACCTCTGGGACGTCATCCGGGCAGCAGCCACCAAGCCCTTCGGCTTCCAGGCCTTCTACCCCGGCCCCGGCGTAGGCGGCCACTGCATTCCCATCGATCCCAACTACCTCTCCTACGAGGTCAAGCGCTCCCTAGGCTACCCCTTCCGCTTTGTTGAACTAGCCCAGGAAATCAACCTCTCCATGCCCAAGTACATCACCGAACGGGTCATGGAACTGCTCAACGAGCAGGGCCAGTCCCTCAAGGGGGCAAAGGTTCTGCTCCTGGGTGTGACCTACAAGGCCAACATCTCTGACCAGCGCGAATCCCCAGCAGTGCCCCTAGCCCAGGAACTGCTCAAGCGCGGGGCGCAGCTTAGCTACCACGACCCCTACGTTGAAAACTGGTCCATCAGCCAGCAGGGAGCTAGCAAGGTCCATGACCTTCAGGCCGGAATCGCTGAGGCAGATATCGTCCTTCTGCTCCAAAAGCACCGGGACTACGATGCCGATGCCCTCGCCGCCCAGGCCAAGATCTTCTTCGACACCCGGGGGGCAAGCAGCAGCGACCAGGCCGTCCGCCTCTAAGCTAAGGCCCCAACCATGCCCCAGGAAAAGTCCAACTGGTACTTCGTCTGCACCGGAAACATCTGCCGTTCAGCCCTAGCCCAGGCCTACCTAGCCCACCTGCTACCCCAGACCACCCAGGTCAGCAGCGGGGGCACAGGAATCAACCCGGCCCTAGGACCAACCTCAGAAATCCAGGCCATGGCAGCCCAGCTAGGAACAAACCTTGCCCACCACCGGCCAAAGCCCATAGCCCAGGCCGACCTGCTAGAGCAGGATGTCATCCTCACCGCCACCAGAGAGCATAGGCTCAAGGTCCTAGCAGAGGCCCCCAGCCTTCTGAACCGGACCTTCACCATCAAGGAGTTCGCCTACCTGCTAGAGAACTTCAGCCCACCAGCCCACAGGGGGCAAAGCCCCAGCAGCTGGTGGCGCAACCTAGCCCAACTCGCCTCAGGCCGCCGCCGGCAGCTTGAAGACCTCGGCGGCAAGCTCGACATCGCTGACCCCTACAAGCAGGACGTTGGCGTCTACCAAACATGCACACGGGAGATCTCAGAGGCCCTGCAGGTCATTGCAGACTTTGAACGGGCCCGGATCCTCTCAACTACCTCATAAAGAAACGGAACCCCCATGAAGGAAGAACAGATAGTTGCCGACGCGGCTGCTGAAAAATCTAAGGGAGCAGTAGAAGACTTCCTAAGAACCCTCCGCCGAAGCTGGTACATCCTAGTCCTAGCTGCCCTCCTTGGGGCAGGCGCCGGCCTAGGCTTCTCCCTGCTCCAGCCAAAGATTTACGCCTCTGATGCTACCGGTGTTGTCACCACCGGCGACACCGGCTCCATCGCCCTGGCCTCAGCCTCAGACACCCTGACCAAATCCAAGGCAACCCAGTACCAGGTCCTGGCTACCTCCCGCACCGTAGCCCAGCGGGCCCTAGAGCTCTCTGGCTACCAGCTCTCCCCAGAAGAAGCCCTGAGCATGGTCTCAGCCTCAGTGCCCCTAGACACCGCCCAAATTAAGGTCACTGTGCGCTCCCAGGATCCTGAGATGGCTAAGAACCTTGCTGACGCCTGGATCAAGGCCCTGGGTGAGAACGTCAAGTCCGTTGAAAACTCAGGCAACCAGTCAGCCAGTAGCGGGCAGGCCTTTGCCGTGCAAACGGTGATGCAGTTTAACCCTTACGTTCCAGCCAACACCCCCCAGAGCCCCATCTCACCGAACCTGAAGCTCAACACCCTTCTGGGTCTGATTATTGCCAGCCTGATCGGCCTGCTCCTGCTCTTTATCCGCTCCATCCGCGACCGGTCTATCCGCTCCCTAGAGGCCCTCATTGAAGTTACCGGCCCTGAAACTCCGGTTCTAGGAACCATCCCCTTCTCAGAGAGCTTCGAAAACTCCCGGCTGATCCCAGCAGGTGATAGCGCAGCCGGCTCCCGCCGCCAGGACTTCCGTCTGATTGAGTCCCTCAAGGAGCTACGCACCAACCTACAGTTCAAGAACCCCGACAACCCACCCCGCCGGATTGTGGTCACCTCCTCCCTGCCCTCTGACGGCAAGTCAACAGTGGCAGATAACCTGGCTATCATCCTAGGCCAGGCCGGCAAGCCGGTCTTCCTGGTAGATGCTGACCTGCGCCGCCCCACCGTAGCTAAGAGCTTTGGCCTGGTGGGAGACGTTGGTGTAACCGATGTGGTCATTGGTCGGGCAGAGGTTGAAGACGTTATTCAGCTCGTTGATGGCTACCCCAACCTCTACGTGCTAGCAGCCGGTCGTATTCCCCCCAACCCTTCAGAAATCCTCAACTCTGAAGCCTTCGCCCACATGATTGACCGCCTAGCCCAAGAGGGCCTGGTCATTCTTGACGCACCACCCCTGCTGCCTGTTACCGACTCAGCGATCTTGGCCACCAAGTTCGATGGGGCCCTGGTTGTGGTTGAGGCCAACGGCACTAAGCGGGAAGAACTGACCAAGGCCTTAGGTAACCTGAGCCGGGTACAGGCTGAGGTGCTTGGAACCGTGCTCAATAAGGTCCCTGCCAGCGGTAAAGAGGCAGGTTACTACCACTACTACGGTAAGGACTACTACTACGACCAGGCCTCAACAGCCGGTGCCCACGCAGCTGAGAAGAAGCGCAAGCGCACTAAGGCTTCTGGGTCCCGGGCGAAATAGGTCGCATGGCGCAGCACCCTCAAGCCCCCTGGGCCCGCGCCGCTGGCCAGGGGTCAAACCTGAAACACAGCTTCTTCTACTCCCTGCTCGGTAACCTTGTTGCCCCGGTCGCTGGCCTGGCTATTGCCCCCATCCTGGCCCAGGGGCTAGGGGATGAGGGCCGGGGGGCCCTGGGAGGGATCAGCTCCCTGCTTCTGGTCGCAACAGCCCTGGGGGCCTTCGGCCTGCCTGAGGCCCTGACCTACTATGCGGCCCGCCGGGCCAGTAAGGTCAGCTCCCTGCTGAGGTTGGTGAGCTGGATCCTGCTGCTTTCTGCCGCCCTGCTCGCTTTGGCCCTCTACCTGCTGGGCCCCTACCTGGCTGCTGACCACGGTTCCTGGTATCAGCAGCTGCTACTTCTTACTGCCCTGGCCCTGATCCCTAACCTGCTGATTCTGGTGCCCCGGGCCCTGGTGGCAGCCCAGGGGTTCTGGCAGCTTCAGGCCCTGGAACAGGGGGTCTTCTCTCTGGTCCGCCTGCTGGCCTTTCTGCTGCTCTGGGCTAGCGGTCAGCTCACTGTTCTTTCAGCTGTGCTGGTGACCCTGCTTTCACCCCTGCTGGGGGCCCTGGTCTACCTGCCGGTCCTGCTGAGGATCCACCGGCAGAAGGACCTTTATGCAAGCCAGGAGCAGTCGGCTTCTGAGCTTTTAGGCTACGGGGGCAAGGTCTGGTTAGGTTCCCTGTCTGGGATTGTTCTCTCCAGGATTGACCAGACCCTAATGATTAAGCTGACCAGCTTGCAGGAGCAGGGCCTCTATGCGGTTGCTGTGACTCTTGGTGAGATTCCTAGCGTGATTTCCCATGCGGTGCGCAATGTTATTTTTGCTCTTGATGCGCGGGATACAACCAGTGAAGAGGGCGCCCAGCAGGCTGATCGCCGCCTGGCTCAAACAGCTAGGGTCACTACCATTCTGACCTTCCTAGTCTCCCTGCCGATTGCCCTGACAGCCCACTGGTGGCTAGGGCCGGTCTTTGGCCGGGACTTTGAGGCAGCCCTGCCCCTGGTCTGGGTTCTGCTGGCAGCTGCTGTGGTTGGTTCTGCCGGTTCTGTGGCTGGGGCCGGTCTTTCTGGCCGGGGTCGCCCTGGCCTACGCAGCTGGTCAATGACGGTGGGGGCTGTCTTCAACCTGGCCGTCCTGCTCCTTTTGACCCCGCAGATTGGGGCTATGGGGGCGGCCCTGTCTACCCTGGTGGGTAACTTCTTGGCCGGGAACCTGAACCTTGTCTTTCTACGGACCCACTTTAAGATTCCCCTGCGGAGCTTTTACGGGATTCATAGGGAGGACCTGCAGCTCCTGAAGAAAATCCTGACCTCCCTCATTAAACGTTAACCTGAAAGGTTGCAGCCCCATGGTTTCAATGGATTATGAAAACCCTAGAATCATCAAAGTCATCAAAAAGTCTGCTGTACTTGCCTCCTTGGCCCTGCGGAACCGTTTTTCCCGCCAGCCAGTTACCGGCTCAGCCCAGGCTGTAGTGAGCCTGACCTCCTACGGGCCCCGCCTTAAAGACGTCTGGTACACCATAGAGTCAATTGGTCGGGGTCAGCAGCGCCCTGCCCGCCTGATCCTCTGGGTTGATGACCCTCACTTTAGGGCTGAAGACCAGCCTGCCCTGCGTCGGCTTCTGGCGAGGGGCCTTGAGGTAAAACTCAGCCCTAACTATGGGCCCCACACCAAGTACTACCCCTATGTTCAAGAAAGCCGGGGACAGGAGCTTCCCCTGGTGACGGCTGATGACGATGTTGTCTACCCCCGCCGTTGGCTTAAGCACCTGGTGGAGCAGGCCCAGAAGTTCCCTGGGGAGTTTCTAGGCTACCGGGCCCACCAGTTCACCTTGGACCCTGACGGTCAGCTAGCTCCCTACACCAGCTGGCTTTCAGCCCCCGATGGGGCCCCGGCCAGCCCGGCTGTCTTTTTGACCGGTGTGGGCGGGGTGATTTACCCTCTGGCCCTTCAGCAGAAGCTGGTGGATACGGCCGATGAATTTATGGTCGGCTGCCCTAAGGCTGATGATATTTGGATCAATCTTCTTGCCCTGCGCTCTGGTATTAAGGCTAGAAAAATCCCGGTTTTTGGGATGACCTACATGTCTATTCCTGGTTCGCAGCGCTACGCCCTTCACGCCCGCAATGTTTCTGAGAACCAGAATGACCTTCAGCTAGCTCGCTGCCTGCAGGAGGGGGATTTGGCCCTGTTGAGGCAGGTTGCCCCCCGACTAGCTGAGCCCGGTCTGCCTGCCGCCCAAGCTAGCGGAAAGGAGGCAAAGAATGCCTAAGCTCAGCCGCCGTCTACTGATGGGAGCTGCCCTAGGTGGGCTTACTGCTAGCCTGAGTGCCTGCGGCCAGAAAACCTATGAGCGGCTTGAACCGGCAGCAGCCCCTAGTCAGGTTACGAGTAGCCAGGCGGTCAGCGGATCTGACCCCCGCAAGTGGGTTCTCTTTGGCGATTCCCTCACCGCCTCTAGCACTATC
The DNA here is from genome assembly GCA_034090985.1 of Rothia sp. (in: high G+C Gram-positive bacteria). Taxonomy (GTDB): domain Bacteria; phylum Actinomycetota; class Actinomycetes; order Actinomycetales; family Micrococcaceae; genus Rothia. The sequence goes on along the minus strand of JAXDRN010000106.1, from coordinate 23,107 downwards.
ACTGATGAGCTAGCTGGCCTGACCGGCTATGAGATCATCAACGCCGGTATTTCAGGCGATACGTCCATAGATGTGGCCCTGAGGGCCGGGGCCCTAGAGGCTAGGATCACCCTAGCTGACCAGAAAATCCAGGCCCAGGGCCCCAGTGAGGTAGTGAACCTAGAACCGAGTGACTTTGTGGCCCCCAATGCTTGGCACTACCCAGCCCGGCTTTCAGGGGTTACAGGCTACCTGATCAGAAAATCCCCCACAGACCCCCTCTACTTTGAGCCCTCCCAGCCGGGGGCAGGCTTAGACCTGGGCGGGCCAGTAAAGCTAGAGATAGACCCTGAGGGTGAGACCGATTACCTGCGGAAGGGCCTTGAACAGAGGTACTCAATGATTATTGGCCTGGGCCGTAACGACTTGACCCTCAAGCTAGAACTTGACCAGCTCATTGATAACATCAAGGCCCTTCTAGCCCAGGCCCAGCAGACCCAAAGCCAGCAGGCTCAGCCCCGCTACCTGATCTGGGACCTTGTGCCCTGGACCTATGAGCCCTACGGCAGTGAGGGCCGCGCAAGCCTAGATAGCTGGAATCAGCGGCTCAGGGAGGAGTTTGGCGACCGCTTTGCTAGCCCGGTTGCCTCTTTCTTTGCAGACCCTGAACAGACCATGAGGGAATCTGGCCTTACCCCAAGCCAGCAGGACTTTGATGACCTGGGCAAGGGAATCCTTCCAGCCTCCTTGCGCAAGGACGACCTTGGCCACTTTAACGCTGCCGGTTCTAGGGTCTGGGCCCATTACATGTTCCAGGAGATTAAAAAGCGCGGCTGGTAGGGCAGTATCTGGCATACTGGGTCAGGAAGAAAAGCCCAGCAGAAAGCACCAAGAGATGCCCCTTCTTTTGCCTACAGCCCTTAGCGACCTGAGCGAAGAGCTCAACTACCGGACCGGTCGCCTCATTTACGCAGGTGAGGGGGGTAATGAGGTCCGCCGCTCCGTGCTACCCGGTGGGATTCGGGTCATTACTGAAAGTATGCCCTCCCAGCGGTCTATCTCTCTTGGCTTCTGGGTGGGGGTTGGTTCTAGGGACGAAGAGCCGGGTATGCTCGGCTCAACCCACTTCCTAGAGCACCTGCTCTTCAAGGGCACGCAAGGCCGTAGCGCCCTGGATATTGCCCAGGCCTTTGACCAGGTGGGCGGTGAGTCTAACGCCCTGACGGCCAAGGAGCACACCTGCTACTATGCGAGGGTCTTAGATGAAGACACCCCCATGGCTATTGATGTGATTGCTGATATGGTCACCGGCGCCAGCCTAGACCCAGACCTGCTGGAGCAGGAGCGGGGGGTGATCTTGGAAGAAATCGCCATGGACCAGGATGACCCCACTGATGTGGCCTTTGAGTCCTTCATTGAACAGCTCATGGGCCCAAACCCCCTAGGCCGCCCGATCGGGGGAACGCCAGAAGAAATTCAGGCTGTTGCCCGAGACAAGGTCTGGGAGCACTATAAGAAGTTTTACACCCCTGACCGGCTGGTGATTTCAGCTGCCGGTAGCCTCAAGCATTCTCAGATTGTTGATCTGGTCCTTGAATCCCTCTCTAATAGGGGCTGGGACCTAGCGGAGGGGGTAGCCCCGGCCGCCCGCCGCCAGCGGATTCAGAGCCAGCTGCAGCCCGGTGCCCTTGAAAGGACCCTAGAGAAGGGTTTTGAGCAGACCAATATTGTGTCTGGCTGCCCTGGGCTGATCGCCGGTGATGAGCTGCGCTATGCCATGAGCGTTCTCAACTCGGCCCTGGGTGGGGGCATGTCCTCCCGGCTCTTCCAGGAAATCCGCGAGAAGCGGGGCCTGGCCTATTCAACCTTCTCCTTTACCGGCTCCTATTCTGATGCCGGCTATTTTGGCATGTACGCCGGCTGCCTACCGGCCAAGGCTGAGCAGGTTAAGGAGCTGATGCACAGCACCTTTATGGACCTTGCTGATCGGGGCTTGAGCCAGGATGAGCTAGAGAAGGTTCTTGGCCAGCTCGGTGGCTCAACTATTTTGGGCAGTGAGGACGCTGGATCCCGGATGAGCCGGCTGGGCCGGGCTGAACTGGATTCGGGTAAGTTCTTGAGCTTAGATGAGCTACTCCAGGAGCTGCGTTCAGTGACCCTTGACCAGGTCAATGACCTGGCCCGTTACCTAGCTGGCCAGCAGTGGGTCAGCACCCTCGTTCGCTAGATGCCTTTTAGCTGCCCTCCTGGGCCCGGGCTACGGCCTCTTGGATGGTCTGGGCGTAGACAGTGATTCCTTCACCCTGGGGGTGAACCCCATCTGAGACCAGGTAATCTGGGTGGCCCTGGGCAGCAGCCTGCCAGTCGGCGACCAGAACCTGGTCTGGGTGCTGGGCGGCAAAGTCCCTAATGAGCTGGTTTGAGGCCTCAATCCAGGTCAGGTGGGCTGGGCCTAGACCGGTGACCAGAACCAGCTTTCCCCCCTCCTGGGCTGTGGCTAGGGCCAGGAAGTCTTCTAGCTGCTGGCTGGTGAAGGTGGAGTTAGCCGTGACGGAGAGAACCAGAATTCTACCCAGCTCCCCCCGGTCAGCTAGCTGCTGAACCAGGGGCAGGGCCGCTGAGCTGGTTCTAGAGATTTCTGCATTGACCTGGGCCTGGGGCAGGGTCTCAGCGAGGGCCTGGGCTGAAGCTAGGGTCACTGAATCCCCGATCAGGGTCAGGCTAGCTGGGTTAGCTGCCGGGCTTTGTGTCGGCTGGTCGCTGCTGGGGCTTTGCTGGGCTGCTGGAGCCTGCTGGTTTTGGCTGGCGCTGTAGGCTGCCCCGGCGCTGACCTGGGCCTGGGCCTGGGTCTGGCTGGGGGCTGTACGAACAGCATAGATGGTAGCCAGCAGGGCGAGCAGGGTTCCTAGGCTCAGGGCCAGGGGCAGGAGCCTGCGGCCGGGGCTGATCAGGGAGGCGAGCAGACGGTCAAAGGAGCGGCGGAAGCCCAGGCGGCGGATAGGCTCTTCAAGGTAGATAAAGGACAGGCCTGCAAGGATGAAGCTGAGCAGGAAAACCCCGCCAGTAACCCAGAGGGAGCGGTTAGGGCCAAAGGCGTAGTGGGCTAGGACCAGCAGGGGCCAGTGCCAGAGGTAAATCCCGTAGGAGCGCTGGCCGATCCAGGTCAGCGGCGGCAGGCTCAGCAGCTGGCGGAAGAGGTTGGAACTAGGGCCCTGGAGGTCTGGCAGGAGGGCCTGAATAATGCCGAGACCCAGCAGGGAACCGGCCAGCAAGCCCCAGGGCAACAGCAGCTGGGGGTTGTGGTCGCTCAGGTTCAGGGCTAGGGGGATCAGCAGACCTAGGCTCAGCCAGCCCAGGCTTTTTCTGGCCAGGCCCAGCAGGCCCTGACCGTAGCCCAGGATGGGGTAGAGGCGGGCATCTACTGGCGGGTACATGGACCAGGGAATCAGCATGGCTAAGAGCACCCCGAGCATGAGCCCAAAGAGGTGGGTGTCTGTGCCGTAGTAGATGCGGCTTGCTGGCACCCCTAGAAGGCCTAGCAGGGCAGCTAGAAGAACTGAGAGCAGGGCCAGACTGGCCGGCAGCAGGGCCCGATACTTCCACTGGCTGGTGAACATGAAAAGGAAGACTAGGATCACTGGCCAGAAGAAGTAGAACTGTTCTTCTACTGCCAGGGACCAGAAGTTAGTTAGTAGCTCTGGGGAGGTTTGGGTGAAGTAGTCCTGGTTGGCCCCTAGCAGGAGCCAGTTAGACGAATAGGTGAAGGCCCCTAGGATTTGGCGGCCTAGGCCTACCTGCGAGTCTGGGCCAATCAAAAGGGTCAGGGGGGTAAGAATCAGGATTAGGGCTGTGAAGGCTGGCAGGAGCCGGCGCAGGCGGCGGATCCAGAAGGAGACAATGTCCATCTTGCCGCTGTAGGCCCCTTCTCTCAGGAGCAGGGCGGTAATCAGGTAGCCGGAGATCACGAAGAAAACATCTACCCCAATCATGCCCCCGGGCAGGGCCTGGGGCCAGAGGTGGTAGACCAGTACCAGTAGAACAGCTAGGGCGCGGACACCGTCGAGTCCGCGCAGAATAAACTTCTTCTGCCCCTCTTGGGGGTGAAGGGCTGAGTAAAAAACGTGGTCGTCTTTCATGGAATCCTTGCTGGGGGTGGGCTGTCTACTGGCAGATTCCGCCCTGGGGGAGGGGGCTGGAGCCTTACCTCCTTTAGTCTAGCTGTAGGCTGGTAAGAAACCCAGGTTTAGGCCTAGCTGGGCTCCTCAAACCCAGACCTATTTAGCAGGGCTTTTCACAGGCTTGGGCTGGCAGGGAGGGGGCTGAACTGCCCCAGAGTAAGCCCCCAGAGAGCCCTTGGGGCCTGTCAGCTAGCTCTGCTCCTGATGGGGGCGCTAGAGTTAGGGGTAGTGATTCTTATTGGCTATGGAAGGTAGAACTGATGGGTAAGGTATGGAAGGTCGCTGTTCTGGGGGCCGCGGGCCGGATGGGCTCTGAGGCTGTAAAGGCCCTTGAGGCAGCTGAGGATATGGAGCTCGTTGCCGCCCTTGGTGCTGGGGATTCCCTAGACCTGCTTCTTCAGGCCGGGGCTGAGGTCATTGTTGATCTGACCGTTCCTGCCGCAACCGAGAAGAATGTTCGCTTCGCCGTTGAGCAGGGGATTCACGCTGTAGTAGGAACAACCGGCTGGTCTGAACAGCGCCTCGCTGACCTTGAAACCCTGCTTGCTGATCACCCCCAGGTGGGGGTTTTGATTGCCCCTAACTTTGCTATTGGTTCCCTGCTGGCAACTAAGTTTGCCGCCCTGGCAGCTCCCTACTTTGAGTCCGTTGAGGTTCTAGAAATGCACCACCCCCAGAAGGTGGATGCCCCCTCAGGTACGGCTGTTCATACGGCCGCTAAGATTGCCCAGGCCCGTCAGCAGGCGGGGGTTGCCCCGAGCCCTGATGCCACCGAGACCGATGAGGGCGGCTCCCGGGGGGCCCTGGTGGATGGGGTGCGGGTTCACGCTATTCGCCTGCGGGGCCTTACCGCCCACCAGGAGGTCCTCTTGGGGGATGCCGGTCAGCAGCTAGTGATCCGTCATGACTCCTTTGACCGGACCAGCTTTATGCCCGGTGTTCTGCTGGGGGTTCGGCAGGTAGCTGAGCACCCGGGTCTTACGGTCGGTCTTGACCACTACCTAGGAATCTAGGGATGGGTTCTTGGCGCCTGTGGGTCTTGGGGGTCCTGACCCTGCTGGCTTTGACCATTTGGCTGCTGCCCCTGCCTGAAACGGCCCGCCTCTTCCTGCTGGCAACTGCCGCCTTTGCTGCTGTCTTTGTGGCCTTTGAGGCCGGCGGGAAGGGTAAGGTTTTTGCCGCCCTGATTTCTGCTGCCCTAGCCCTCTATCTGGCTGTGACCCTGGGCCGGGGGCTGCTGCTGATCCAGTCCGGCGATCCGGTGGGCCTTCTGCTGGGACTGGCCCTGCTCGTCCTTCCCCTTTTGGGGGGCTGGTCTATGCTGAGGGAGATTTACTTTGGCTCCCAGATTCAGCAGATGGGCCAGGAGCTTGAGGCTGCCGGTGCCCTGCCTGAAGATAGGCTGCCGCGCAGCCCAGCTGGCCGGATTGACCGGCAGGCTGCTGATGCCCAGTTTGCCCCCTTTGCCCAGCAGGTAGAAGCTGAACCGACCTCCTGGGCTAACTGGTTTCGCCTGGCTTTGGCCTACGATGCCTCTGGGGACCGGAAGCGGGCCCGCAAGTCCATGAGAACAGCCCTGGCCCTGAGGCAGGGAAAGAAACCAAAAAGCCTGAGCCTCTAAGAGGCCCGCTAGCCCCTGAACCCATTAAAGAATGGGATTTTCAGTACACTCAACCGCCCCTACGAGCCAAGATAAGGTAACCTAGTAGATATGTCTGAGACTGCCCAGAAGACCCAAGCAAAGGCCCAGCCTATTTTTGGCCGCCTCCTCACAGCCATGGTAACCCCCTTCACCCCCAGCGGTGAGGTAGACGAGCAGGCAACTGCCTCCCTGGCTTCAGAGCTCATTGACCGGGGCCATGACGGCCTGATTGTCTGCGGTACTACCGGTGAATACTCCACCATGACCGACCAGGAAAATGAGCGTGTTTTCCGGATTGTTAAAGAGGCCGTGGGGGATAGGGCTTCCATTGTTGCCGGTGTAGGATCTAACGACACCGCCCACACCCTCTACCTGGCCGAACGGGCTGAGGCTGTTGGGGTTGACGGCCTGCTCGTTGTGACCCCCTACTACAACAAGCCCACCCAGACCGGCCTAGAGGCCCACTTCCGGGCGGTTGCTGATGCAGTTAAGACTCCCGTCATGCTCTACGATATTCCGGGCCGGGCGGGTATCCCTATTAGTCCTGCCGTCTACCGGTCCCTGGCAGGGCACGAGAACATTGTGGCAGTCAAGGACGCTAAGGCTGACTTCACTGCCGCCACCGAGGTCATGGAAACAACTGACCTGGCCTACTACTCTGGCGACGATGGCCTGCTCCTTCCCTGGATGGCTATGGGCGCTGTTGGTCTGGTTGGTGTTACTTCCCATGTGGCCCCTGAGCTTTTCCGTCAGCTCATTGACGCTATTGTGGCTGAAGACTTGGCCACCGCCCAGAAACTTCACCTGGATCTGGCCCCGGTAGTGCGGGCCACCATGAGCCGGGTTCCTGGCTGCGTTGCAGCCAAGCAGATCCTCACCTGGCAGGGAGTCTTGCAGAGCACCCGGATGCGTCTGCCCCACGTCCCTGCAACCGAGGCCGAAGCAGCCGCTATGCGGGCCGACCTTGAAGGGTCAGTGATTGCTTCTAGCCTGGTTAACTAAGAACGTTTAGCGGGTTTTCTGGCGGGCTTCCCCAAAGTCACCTTTGATTTTGGGCGGGCCCGCTTTGCCCGTCGTGCAGAAAAATGAAAGAAGAAAGAGACACGATGCAAACTGTATCAAGCCCCCACCTACCCCCGCGCCTGAAGAAGGATACCTTGCGGGTGATCCCCTTAGGTGGTTTGGGCGAAGTCGGTCGAAACATGACCGTCTACGAAATCAACGGCAAGCTGCTTATTGTAGACTGCGGTGTGCTCTTCCCCGAAGAGTCCCAGCCCGGTGTAGACCTGATCCTGCCTGACCTTAACTATGTTAAGGACCGCCTGCAGGACATTGTGGCCATTGTGCTCACCCACGGCCACGAAGACCACATTGGTGCTGTGCCCTACCTGCTGCGCCTGCGCCCTGATATTCCCCTAGTTGGCTCCCAGCTAACCCTGGCCCTGGTTGAGGCCAAGCTCCAAGAACACCGGATTAAGCCCTACACCATGGACGTTGTTGAGGGCCAGGTAGAGCGCTTTGGTCCCTTTGAATGTGAATTTGTGGCTGTGAACCACTCCATTCCTGATGCCCTGGCGGTCTTTATTCGCACCAAGGCCGGTAAGGCCCTGCACACCGGCGACTTTAAGATGGACCAGCTGCCCCTTGACGGTCGCCTAACCGACCTGCGCCACTTCGCCCGCCTGGGTGAGGAAGGCATTGACCTTTTCCTGCCTGACTCCACCAACGCTGAGGTTCCTGGCTTTACCCCAACAGAGAAGAATATTGGCCCGGTGATTTCTAATGTCATGCGCGATGCCAAGCGGCGGGTCATTGTTGCCTCCTTCTCCTCTCACGTTCACCGGGTTCAGCAGGTCCTTGATGCCGCCGCCGAGCGAGGCCGCAAGGTGGTTCTGGTGGGCCGCTCCATGGTGCGGAACATGACCATCGCAGAGAAGCTAGGCTACCTGAAGGTACCTGAGGGTATTCTGGTTGACCTGAAGAAGGTTGATGATTACCGGCCTGAGCAGATCGTCATGATGTGCACCGGCTCCCAGGGCGAGCCCATGGCTGCCCTATCCCGTATGGCCAATGGGGACCACAAGATCCAGGTGGAAAAGGGCGATACGATCATCCTGGCCTCATCCCTGATCCCGGGCAATGAAACCTCTGTCTACCGGGTCATTAACGGCCTGATGAAGCTGGGGGCTAACGTGGTCCATAAGGGTAACGCTAAGGTTCACGTCTCTGGTCACGCTGCTGCCGGTGAGCTGCTCTACTGCTACAACATTTTGCAGCCTAAGAACGTTATGCCTGTTCACGGCGAGGTTCGCCACCTGCTGGCAAGCGGCAGGCTAGCGGTTGAAACCGGCATTAAGAGCGACCGGGTGCTGATCTGTGATTCAGGTACTGTAGTTGATCTGCGCAATGGCCGGGCTGATATTGTGGGCCAGGTTCCTTGCGAATACGTCTATGTGGATGGCAAGTCGGTAGGTCACGTGACCGAAGATGACCTGAAGGACCGCCGGGTTCTGGGTGAAGAGGGCTTTGTCTCTATTGTCACCGTTGTAGACCGGGCAACGAAGCGGGTTGTTACCGGCCCTGATATTCACGCCCGCGGTATCGCTGAAGACGACTCTGTCTTTGACGACATCACCCCCAAGATTACTGCTGCCCTTGAAGATGCCCTGCACCGGGCACCTGAGCGGGTTCACACCACCCACCAGCTGCAGCAGATTGTCCGCCGGACGATGGGGGCCTGGGTGGCCCGCCGCCTGCGCCGTAAGCCCATGATCGTGCCTGTGGTGATTGAGACCCACACCCCTGAGGCTGGAACCAACTAGATAGGGAAGAATGGCTCCTCGCAAGTCTGCTTCAAAGAAAGCTGCCCCCCGGTCAAGCGGGGCCAGGTCTAACCAGGCCCGGTCCCGCCGCTCCTCTGCCCCTGCCCGCTCCTCCCGGGGCGGGGCTCGGGCCGCTGGCCAGCAGGAAAGTAACGTCCTGGTTCGGGCCCTGGTAGGGGCCTGGCAGTCCCTGGCCTTTACCGTTGGTGGGGCCGTCCGCCGGATGGGGACTTTAAGAACAGATATTGAGCTTGACCAGCGGCGGGACGGCGGAGCCCTGCTGGTGCTGGCCCTGGGTCTGCTCACTGCCGCTGTTGAGTGGTGGGGCTGGCGGGTCGATTCTGCCCAGCTGGCCTGGTATGAGTGGCCCCTGCACGCCTGGCATGTTGCTGTGGGCGGCATCTTTGGTCAGGGAGCCCTACTGATTCCTATCCTCTGCCTGATTTTTTCCTTCAGGATTTTCCGCCACCCCCTTGAGGTTGCTGAGAATAACCGGATTGCCCTGGGCTTTGCGATTATGACCGTATCTGCCTCTATGATGGGGGCCAAGGTGGCTAACTACCCCACCTTTTCAAGCGACTTTGAGCAGTTCTGGGGTGGGGGAGGAACCATTGGGGTGCTGGTCGGTACGCCCGCCAGCCGAATCGTGGGCGGCGTATCTGCCCTTGAATGGCTGGTCATTAGCCTGGTCTTCTGCGCCGGTGTGCTGGTTGCAACCAACACTCCCTTACGGCAGATTGGCCCTAAACTCCTGCATATCTTTGGTCTCCTGCTCGGTGAGAAACCCCAGCAGGCCCCCCGGCTCCTAGAAGACCCGGACCAGGCTGCTACCCAGGTTCTGAAGGATCATGACCGTTCCTACCTTTACCCGCAGGGCTATGAGCCTGCTGAGCCTAGCGGCCGGCGGCGGGGACTTTTGGGCTGGTTGGGTTTTGGTCTGAAGGGTTCAGACCAGCAGCGCCTAGATTCCTATGAGGGAGATCAGGCCTACCAAACTGCCCTACTGGACCAGGAGGAGGCTGAGCCCCTGACTGCCCCTGTGGATCAGCAGCCGGCCCGGCTCCGTCCTGCTGAGGCCTTTGACAGGGAGGCTAAGGCCCATCACCGCTCAGCCTCAAAGAAGACCAAGGCCCAGAAGAAGGAGCCAGAGGTCTTTGATCAGGGTCTCTTTGCTGAGGCTGACCTCGATGCTCCTGCCCAGCGGCTGAATCAGGCTAGGCAGGCTGCTAGCGACTACGGCCGCCTAGAAGAGGCCGAAGAGGCCTCCGACCAGCTAGCTGCTCCAGCTAGCATCCCGGCCCCCGTTACTCCAGTTGTACCCCCGGCCCCTTCTGCCCCGGCAGAAAGCGCCCCAGCCAGGAAGGCCCCAGAAGCAGCGGCTGCCCACAAGCCAGCAAACCTAGCTGCCAGCCTCAAGGCGGCAGCTAAAACCCAGCGGCCAGCAGGCAACCTGCAAAACAATACAGTTGCTGAACAGAGCGAACAGCCCAGGGGTGAACTCGTTGTTGAATCCTCCACCGGCTCCTACACCCTGCCAGGGGAGACCCTGCTTGAAGCTGGCCCTCCAGCTAAGGAAAGCTCAGAAGCTAACGAGCAGGTCGTAGAAGCCCTCAGGAACGTTCTAGAACAGTTCAATGTAGATGCTGAAGTAACCGGCTTTTCCCGGGGCCCAACAGTCACCCGCTACGAAATTGAGCTAGGAGCAGGCACCAAGGTGGAGCGGGTAACCGCCCTGTCTAAGAACATTGCCTACGCTGTTGCCTCAGCTGACGTGCGTATCCTCTCACCCATCCCAGGTAAGAGCGCCATCGGTATTGAAATTCCTAATACTGACCGTGAAGTGGTTGTACTGGGCGATGTTCTACGCTCAGCTAAGGCCCACTCAACGGACCATCCCATGGTGATGGGTGTCGGTAAGGACGTTGAGGGCGGCTTCGTGATTGCCAACCTGGCTAAGATGCCCCACATGCTCGTTGCCGGTGCTACCGGTGCCGGTAAGTCCTCATTTGTAAACTCCATGATTACCTCAATCCTGATGCGGGCCACCCCCGACCAGGTGCGGCTGATTATGGTAGACCCCAAGCGGGTTGAACTGACCGCCTACGAGGGCATACCCCACCTGATTACCCCCATTATCACCAGCCCTAAGAAGGCCGCCGAGGCCCTGCAATGGGTGGTCCGTGAAATGGATGCCCGCTACGATGACCTAGCCCATTACGGCTATAAGCATGTTGATGACTTCAATAAGGCTGTTCGGGAAGGCAAGATTCAGCCTGATCCTGGCTCCAAGCGGCAGATTAAGGCCTACCCCTACCTGCTGGTGATCGTAGACGAACTTGCAGACCTGATGATGGTAGCCCCCCGGGACGTTGAAGAATCCATTGTTCGTATCACCCAGCTGGCCCGAGCTGCCGGTATTCACCTGGTGCTGGCAACCCAGCGTCCTTCAGTAGATGTGGTCACCGGCCTGATTAAGGCCAACGTGCCTTCCCGCATGGCCTTTGCAACCTCATCTGTTACTGACTCTAGGGTGGTGCTGGACCAGCCAGGAGCTGAGAAGCTCATTGGTCAAGGTGACGCCCTCTTCCTACCCATGGGGGCCTCTAAGCCCATGCGCGTTCAAGGTGCCTGGGTAGGGGAGTCAGAGATCCACCAGGTCGTTGAGCATGTCAAGCAGCAGGCCCCAGTGACCTACCGGGAGGACGTGCTAACTGCAGCGCCTTCTAAGAAGATTGACGACGATATTGGGGACGACCTTGACGATCTGCTGCGGGCAGCTGAACTGGTAGTCAACACCCAGTTCGGTTCTACCTCTATGCTGCAAAGGAAGCTGAGGGTGGGCTTCGCTAAGGCCGGGCGCCTGATGGACCTGCTTGAATCCCGGGAGGTCGTTGGGCCTTCAGAAGGGTCAAAGGCCAGGGACGTCCTTGTTCAGCCCGATGACCTTCCTGCTGTGCTGGCTAAGATTCGCGGCCAGGAACTAGCTGCCCCGGCAGCTGACCCCTACGGCGGGGACCCTCTTACCCAGATGAATGATGGGGTGCCTCAGGCAGTGGACTACTACGATCAGGCTGATGATCCCGATAGTGAAGATGCCTGGAACCTAACTGGCCGCTAGACCAAGAACCCTGCCAGACCCAACCGACGGCGCCGCTCCGCTAGCAGAAGCGCGGCGGCGCCAGCACAAGGAGAACACGATGGCCGAACAGACCAGACCAGCCTCTAACTGGAATATCCCCAATGCCCTGACGGCCCTGCGGATTCTAATGGTCCCCTTCTTCATCTGGGCCCTCTGGGCCGGGGGCCCCCAGGGGCAAACAGATATGGGCCTGCGCTGGCTAGCGGCCCTGCTCTTTGTTCTTGCCATGCTCACAGACTGGCTTGATGGCTACCTGGCTCGAAAGAATAATCTGATTACCAGCTTCGGTAAAATCGCTGACCCTATTGCCGATAAGCTACTGACCGGTTCAGCCTTTGTTCTGCTGTCCCTCCTGGGGGAGCTCTGGTGGTGGGTGACCCTGCTGATCCTGGCTCGGGAGTGGGGCATTACCCTACTGCGTTTCTTCATTATCAAGTACGGGGTCATGGCTGCCTCTAAGGGCGGAAAGCTCAAGACCGTCCTGCAGACCCTGGCCCTGGTTCTGATGATTCTGCCCCTGGGCTCCTTGGGCAGCTGGGCCCTGTGGCCGGGCTGGATCCTGATGGCAGCCGTTCTGGTCGTTACCCTGGTGACCGGGGTGGACTATCTGCTGAAGGCTATGGATCTGCGCCGCTCCTACCTTCTGGAGCAGGAGAAGTAGGCATGTTTGATCAGGATCAGGGCCTGCACCTGGCGAGGGAGACGGTCCAAGCTGCCCAGCGCCTGAGCCTAGGGGGTCAGCCGGTGAGCTTGGCCACCGCTGAATCCCTAACCGGCGGCCTGCTGGGCCAGCTGATCTGCTCTGTACCGGGGGCTTCAGAGGTCTACCGGGGTGGGGTGATCTCTTATGCTACTGATCTGAAGGCCCAGCTTCTGGGGGTAGATGCCCAGCTGCTGGCCCAGCGGGGGGCTGTTGATCCTGATGTTGCCTTAGCTATGGCAGCTGGGGCCCGGCGGGTCTGTTCAGCCACCTACGCCCTGGCTACAACCGGGGTTGCCGGCCCTGCCCCTGCTGATGGGAAGCCGGTTGGCCGGGTTTATCTGGCTCTTGTGGGCCCTGGGCAGCTGGCTATCTGCCAGGAGCACAGCTTTGAAGGGGACCGGCAGCAGATCCGGCTTCAAGCTGCCCTTGCTGCCCTCAGCCTGCTCAAAGGCAGCTTAGAAGCTGCCTTGCCTCAGTGATACCTTGGTTCAGTGAAATCTTGGTTCAGCTGACCTAGCAGCTTCGCTGTGAGCCTGCTTCACCTACTCTTATGAATAAGCCTCGAAGAGCAGACCAGTAAGGTAATTCTCTCAGGATATTTTCAGAGAATTTTTCAGCTTAGTGGGAATGAAAACACAGCTTTATGGGTTTATATAGTTACAAGAGGACACGAGGAAATGACAAGTATTTTCTCCCCTTAAGCCCCAGGAGGGCCTGATCTAGGTTAGGCTGAGGGGTAAGAGCCCCGAAAGAGGACTCTGAAGAACAAACAAGGAGTTTGGAATAAAAATGACGAAACAGCCCGTATCCGTAAACGGTGTGGTCCGTTGGAAGGATGTGGGTCAGACTGTGAACGCTGCCCCCACCCAAGAGCCTGCTAAGGTGATCCTCCTGCGTCATGCTATTGGTGAGGTTCTGCGTCATGTCCGCCAGCGTCAGGGCAGGACCCTGCGCGAGGTTTCTCAGTCAGCCCGTGTATCCCTGGGCTACTTGAGTGAGGTTGAGCGCGGACAGAAGGAAGCCTCATCTGAGCTGCTGGCCTCTATCTGCCAGGCTCTAGACATTTCAATTTCAGAAATGCTGAATGAGGTTTCAGCCCGCATGGCAGTTGAAGAAGGTTTCACTGTTCCCGATACTGTTCCTGCTGAACTTTCAGAACAGTACAGGCAGGACTACGGTGTAGGGGCTACTGGCCCGCTAGCTACCCGTTAAGGACGCGGAAGAAGACTTTGAGGAGCTGGGCCCTGTAGCGGGGCTCAGCTCCTTCCTGTCCGAAAGGGGAAAAGCTGTGAAGGTGAGTGAATTTTGGCGGGCTATGGACTATGAGTTTGGCCCTGCTCTGAGCCAGCATCTGGCTAAGGACCTGGTTCTTTCAGAGCTGGGTCAGCGCACTGCCCAGGAGGCCCTAGAGGCTGGGCTTGAGGTTCAGTCTATTTGGCGGGCTGTTTGCCGTTCCCAGGATCTGAGCGAGGATAGCTGGTTTGGCCCTGACCTGGGTGAGCCCCGCTAGGTTTAGAAGACACCTGCGAGCTAGTAGAAGATATATTCGAAAACCTGTGCTAGTGTGGACCTAAGAAAGCTCTATGTGGCCCCTGAAGGGGTATGTTCGTCCACAGGTGAAGTTTTAAGCAGGACCTGGCCTTAAAGTGTCAGCCCCAGCTACTAGCCTGGTAGCTAGAGAGAAAAACTCGCAACGCGATAGGAAATGAGGATTTTTCATGGCAGCGAAGACTCGTATGCAGTCAGTAGGTCAGGTACCTGCCGAGGGTCGGGAAAAGGCCCTAGAGGCAGTACTGGCCCAGATCGATAAGAACTACGGCAAGGGCTCTGTGATGCGCCTAGGCGACCGGGAGGCCAGCGCAGTAGAGACCATTTCAACCGGCGCCCTGGCCCTGGATGCCGCCCTTGGTATTGGTGGCCTGCCCCGGGGTCGCGTGGTAGAAATCTATGGCCCTGAGTCCTCTGGTAAGACCACCGTGGCCCTACACGCTGTAGCCAACGTACAGAAGGCCGGCGGCATTGCCGCCTTCATTGACGCTGAACACGCCCTTGACCCGGTATATGCCGCTAAGCTGGGCGTTGATACTGATGCCCTGCTGGTCTCTCAGCCTGATACCGGTGAACAGGCCCTAGAGATTATGGACATGCTGGTTGGCTCAGGCTCCATTGACATTATTGTGGTCGACTCCGTTGCGGCCCTGGTGCCCCGGGCTGAAATTGAAGGCGAGATGGGGGATTCCCATGTTGGTCTGCAGGCCCGCCTGATGTCCCAGGCCCTGCGTAAGATCACCGGCCGCCTCTCAGCTACCAACACCACCGCTATCTTCATTAACCAGCTGCGGGAAAAGATCGGTGTTTTCTTCGGTTCACCTGAGACCACCACCGGTGGTAAGGCCCTGAAGTTCTACGCCTCAGTACGAATTGATATTCGCCGGATTGAAACCCTCAAGGACGGGGCTAACCCCATCGGCAACCGGACCCGGGCCAAGGTGGTTAAGAACAAGATGGCCCCGCCCTTCAAGCAGGCTGAATTCGACATTCTCTACGGGGAGGGTATCTCTGTAGAGGGCGGTATTCTTGACCTGGCTGTTGAGCATAACGTGGTCAAGAAGTCCGGTGCCTGGTTCACCTATGAGGGGGAGCAGCTGGGCCAGGGTAAGGAGAACGTCCGTCGTTTCTTGAAGGATAATCCTGAACTGACCGAAGAAATCAAGTACAAGACCATGGTCAAACTGGGCATTATTGAGGCTGAGGAAGAGGCAGTTGACGAGCTAGAGCCCAGCAGCTCAGTTGATCCTCTGGATGATATCTCTGAGAACTTCTAGTCTCACTTCAGCTAGCAAGGATCTTCAGCTAGCTGGGGCCTTCAGTTAGCAAAGATCTTTAGCTAGCAGGTAGCCGTCACCACCGGGTAAGAGCCCCGGCGGTGGCGGCTTTGGCCCTTGGATAGACCGCCCATCTTTAGGGGGAGTATGAGCCGCGAACTGCCACCGACCGATTTCCTCTCACCCGAGGACTACCCGCCCTGGCACCCAGCTGCCCAGGGGCTTGCCGAAGACCTGCCGGGCCAGTCGGGGGTCTACAGCCAGCAGAAGACAGCTACCCCCTATACCGGGGAAGGCCAAGAGTCTGCCCCCAGGGGCAGCGGCAGTGGGCAGGAGGCTCAGGGCCCTGAACCCAAAGAGCAGGGCAAGTACACCCGCCGCCGTAACCCCAACCTGAAAAAGGGCTTCCGCAAGCCGCCTGCAAAATACGCTGCCCGCTCACCTTTTGCACCTGCTATTGGGGCGGCGTCCGCAGGCGATCAAGCCACCCCAGAGCCCAAGCGCTCCCGGCCCCTCTTTTCTGAAGGCTCAGCCCTGAACGAGCCTGTGACCGATGAAGAGATGCTGGTACAGGGGGTCACCCCTATGCCCGAAAAGCGTGGCCGGGCAGGTAAGGAAGCAGAAAGCGAATTTACCCGGGCTAAGAATATTGTGCTCAATCAGCTGGCAGCTGCCCCTAAATCCCGGGCCATGCTTGAGAAAAAACTCCTTGAAAAGGAAATCTCAGCTGAGGTGATTGACGATATTCTTCAGCGCTTTGAGGCTGTGAACCTTATTGATGATGCTGAATTTGCTGATCTGTATGTGCGCAGCCGTATGCAGGTGAAAAAACTTTCACGCTCAGCGATTCGGCGGGAACTCAAAACCAAGGGTATTGAGGGGGAGCTGGCTGATATAGCCCTGGAGCAGCGAACTGAAGAGGACGAACGGGTTGATGCCCATGAGCTGGTGCGCAAGAAGCTGCGCCCCTCAATGAAGCTGGGGGACCGGGCAGAGAAGGAGAAGGTTATGCGCCGCCTCGTTGCCATGCTGGGGCGCAAGGGCTACTCTGCCGGACTAGCCTTTAGCGTGGTGCGCCAAGAGGTTGAGAGCTACGCTGCTGAGATGGGCATGGAAGATGAGGGCGGCTATTTCTTGACTGACCTGTAACATTCTCTTTTGTTCAGGAGAGTGCTTTCGAAGGGAAGTAAGACATCGAGTTCTCTGAGTTTTTCCCAGATTTCCCTAGCCTGCGCCCTGTCTGTAATATGCCCCAGCTGAATATTTCTTAATCTCCGTCAGAGAAAAAAGAGTCTAAATCTGCAAAAATATCAGCATTGGTATCAGTGGTTAGGGCCTGTAGAGCCCTAGCGCCTTCTGCGGATGCACTTGCTTCTTCAAGAGAGACCTGCTCGGCAAAGGCAACTGTTGCCAGGGAAACTTGCCCGTTGGCATAGGCGGCGTAGGCGTCAGCAACGAGCCGTTCAGAAGACTGAGAAAGCTGAGAAATAGCCCGGGCCCTATCGTAGCTGGACTTCCAGCCAAATTTACTAGCTAGTGCCGGGGCCTGAATCTTTTGAAAATCTTGAACCTGCTCTGCAGTGAAGATACCTGCATATTCAAGCTGGTAAGCAGCTACAGCAGGTGATACTTGAAAGTGTCTAACAACTGCTGAAAGGGTCTCAAGGGGGTCAGAGCTCTGAAAAGGGGGCAGAGCATCAGCAGGGCAGAGCAGGCAGCGGGCAAACGTATTGGCACGAGTTTCTTCTGGGGCTGATTTCTCGCATACGAAAGATTGGCTGGACTTGCTGATATCCCCTGAAAGGATATGCCCAATTTCGTGGGCAATGGTTAGTCTTTGTCTGTAGGGGGATGAGCTAGTCCCAATCCCAACGATAACTGCATCAGTTGAGGGGTCACGGAGCGCAAGAGCATCAAGGTTCTGGGGTAGCTCAAGAACCATGAAGTCGGCAGGGAGGAGGCGCAACAGGGACGTGATGTCGTGAATTGGTTCCTTACCCAAACTATGCTGTTCCCTAAATTGTTGAGCTAGGTCAGCTCCCTGTTTAGAAGGGCTTTTCTGATGAGTCATTGAGAGAGTCCAGGGTATTACGGAGTTGTAGGAAAGGTAGGAGTTTCTGTGCGGCTTCCAAAACGTCTGTGCCGTCCTCGCCACGGGCCGCTAGCTGGAACCGCTGTGATAGGGGCTGGTCTTCGGTAAGTTCTTCAGCGGGCACTCCCAAAGCCCATGCTAGGGCAAGAACATACTCTAAGGAAGGAGTAGCGGTGCCTGCTTCAAGTCTCTGGATTGTGGCTTGAGAAATCACTCCCTCAGTCCTGGCTGCGAGATCCCGTTGCGATAGATTCCGAAGCTGACGCTGTGAGCGCACTCGGTCGCCAAATTCTGATGTGATGTGCATGTTATCCTTCGCTCATGGTTTATTAAATCTACGGGATGAATCAAAAATCTGTCAAGATGATTCAGCTGCCGAAGGGTTCATGAGGCTTATTCATAAGGGTAGGTGAAGCAGGCTCACAGCGAAGCTGCTGGCTCGGGGCTGGCGTGAATCGCCTTGTGAGCGAAGCGAACCAGGCGAGAGGGTCGGCAGCGAGCGTGAGCCTGCGGAACCCCTTATGAATAAGCTTCCATAGGTAGGGCAGAAAGAACCTTCCCCTGTTCGGCCAAGATAGCTCTGATGGTCAGTTGAGCTGCTACTACTGACCTATCTGCGCCAAGGTCAGAGAGGGGGGCTGGAGCTAGCTGCTCATAGAAACGCTGGGCAGCTCCCTGCCAGAGGTCACTGCCTAAAAGGTCAGCTGAAACTGGACCCTCTGGCCAGGAAGGGAAACCCAGCTGAAGCTCAGCCACCGGCAGGGCCCAGTGGTGCCAGCAGGAGCCCTCAGCATCAATACCGCGCACCCCCACCCCAGGAGCAGCCTGCTGAACCAGGTTGGCCGGAGAGAAATCACCGGAGGACAGCAGCCTCTCAGCCGCCGCCGGGTAGATAATGCTCGCCACAGCCTGCTCCATCCGGGCAAATTCAGCCGATCCCACCCTAAGTCCCTGCCTCTTAGCAAGCAGGGGCAGGCCCTTTAAGGCAAGCTGGGGCGAGGGCAGGGAACCGGGAGCAGAGGCCCGCCCATCAGCTCGTGCAAGCTCAGCGGTGAAAGAGGCCTGGGCGGCAGCCTGGGCAGGGGATCGAAGAAGACCAGCCCAGGTAGCAGTCCAGAGCTCCAGGGCCCGCTGGGCGGCCTGAAGCCCATCTACTGGATTCACCTGAGCTGACAGCAGCAGATCAGCTAAGCTCTGACCCGCCCTGCCCCCAGACACATCTTCAAGAAGTAAAAGCCGGGCAGAATCATCAGCTGCCAGCAGTCGGGGGTAAAGCCCCGGGGCCAGCTGCTCTAAGGCCCCCAAACCCTGCTTTTCGCGCAGGTAACCAAAACCGCCAGAATTACGTGCAGAATCCCTGCGCCGAAAATACTTAAGCACCACAGAAGGGGCAGAAAAACCTGCCAGCTCAAGCCTAAGCACCACCGAGCGCATACCGGCTGAAAAAATCTCAAGCCCGGTCAGTTGCACACCCGGAGCAGCAGCAGAAAGAAGGCGCAAACCGGCATCAAGCAGCTGGCTGGCCAAGCTCCTAAAAGCCGCCGAACTCACCGGCTGATCACTAGAAGCCAGGCTGTAGGAAGAAATAGCCTGCTCCAGCAGTGAGCTAGACCAAGTAACAGAAGGGAAAAAGGGCATAGAGCCCACAATAGCAACCTAGTAGACTAGACGGGTGAGTATTGAAGTAAACCCAGAAAGCCCGGCAGAAAAGAAGGCCCGCACCTACCAGGTACGCACCTTCGGCTGCCAGATGAACGTCCACGACTCAGAGCGGATGAGCGGCCTGCTTGAAGCCTCAGGCTACCTGCCTGCAGAAGAAGGAACCACCCCAGACCTGGTGGTCTTCAATACCTGCGCCGTCCGCGAAAACGCCGATAACAAGCTCTACGGCAACCTCGGGCAGCTAGCACCGGTCAAACGGGAACACGAAGGCATGCAAATCGCCGTGGGCGGCTGCCTAGCCCAAAAAGACCAGGACACCATCCTCAAGAAGGCCCCCTGGGTAGATGTCGTCTTCGGCACCCACAACATCGGCTCCCTACCTGCCCTACTGGAACGGGCCCGCCATAACCACCAGGCCCAAGCCGAACTGCTCGAAGCCCTAGAAGTCTTCCCCTCCACCCTGCCCACCAAACGCGATCATGTCTACTCCGGCTGGGTCTCCATCTCAGTAGGCTGCAACAACACCTGCACCTTCTGTATCGTCCCCTCCCTACGCGGCAAGGAAGAAGACCGCCGCCCCGGCGAAATCCTGGCAGAAGTCCAGGCCCTGGTGGATGACGGCGCCATTGAAGTCACCCTGCTAGGCCAAAACGTCAACTCCTACGGGGTAGGTTTTGGCGACCGCCAGGCCTTCTCAAAACTCCTTCGAGCCTGCGGCGACATCGAAGGCCTAGAACGGGTCCGCTTCACCTCACCCCACCCGGCCATGTTCACCGACGACGTTATCGACGCCATGGCAGAAACCCCCAACGTCATGCCCGTTCTGCACATGCCCCTGCAATCTGGCTCAGACAAGGTCCTCAAGGACATGAAACGCTCCTACCGGTCCAAAAAGTTCCTCGGCATCCTAGAGAAGGTACGCCAGCGGATCCCTGATGCCGTCATCACCACCGACATCATCGTCGGCTTCCCCGGAGAAACCGAAGAGGACTTCCAAGAAACCCTGCGCGTGGTCGAGCAGTCCCGCTTCTCATCCGCCTTCACCTTCCAATACTCAATCCGCCCCGGAACCCCGGCAGCCACCATGCCCAACCAGGTGCCCAAGGCCGTAGTCCAAGAACGCTACGAACGGCTCACCGCCCTCCAAGACCGGATCGCAGGTGAAGAAAACCGCAAGCAGCTAGGCAAAACCGTAGAACTGATGGTCACCGCAGAATCCGGCCGCAAGGCCGAAGAAACCGGCCGCTTATCTGGCCGTGCCCGTGACCAGCGCCTGGTGCACTTTAGCGTGCCCGAAGGCTGCGAAACTCCCCGCCCCGGCGACCTGGTCACCCTACCGATCACCGAAGCCGGCTCCTTCCACCTGATCTCCGACCCCAGCGCAGACCAGTACTCCCTACGCCGCTCCCGGGCAGGGGACGCCTGGGATCGGGCCCAGGCCGACTCCTGCGGCACCGGCACCACCCAGGTACCCGGCACCCCGGTCTCCCTAGGCTTCCCCACCTTCAAACCCGCCCCCTAACCCATGACAGAGAAGGACGCCGGCAGCAACTCCCTGCCCATCATCGCCCTGGTGGGCCCCACCGGTACAGGAAAAAGCGCCCTAGCTATCGAGCTGGCTCTTAGCCTGGGCGGGGAGTGCGTCAACGCCGACTCCATGCAGTTCTACCGGGGCATGGACATCGGTACAGCCAAGGTCACAGGCGAGGAAATGCGTGGAGTGCCCCACCACCTGCTCGATACCCTGGAGGTAACCGAAGAAGCCTCAGTAGCCAGCTTCCAGGCCCAGGCCAGAGAGGTCTTTGACAACATTCGCGCTCGCGGGAACTACCCGATTCTCGTTGGCGGTTCCGGCCTCTATGTGCGAGCTGCCCTGGATGTCTTGGACTTTCCCGAAACTGACCCGGCGGTGCGGGCCCGCCTAGAAGCAGAGCTGGCCGCCTTAGGCCCAGGCCCCCTATTGGAGCGCCTGCGGCAGCTAGACCCCGAATCAGCAGCCCGCGTCAAGGACAACCGCCGCCTGGTGCGGGCCCTAGAGGTTTTTGAAGTGACCGGCCGGCCCTTCTCATCCTTTATGCCTACCCGCACCTACTTTCAGCCCGCCCTGCAAATCGGGCTCAAGGGCGACCGCGCCCAGCTGCACCAGCGGCTTGCCGACCGGGTGGTTGCCATGGAAAAAGCCGGCCTACTGGCAGAGGTAGAAGCCCTCGAAGCGAGGGGACTACGCCAGGGCAAAACCGCCCCGGCAGCAATCGGCTACCGGGAATTCCTCAAACTGCTAGATGCCACCCGCGGCCAGCTTCCAGAAGGGCAGGAATATTCTCAGGCGCAAGCTGTTGAAGATACTGTGATAGCAACCCGCCAGTTCGCCCGCCGCCAGCTCACCTGGTTCCGGGCTGACCCGCGCGTCAACTGGCTTGACTACAACAGCCCCCAGCTACTCCAAGAAGCCCAAGGCCTGATCAGAAGCCAAGAAGAGGGAAACCTGGGCCAAGAAGAGCCCAGCTAAGGCCAGCGGGCAGACCCTCACCCAATAGACTAGACAGAAGAAACACCCCAACAAGACCCCAGACGAAAGGCAAGCAACTGTGGCAACCCATCATGAAGAAGTTTCCCCCTGGGGCGATCTGGCAGGAAAAACCCTCACCAAGGGGCAGGCAACCGGCAACGACTTTATCTTCGTCACCGACCCAACTGGCGAACTCAACCTCAGCGAAGACCTCATCGCCCGAGTAACCGACCGGCACTTTGGTTTAGGGGCAGACGGCTTCATTCGGGCTGTGCGCACCGAATCCCTAGACTTTGCTGCCCACCTGCTAGAAGAGCAGCCCGAAGCGGTCTGGTTCATGGACTACCGCAACGGGGATGGTTCCATCGCTGAAATGTGCGGTAACGGGGTCCGAGCCTTCGTAGACTACCTGATCGAAGAAAAACTAGTAACCCTAGCTGAAGGGGACCGGCTCCTCATTGCCACCCGGGCAGGCGTTAAGGCCGTTGGCCGTACAGAAACCGGCTACGCCATCGACATGGGCCCCTGGAGCTTCATCAACGGAGACCTAGCTCGAGACAACGGAACAGACGCCCAGGTCATGGCCAAGGGCCTCCACACCCCCCGGGGGGCCATCTCAATCAGCATGGGCAACCCCCACACCGTAGTCATGCTAGGAACAGAGGGCAAGCTAGAAGGCCTGAACCTACACGAAGCCCCCAAGGTCTCACCTACCCCTGCTGAAGGTAGCAACGTTGAATTCGTAGTACCCCAAGAAATCTCAGCCGAAGACGGAGACCCAGAAACCGAAAACGTCGGTTACATTCGCATGAGGGTCTTTGAGCGCGGAGTCGGAGAAACCCTCTCCTGCGGCACCGGAGCCTGCGCAGCAGCTGCCGCCACCCGCTTCTGGGGCGGAGAAGATGCCCCAGACGAATGGCTGGTACAGGTGCCCGGCGGTAGCCTAGCGGTCACCTTCGTCCTAGGCCCTGACAACCTAGAACACGTTGTACTGGCTGGCCCGGCTGCCATGACCGCTAAACTTCTGCTGGTCTAGGCAAGCTCATGCACAAGAGCCAAGAAGCAGCCCCGCAGCTCAAGGAGCTAGAGAACAGTAGGGAACTCTGGAACGGAATCTACTCTGAACGGGAGCAGATTTGGTCTGGGAAGGTCAACGCCTCCCTAGCTCGTCTGATGGGCGACCGCCCACCGGGCAGGGTCCTTGACCTTGGTTGCGGCGAAGGCGGGGATGTGCTCTGGCTGGCAGCTCGTGGCTGGCAGGCTACCGGCATCGACATTTCGGATGTAGCTATCGGTCGGGCTCGGGCCCGGGCGGCAGCTGAAGGGATTGCTGCTACCTTCATTGATGCTGACCTGACCGACTGGTCTACTGACCAGCGCTTTGACCTGATTGTCACCAGTTTCTTGCAGTCGCAGGCTGACTTTGATCGTCTGCCCCTCCTGGCAGCTGCCCTTGACCTCTTAGCTCCCGGCGGTGAGCTCATCTCGGTGGCTCACGCAGGTGCCCCCTCCTTTGCAGACCCCGAGCAGGCCCGCAAGCACAGGGCCCGCATGGT
>JAXDRN010000105.1:0-3377 GCA_034090985.1 Rothia sp. (in: high G+C Gram-positive bacteria) | reverse complement strand
CTTAGCGTCCACAAGAATCGCGCAGCGCCCCCGTCGCGTGGGGGCCCGGCGCGATTCTGGTTAGCACACACGGAACCGGGGGGGTTAGAACCTACCGGGCGGTACAGTCATGTTCTATGAGTGAGAAGTACGTACCCAACTACGGCGACCTGGAGCGCTTTCGATACGAGAGACTCATCCGCACCAGGTCCAGGGCCTACCAGATGGCCTGTTGGCAGGGCTACCTCGGCACCCACGAGTTCTTCCTGGGCAATAACCTCAGAGGTTGGGCTACGCTCCTCCTCGCCATGGCAACAGTTCCCCTGCTCGTCTACGAGTGGATACTCGGGCTACTCCTACTGATTCTCGTCATCGGCCTCAACATCACAGCGGTGCGGGCCATCGGCGCATCAGACCCAAACAGCGACATCTACGGTGAAGAGTGCGGATCTGTCTTTCACAGCCTCCAGATGGTGAACTCCTTCTCTATCATGTGGGACATCAACCTCTGGAAAGGTAAAACTCCCACCGACCCACCGCCGCCCGATATGGATTAGGCGAGCCCGGACGTCCTCGCCCCGGCTAGCTGACCACTAGAGCACCAGCGTCACCCCGGCCAGGCTCACCCCTGCCACCAGGGCTGTTGAAAGGGCTGCAAGAATAAAGGGGCGGAAGCCCACCCGCAGGAGTTTCCGCACATCAACATTGCACCCCAGGGCAAACATAGCTGCTGCCAGTAGGGCGGTCTGGGCAGAACTCCCCGCTACCAGCACAGCCTCAGGCAAGGGCAGGCAAGAGCGCACCAGCACCATAGCCATAAAACCCGCCACGAAGAGGGGCACAGGCGGAAGCAGGGAGGTCGCCCCAGCACCGTCCTGAAGCTCCCGACGGCGCACCCAACCCAAAACCGCAATCACCGGTGCCAACATCAAGACCCTGGCCAACTTCACCAGCACCGCAGCAGTCAAGGCCCCGCCACCGATCATGCCGCCCACAGCGACCACCTGGGCAACCTCGTGGATCGCCCCGCCAGCCCAGGTACCTGCAAAAATTGGGTCAAGCTGCAACAGATAAGCCGCCAGGGGCACCAGGCCGATCATGGTCGTCCCAAAGAGCACCACCAGGGCAACGGCCGTCACGGTTTCTTCCTCATGCTCGTTCTTGGGGTCAAGGGTGCCAGACGCCCCTGCCACCGCAGCCGCCCCGCAGATAGAGAAGCCACAGGCCACAAGGTAGGTGAGGTAGCTCGAAACCCCCAGTAGGCGACCGATTACAATCGTTCCCAAGATACCGGTCACCACGGTGACGATAACCACCAGAATCATGGGAGCCCCTAGTGCCGCAATATCCCCCAGGGCAACTTGCAGGCCTAGCAGGACGATACCAAGCCGCAACAGTTTTTTGGCGGCAAAAGTCACCCCGGCGCTGCAAGGCTGAGGAAGCCTGACAGTGTTTGCAACCACCACCCCCAGCACGATGGCAACCAGCATAGCGCTGAGACCAGGTATCAGGCGGCTCAGCAGAAAGGCGACGGTCGCTGCCGCAGCGCAGACAGCTAGCCCCGGCAGGTAGGTGCTTAGGCGGGAGACTCTGGGTGAACTCATACTCCTAGAAGTACCAGGTTTCAGGCCCAAAAGCTGGCAGGAAAGGGCAGACACTTCTGGGATCTACCATTTCCGGAAGATAAAATTCACCGGCCTCCAGCTGGGCTAGGACCGGTGAGGTGGGGCAGGGGGCCGGTGAGGTGGGGCAGGGGGCCAGGGGTTAGCCGCCGCTGATATCCAGTTCAGCATCCACCAGGCCCAGGCGTTCTGCATCCCCCAGGACGCGGGAGTTCAGCCAGCCGTCGGGTAGGTGAGGCTTCTTGGGGTTGCCAGCTCGGCCGCGGGGGCCCTCAACAGCGGCACCGGGGTAGCCGATGGAGTGATCCAGTTCGGCCAGGTACTGGCGGAAGGCCTCCAGGGTGGGCACGGTAGACATCTTGGCGCGCAGTTTGCCGCCCACCGGGTAGCCGTGGAAGTACCAGGCCACGTGCTTGCGGATCTCGCGCAGGCCGCGGGTCTCATCCCCAAAGGTCTCAACTAGCAGTTCGGCGTGGCGATAAATCATATCCGCCACCTCAGAAACAGAGGGGCGGTGGCGTTCCTCGGAGCCCTCGAAGGCGTTCTGAAGGTCGCCAAAGAGCCAGGGGCGGCCCTGGCAGCCGCGGCCAACCACAATGCCGTCCACCCCGGTCTGTTCAACCATGGCGATGGCGTCCTCGGCTGAGAAAATATCGCCGTTGCCCAGAATTGGCAGGTCGGGGATAGCTTCGCGCAGGCGGGCGATGGAGTCCCAGTCAGCCTTACCCGAGTAGTGCTGGGCGGCGGTGCGGCCGTGTAGGGCGATAGCTGCAACCCCGGCGTCGCGGGCGATTTTGGCTGATTCCAGGTAGGTCAGGTGGTCCTCGTCAATACCCTTACGCATTTTGATGGTCAGGGGAATATCCCCGCGGGAGGCCTCGCGGACGGCGGTCTGGACGATGGCGGTAAAGAGGTCGGTCTTCCAGGGCAGGGCTGAGCCGCCGCCCAGCTTGGTCACCTTGGGCACGGGGCAGCCGAAGTTCAGGTCAATATGGTCGGCGCGGTCTTCTTCGACCACCATGCGGATTGCCTTACCCACGTTGACGGCATCCACCCCGTAAATCTGGATGGAGCGGATTTTTTCGTCGCCGTCATGGTCAATAATGCGCAGGGACTCGGGGTTACGCTCCACCAGGGAGCGGGCTGTGACCATCTCGGTCACATACAGCCCGCCACCGTAGTCGCGGCAGAGTCGGCGGAAGGCCTTGTTGGTCACGCCCGCCATGGGGGCTAGAACGACGGGGGTGTCAATGGTGTGCTTGCCCAGTTGCAGGGGCGGGAGCTTGAGTTGCTTGGCGCGGGCCGGGGCCTGGCCGGTTCCTGGGGTCTCTTGAGTCATAACCTTCCAATTTTGTCATAAGGAGGCGGTGGCCGCAGTTACCGCTGCCACGGCGGGCCGGGCTGGGTTGGCTTAGCGCCGAATCTGCCCCTTATTCCCGTCCCTGCCACTGGTACTACCCCACTCGGGGGTAAAGACCAGCTTCAAAAAATGAAAAGTCAAAGAATATTGACAGACCCACGAAAGATCCGAGATACTTGTGATATATCAAGTTTGCTTGACACACCCAAGAAAGGAGGCCCCATGCAGTCCAAGGACCCGCGCATCACCGCCGTCCGTACTGCTCAAGAGCAGGTTGCCCAGGCAACCCAGGCCCTTGAGGAGGCCGTGCAGGCAGCTCGTGCAGGCGGCGCCACCTGGCAGCTGATCGGCTCAGCTATCGGAGTGACTAAGCAGGCTGCTGCCCAGCGCTTTTCAGAGACTGTCTACAACGCCCG
>JAXDRN010000104.1:0-25883 GCA_034090985.1 Rothia sp. (in: high G+C Gram-positive bacteria) | reverse complement strand
TTTTCGTCGGGGATTTCCCGCCTAACCTACGTGGCTCTGCTCCTGGGTAGCGCCTCCTTTTCGGTCTGGCTCATTTCCCTGGTCTTTAGCCTCCCCCTGGAGCAGGCCCCTGCCCCGCAGCTGAATGCCTGGTTGCTCCTGCTCCTTCAGATGCTGGCCTCCTTCACAGCGGCCTACGGCTTTGCCATGCTCTTTTCGGCCACAGCTCTCTCCTGCACCTGGGCAGGAGTCATTGCAGCGATCGTGAACCCGGGGCGCATCTGGCTGGTAGAGGCAGGCTGGGCCCCCCACCTGGCTATTGCCCTGGCGGTCTTCACAGCAGGGGTGCTCTCAGAGCTGCTAGCACCCCTGCCAGCCCGCCGACCCTCCCGGATCTCCCTGGCGGTTCCGGCCACCGTCACCATGGTTCCGGGGGTCATGTTCTATATGTCCATGGCTCACTTCTCCAACGGCGATGTGAACGAAGCCCTGGCCGCTTTTGTGCAGGTCCTGCTGATCTTCGCGGCCCTAGGTATGGGCCTGGCCCTCTCCCGCCTGCTCATGGACAGGAACTGGCTCTATGACCGGGACACCCAGAACCTGGCGGCCCTGCCCCAGGGGCGCATGAGATAAGGAAACTTGCGCTCAGAAGTAGGTGAAGCAGGCACAACTATGGGCGCGGCGCACTGGCCTTCGCCAACTGGCTGGGGCTGGCATGAATCGCTGTGATGAGCACCGAGATTCCGAGCGCGCGAGGAAAATAAATCTCGGTGCGAATCTGGCGAGCTTGCGAGCCAGCGAGAAGGTTAGTTGGCGAAGGTCAGTGCACCGCGCTTGTGCATAGGGTTTTATTCTAGGCTGTTGCCTCTGCCGCTGCGCGGGCCGCCTGGGGCAGGGCCGAGATAATGCGGTCCATGGCAGCCTCATCGTGGGCAGCTGAAAGGAACCAGGCCTCAAAGGCGCTCGGCGGCAGGTAAACACCAGAATTCAGCATGGAGTGGAAGAAGGCCTTGTAGCGGTAGGTTTCTGAGGCCTTGATGTCCTCGTAGTTATGGACCCCCTTCTCAGCAGTACCGAAGGCAAGAGAAAAGAGGTTACCTGCCCTCTGGATGGAGTGGTTAACCCCGGCGGCCTTAAGGGCCTCAACCAGGGCGGCCTGCAGCTGGGCTGAGCGGGTATCAATAGTCTCATAGACAGTAGCGTCAGCGGCCTTGAGGGTTGCAAGACCGGCAGCCATAGCAATGGGGTTACCCGAGAGGGTACCTGCCTGGTAGACGGGGCCCAGGGGGGCCAGGTATTCCATAATTTCGCGCTTACCGCCCAGGGCAGCCATGGGCATACCGCCGCCAATGACCTTGCCGAAGGTGAAAATATCGGGGGCCCAGTTGCCTTCAGCCGGGGCTGAGTAGCCCCAGTAGCCAGCAGATGAGACACGGAAGCCGGTGAGCACCTCATCAAAAATCATCAGGGCGCCCTGCTCGCGGGTGATCTGGCGCAGGAAGGCGTTGAAACCCTCAGCGGGGGTAACAACACCCATGTTGCAGGGGGCAGCTTCGGTAATGATGGCAGCAATGTCACCGGGGTTGGCGGCAAAGGCTGCCCGGACGGCCTCCTGGTCATTGTAGGGAAGAACGATGGTTTCAGCAGCGGTGGCGGCGGTAACGCCTGCCGAGCCGGGCAGGGCCAGGGTTGCCACCCCGGAGCCGGCCTCTGAGAGCAGGGCATCCACATGGCCGTGGTAGCAGCCTGCAAACTTGATGATCTTATCCCGGCCGGTGTAGCCGCGGGCCAGGCGGATGGCGGTCATGGTCGCTTCAGTGCCGGTAGAGACCATGCGGATCTGGTCAATAGTGCCGGGGGAAACAGCGTTAATACGGTCTACCACCAGCTCAGCCAGTTCAGTTTCAGCCGCGGTTGAAGCGCCGAAAGAGAGGCCCTGCTCAACGGCTGCATGCACAGCCTCAATAACAGCTGGGTGCCTGTGGCCCAGCAGGGCCGGGCCCCAGGAGCAGACCAGGTCCACATAGTTGTGGCCGTCAGCGTCGGTCAGGTAGGGGCCGGATGCCTCTACCATGAAGGCAGGAGTGCCCCCCACAGAGTTGAAGGCACGAACGGGTGAGTTGACACCGCCGGGAATGACGCGGGTAGAGCGGGCAAAGAGGTCTTCTGAGACGGTCAAGGGTTTTACCTTTCGTTGAGCCAGGTAGCAGCTTCGGTGGCGTAGTAGGTCAGGATAATAGAGGCACCGGCCCGGCGGATCCCCATCAGGGCTTCCAGGGCAACGGCCTTGCGGTCAATCCACCCCTGGGCGGCGGCAGCTTCGATCATGGCGTATTCACCTGACACATGGTAGGCCGCTACAGGGACAGGGGAAAAATCAGCGACCTCCCGCACAATATCCAGGTAGGCGGTGGCAGGCTTGACCATGACCATATCAGCCCCCTGCTCAATATCGAGCTGAACCTCGTAGAGGGATTCGCGGCGGTTAGCCGGGTCCTGCTGGTAGGTTTTGCGGTCGCCGGTGAAGGTGGAACCCACCGCGTCACGGAAGGGGCCGAAGAAGGCTGAGGCGTACTTAGCAGAGTAGGCCAGGATAGACACGTCGGTAAAACCGGCCTCATCCAGGGCGGTGCGCATGGCGGCAATTTGGCCGTCCATCATGCCAGAGGGGCTGACGGTGTGGGCACCGGCCCTAGCCTGGGAGACCGCCATAAGACAGTAGGACTCTACGGCAGCGTCATTATCAACAACCATGGTGCCAAAGGCGTCCTCGGTAAGGGGGCCGCAGTGGCCGTGGTCGGTGAACTCATCCAGGCAGGTATCAGCCATGACGACCACAGAGTCGCCAAAGTGCTGGCGGACGGTGCGGATAGCCCGGTTGAGAATACCATCCTCAGCCCAGGCAGCCGAACCTATAGGGTCCTTATCCTCGTCCCGGGGCACACCGAACAGGTCGATGCAGCGCACACCGGCGTCGATAGCCTTCTGCACCTCAGCAAGAACAGTTTCTAGGGTGTGCTGGTACTGGCCGGGCATGGACTCAATAGGCACCGGGGCCTCAATGCCGTCCCGCACAAAGAGCACCTGCACCAGGTTGGCTGGGGTCAGGGCGGTTTCTGCGGTCAGGGCCCGCATGGGGCCGGTGGTGCGCAGGCGGCGGGGGCGCACCGGGAGAGCTGAGGGTTCAAACATGCTTTTCCTTGGCGTTAGGGTCTTCTTCTAGCTTAGAGGTCTAAGGCGGCAGAGGCCAGGTCAGCCGGGGCCGGGCTAGCTGCCTGGCGGATCTGGGCGGGGCGTTGCTCAGGGGGTAGGTTCTGGGCGGCAGCCTCGGTGCTAGCCCCAATAGCAACCGTAGGTGGCAGGGGGCTTGTGGCAGCAGCCGCTAGGGTACGTAGGAGCAGGGGGGAGGTTGCCACCAGAACATCGCAGCTGGCGAGCGCGGCAAGAGCTTCCTCCAGGGTCAGAGCCCTAGCTTCTGGGGCGGGTGGGCCCTCGGCTAGCTGACTGGCCAGGGGCTCTTCTGCCGGGTAGGGCAGCATCTGATAGACCGGCAAGGTGGCTAGGGTGTAGCCGTAGTCGGTGAGCCCCTCTTCAAGGGTGGGTGAGGCGCTGGTGCCTTGGATGGCCAGGATGGTTTCCTCCATAGGGTCATCCCATTCCTCGTCGATTAGCCACTCATCGACCATGCCAGCTGCCGACTGGGTTTCTGGAACGAAGTCAACTAGCAGGCCGCGTTCAGTCAGGGCGGCTTCGGTAGCCTGGCCTACGGCGGCTATCTGGGCGGCCCCCAGGATCTCAGCTAGGCTTTGGCCTAGGCCCCGGGCCAGCTTTTCAAGGCCCAGCACCCCGTTGACGGAGGTGAAGGTTACCCAGGAAAACTCCCCGCGGATTAGGGCGAAGGCAACCTCTTCCCAGTCTTCAGGTTCCAGGCCTACAGCTTCAAGGATGGGGGCGTAGAGGATCTGGGCCTTGGGGTCTTGCTCGGCTAGGGCGCGGGCAAAGCCGGCAGCCTTGGCCGGGCTGCGGGTTATCAGGTAGGTTCCCATGTTCCTAGGCCTCTCCTGCTAGGCCGGCTAGGGCAGCTGCCCCCATAGCCAGCAGGTCTTCTGCCGCCTGAATGCCCAGGGCTTTTGCTCCCTCTACTGTGAGCTGGCTACTGGTCAGTGAGTGGCGGAGCAGCTGACTACCGTCAGGGTTGGCCACAGCAACGGTAAGTAGTAGCTGGTCATCTTCTAGGTAGGCGTAGGCTCCGATGGGGGCGGCGCAGCCGGCTTCTAGGCGGCGGAGCAGGGCCCGCTCAGCGGTGACAGCTAGCTGGGTCTGGGTGTGGTTGATGGCTGCTAGAGCCTGCCCCAGTTCAGAACCATCAGCGACGTCCTCGCTACGGATTTCAAGGGCTAGGGCTCCCTGCCCCGGAGCGGGAACAACCCTATCAAGGCCCAGGTACTCGCTGATGGTTTCAGCTAGTCCTAGCCGGTGCAGGCCGGCAGCAGCCAGCACCACGGCATCACAGTCGCCAGTGATTGCACCGAGCTTCTTTTCCCCGTGCAAACCGTGCGCGCCCACCCCGTAGCCTTCCTTACCGGCCACGCGGGCAAGACGGGTACCCACATTCCCGCGGATATCAACAATGGTCAGGTCTGGGCGGATAGCCAGCAGCTGGGCTGCCCGGCGGGGGGAGCCCGTACCGACCCGGGCTCCCTGGGGCAGGGTTTCTAGGGTTAGCCCGTCCCTGGCACAGAGGGCGTCTCTGGGGTCTTCACGTTCGGGGGTGGCGGCGACAGTCAGCCCCGGGCAGGGGGCAGAGGGCAAATCCTTCAAGGAATGGACGGCCAGGTCCACTCCCCCCTCCAGCAGCCGGGCCCGCAGGGTCGCCGCAAACACGCCGGTCCCGCCCAGCTGGGAGAGGGGGCCGGTGAGCACGTCCCCTTCAGTTTTGACGGTGATGGTCTCTAGCTCTAGACCACTTGCCTGCCGTAGGCGCTGGACAGCCCAGCCGGTCTGGGTGGTAGCAAGGGCGGAGCCTCGCGTCCCTACGGTATATCCTTGAGCTGCCAAGTGAGCGTCCTTTCGTGCAATCTTTGTCAGAGTTTTAGTCCCGAGGTTAGGAGCTTGGGTTCAGGGGCTTCGGGACGTGCCGGAGGTGCGATAGCGTGCGCCGAAAGCCGACGTGGATCGGGGCTGGCGGTGAATCGCGACGAGCCCCCAGGCGAGGAGCGAGAGCGGCTGTCGGCGCGGCGCACGCTGACGCACCGCACCAACTTGCCCTTGCCGTGTATCTACCCCTTGTAATCTGCAATCACCGGCCGGTTGGAGCCGGGGCGGGTAGGCTTGCAGCAGTCAGGGTCGCAGGCATCGAACCAGCCCGGCCCCCCGCAAACAGTCGTGCGGGCCTCTTGCAGACCGGCTGCATCCTGGGCAGGGGCGCTAGAGGCAACCCGCTCAGCAATCAGCTGGCGCAAACCCTCAACATAGGCAGGGTGAATGCCGGGGGTGGGGGTGCGGGTGGCCGCAAAGCCCAGACGGGCGCAGGTATTGAGGGCTTCTGTATCCAGGTCCCAGATCACCTCCATATGGTCTGAGACGAAGCCCAGGGGCACCAGAACAATCCCATCAACCTTCCCTTCTAGGGCCTCTAGGGCGTCGTTAACGTCCGGCTCTAGCCAGGGCATAGAGGGCGGGCCGGATCGAGACTGGTAGACCAGCTCCCAATCAACCTGATCGAGCAGGGCAGGGTCTATGGCCTGCACTCCAGCCAGGACGGCCCGGGCAGCTTCTAGGTGCTTTTCAACGTAGGCTGAGCCGCCTTCGTAGTTGACCCCGCGGGGGCCGGCCTCATTAGCTGCACTGGTGGGCACAGAGTGGGTGCAGAACATGATACGGATTTTTCCGTTTCCGGCAGCTGCCTGCTCGGCAGCAGAAATCTGGGCCCGAACCTCTGCAAGGCCCTGGACCAGGCCGTCAATGAAGGGCTGAACAAAGCCGGGAGTGTCCCAGAACTGGCGGATCTTATCAATCTGCAGCTTGCCTTCTAAGCCCAGCTTTTCAAGGGCAAGCCCGTAGTCTTCACGATACTGGCGGCAGGAGGAGTAGCCGGGGTAAGCGCTGGTGGCCAGCACCAGAATCTTACGCTTACCCTCATCGTAGGCCTGCTGAACCACATCATTGACGTAAGGCTCCCAGTTACGGTTGGCCCAGGTAATCTCAACCGCTGGGCCCTTTTCTGCTAGGGCTTGGCGCAGGGCTGCCAGCAGGGCCCGGTTCTGGGCGTTGATCGGTGATACGCCGCCGTTGGCCCGGTAGTGGGTAGCTACCTCTTCTAGGCGCTCGTCGGGGATACCGCGGCCGGCGGTGACATTGCGCAGGAAGGGGATGACGTCCTCCTGGCCTTCGGGCCCGCCGAAGGATGAGAGGATCACCAGGTCGTAGTCCTGGGGGGCTGATGCCCTGGGCCGGGTCAGGCTGCGCTCGCTCGTGTAGGTGGCGATGCTGCTCTCATCGAGAATGGCTGGGCCGTTTGAGGCAGTGTTGGCCGGGTCTGTCTGGTTAGGGATGATGTTTTCAGGTAGGAGGGGGCTCATTAGGCAATCACCTGGGCAACCTGGCCTGCTTCAATGCGGCGGCCGGTGTAGAAGGGAATTTCTTCGCGTACGAAGTGGCGGGCTTCAGTGTTGCGGAAGGAGCGCATCAGGTCAACGATGAGTACCAGTTCGGGGGCTTCAAGGGCGATCAGCCACTCGTAGTCGTTCAGGCCGAAGGTGGCGATGGTGTTGGGCAGAACTTCGGGGAAGTCGATGCCCTTCAGGCCGTGGTTCTTCATGATCTCGCGGCGCTTTTCGGGGTTGATGGTGTACCAGTCGAAGGAGCGGACGAAGGGGTAGACGCAGACCCACTGCTCGGGGGCGATTCCCTTGGCGAAGGTGGGGGTGTGGCCGGCTGCGAATTCGGCATCGCGGTGTACGCCCATGGTTGACCAGACGATCTTGGTCCCTGAGAAGGCCTTGGCCCGGCGGAAGCTGCGGATAGCTGCCTGAAGGTCTTCTGGCACCGCGCCGTGAACCCAGACCATCACGTCTGCGTCATTGCGCATGGCTGAAACATCGTAGAAGCCGCGGGTGGTAACGCCCCGGGCTTCTAGGTCAGCGACGAGGGCTTCAAGTTCGGCGGTGGCTTCGGGGCTGCTTGCAGCTGAATCAGCGGCGCCTTCGCGGGCGAAGACGGTGTAGAGGGCGTAGTGGAACTGGCTGTCGCCTTCGGCTACTTCGCCGGGGCGCTGGCCCTGAATTTTTCCGGCTGCGTCCTTGGCGGTGGGCATGGGCGGACGGCCGCCCTGGCCCTGCCGGTAGGCGCCAGAAGCATGGGGGTGGGCTGAGTGCTGGTGGTCTCTTGCCTGAGACATCAGGGGTACCTTTCGATCTAGAGGGTTAGGAGGTGGATGTTTGAAGAAAGCTGCGGATGTGTTCTTGGGTGTCTGCTGTGACTGCAGCTAGGCCGGTTCCTGCAAGCCAGGCTCCTACAGCTCTTGCTGAGGGTAGGTCTTCTAGGGCCCGGCGGAAGTTGGCAACCTGCTGGCGGTGGCCGGGGCCGGTGAGGGGAAGAACCCCCTGCCAGCGGACTACATCTGCTGCCAGTAGCTGGTTTTTGCTGATGCTGACCCCCAGGAGCTGGCTGGCATCGTGAAGGGCTAGGGTGACCAGCTGGTCATCGTGTAGGGCGATATCTGAGAGGGGGGAGTCCCTCTCCTGGCCCCGGCCGTAGGAGAGGCGGAGTACCTGCCTGCCCTGGCCGGCTGCTTGGGCAACCCAGGCCCATTTGACGCTGGCATGGGTCAGGGCCTTGGCCCTGACCCCGGTGGCCTGTTCGCTCACGAGCAGGCCGGTGCCCCGGGGGGCTGAATCGAGCTGGGGGCAGTCAAGGATGAGGGTGACAAGGGCTACCTCTGGGCCGGGACTGACAGGGGGCAGGGCCGCTGCTGGCAGGTGGGGCCCTAGCAGGCGAACGGCTGTTTGGGCGTCGGTGGCTACAACTACCTGATCTGCCTGAATCAGGGCTGACTGTTCGCCATCTTCTGGCTGGCGCTGAATGGCGATCCAGCCCCCGTTGAGGGGGTCCCGGTCTAGGGCGATGGTGTCAAAGCCAGTCATGATTTTGACCCGGCGCTTGAGCAGGTCATCGACCAGGGCTTCAGAGAGCTGGTTCATGCCCCCCTGAATACCGGCTACCTGGGATCCAGCTGGTGAGGCGGCCCGCAGGCTGGCGCTTGCTGCCGCTAGGCTGCCCTTTTCTTTCAGGCCTTCTAGAAGGCCTGGGGCTACGGTGGCTAGTTCTAGCTGGTCAGGGTGTACCGAGTGAACCCCAGAGACGACGGGGGCAACTAGCTTATCGAGCAGGACCTGGCCCATGCGGGCCCTGACCAGCTGGCCTAGGGTGCTGGAGTTGGCTCCCAGGGAGGGCGGCAGTAGGGCATCGAGTCTGGCCCGCCGGTAGCCTGCTGGGCCTAGGATTTTGCGCAGCAGGGGGTCTTTGAGGTTGCCGGGGATTCCTAGGACTCCGCTGGAGGGTGAGGGGAAGGCCCCTTCGGGCAGGTAGATCCAGGAGCCGTAGCCGCTGGGCTGAACGATCCGGTCTGTTAGGCCTAGGTCTTCTAGGAGCTGGGGCACTGCCTGGCTGCGGGTTGCAAAGGATTCGGCCCCCGAGTCTAGGACTAGGCCAGCTAGCTGGTGGGCCCCAACGGCTCCCCCTAGGTGGTTTTCTCTTTCAAGGAGGGTCACCTTTCGGCCGGCCCGGGCGAGTTCTCTGGCGGCAAGGAGCCCTGAGATGCCCCCTCCGATGACGAGGGCACTAGTGGGCTGCTGGGGGGCTGGGTTCTGGGGCATGGGGCTTTAGCCTTTGCGGGTTTGGGTGTGGATGTAGTCAACGAGCCGGGTCAAGATGGCTGGGTCGGTGCTGGGCGGAACCCCGTGCCCTAGGTTCAGCACGTGGGCGGGGGCGCTCTTGCCCTCTTCAAGGACCTGGTCGGTGTGGGCTGCTAGGGCCTCCCAGCCGGCAGCCAGCAGGGCTGGGTCAATGTTGCCCTGCAGAACAATTCCCCCGCCTAGACGGCGCTGGGCTTCTGAGAGGGGCAGGCGGTAGTCAACACCGATAACATCTGCCCCGGCTTCGAGCATGGCCGGTAGTAGTTCGGCTGTTCCGGTGCCAAAGTGGATGCGGGGCACCCCGTAGTGCTCTACGGCAGCGAGGGTGGCAGCTGAGTGGGGCATGACGTAGCGGCGGTAGTCTGCCTCTCCTAGGGAGCCTGCCCAGGAGTCAAAGAGCTGAACAGCTGAGGCACCGGCCTCAATTTGGGCGGCCAGGAATTGGGCTGAGGTGCGAGCTGCCCAGGCCCCTAGGACTTCCCAGGCTTCAGGGTCAGCCTTCATCATGGTTCGGGGCCGCAGGTGGTCGCGGGAGGGGCCGCCTTCTACCATGTAGGCAGCTACGGTGAAGGGGGCTCCTGCAAAGCCGATCAGGGGGGTTGATCCTAGCTCCTGGACGGTCAGGGCTACGGCTTCACGGATGGGGTCTAGGGCCGAGTCTTCAAGTTCTGGCAGGTTTTTGATTTCTTGGAGGCTGCGGATGGGCTGGTCTAGGACCGGGCCGCGGCCGGGGACGATATCAACCCCAACTCCTGCTAGTTTCATGGGGATGACGATATCTGAGAAGAAGATTGCGGCATCGACCTGATGGCGGCGGACCGGTTGAAGGGTGATTTCTGCTGCTAGGTCTGGCCTGAGGCAGGACTCTAGCATGGGAATTCCCTCCCGTAGCTGCCGGTATTCGGGGAGGGAGCGGCCAGCCTGGCGCATGAACCAGACCGGGGCCCAGTCAGCCGGTCGGCCGGTCAGAGTGCGAATCATGGCTGATTCGCCGCTTCCTGCTGCCTTCAGGGGGTGGTTAGCTGGGAGGTGGGCCAGCTGCTCGTCGGTGAGCAGGGGGCGTTGGCGTAGGGCTGGGCTTGGGCTGGTCATCATATTCTCCATTGTGCCAATTTTAGCTACTTAATGTGGTGACAGGGTGTCGTTAGGGCCCTGGCTAGCTGCAAGAGCCAAGTATTACTTTTCTTCCCCTTCCCCTTCCGGACTTCCTTGGAGGCCCTGAGTCCCTAGTGCTGCTTGGCCCAGCAGGGCTTTGCTGACAGTCTGTCAGCATGTCTTGGCCTGCTGGCCCCTTATGATAGAGGCGTTGTGACTATTTTTAGCCTTGTAGCATCGCACCATACAGTTGACCTAGCCACCCTAGCCCAGCTGAGCCAGGGGACAGAAGGCCTAGAAGAGGACCTGGAACGGCGGGGAGTTCGTGGCCAGGTCATTTTGTCTACCTGCAACCGGCTGGAAATCTACCTAGAACTACCCCAGCCCCAGCTGCAGGAAGACCAGCAGGAAAACATCAAGACCCTCGCTGAAGAGGTCTACACCTCCATCGCCAGCAGAAGCCAGCTAGCCTTTGACCAGGTAGAAAACAGCTTTGACCTTTACATTGACCAGCAGGCAGCCCACCACCTCTTTACCGTAGCTGCCGGCCTAGAATCAGCCGTTGTTGGCGAACGGGAAATCACCGGCCAGGTCCGCCGGGCCCTGAGCCTAGCCCAAGAGAAGGGCCGGGCCACAGGCAATTTGGTCCGCCTCTTTGAGCACGGGGCCCTGACCGCCCGGCGGGTTGGCCAGCAAACCCTCCTTGGTTCTAGGGGCCGCTCCATTGTTTCTGTTGCCCTGGATATGGCAGACCAGCTAGCTGCTGGCAGCTGGCCTGAGCGGCGGATCTTAGTCTTTGGCACCGGAGCCTACGCCGGGGCTGCCGTTGCTGCCCTCCATGCCCGGGAGGCTCAGGACATTTGGATCTACTCCCGCTCCCAGCGTGCCACCACTTTTGCGGACAAACGCGGGGTTTTCCCCGTCCCCCACGGCCAGCTACGGGAGCAGCTTGAAGCAGCTGACATCATCATTGGCTGCTCAGGGGCCTCCAGCCCCATACTTCCCCTTGAAATTCCGGCAGGAAAGAAGGTTATTCTGGATCTAGCCCTGAGCCGGGACTTCTCGCCAGAGGTGGGCCAACTGCCCGAAGTTGACCTCATTACCCTAGAGTCCGTCCGGCAGGCGGCCCCAGAGGAAACCCTAGAATCCGTCAAAACTGCCCACATAATAGTGGACGAAGCTACTGCTGAGTTCAAAAAGAAGGAAAAGGCCAGAAGCGTAGATACTGCTATTGTTGCTCTCAGGCAGCACACCATGAGCGTACTCGATGCAGAACTGGCTAAGGTTCACCAGCAGTACGGGTGCACAGCAGCAGCAGAACAACTGGAGCTAGCTATGCGCCGCATGGTCAAATCCCTCCTGCACACCCCCACCGTCAGGGCCCGGCAGCTAGCCCGCGAAGGGCGAGTCGACGAATACATGGCCGCCCTAGAAGCCCTCTACGGAATTGAGGTACAGGACCGAGCCCACGAGGAAGGAACCCCCCAGGCCCAAGCCTCCTCCTGGGGCTAAAAGTCCCTGGGCTGCCTGCTAAAGAATGAAGTTGAACTACAGCAGCGAGGCCAGCCCTAAAACATGTCGAGCAAAACCACACCCTCAAGCACCGCAGATTCCTTCGACGCAAGCTCAGGCGCCCGCCTACCTAAGGAACTCCGCAGACAGCAGCTCATTGGCAACGCCGTACGAGTCTTTGCCTCCCAGGGCTACCATGCAACAACCATGGACCATATTGCTGCCGCCTCAAGCGTCACCAAGCCGGTCCTCTACCAGCACTTTTCTGGCAAGCGGGACCTCTACCTGGCAGTCCTTGATGAGCAAATCAAAACCCTCCTTGACCAGATCCTCTCCCCCCTCTACTCCACTGAGATCAATAAGGAAAAGGTCCGCGGAGTTATCTCAGCCTTCTTTAACTTTGCCCTGCAGAACGTTGCCGGTTACAAGGTCATCTTCGAATCAGATATTCAGGCTGATTACGCTGTTCAAGAACGGATCGAAAACCTGCACGTCGTTATTGCCGAACGCATCGCAGAAGTTCTAGCCCCCAACGCCCACATGCGCTTTGACGAGGCCCTGATGACAGCCCGCATGCTCATAGGAATGACCCAGGCAGCAGCCCACCTAGTCATTGGAACAGACCCCTCCCTGCAGCAGATTCAGCTCGCTGAACGGGCCGTTTTCCGCCTGGCCTGGGGTGGCATCTCAATCATTGATGAGGACTGGTCATAGCCCTCAAAGCCAGCCCTAGCGTAGACTAGAAGGCAGCAGAAAACAGCGGCCTTCCCTCCAGGGGCCAGAAAGGACCTTCCATGGAAATCAAGATTGGCGTTCAGAACGTCCCTACCCAGCTCGTTCTTGAAAGCAAGGAAGAAGCTGACCAGATCCGCCAGAAGGTAGCCCAAGCCCTTCAAAGTGGCGGCCTTCTTGAACTGACCGACGCTAAGGGCAGCATCACCCTGATTCCTGCCTCTACCATTGGCTACGTTGAAATCGCCCCCGAAACCAAGCATCGGGTAGGTTTCGGCATCGGTAGCTAAAGCCCAAAACCCCCGGAGCCTAAGACGCCTTCTTCCCGAAGGGCCAGTCTTAGGCTCCACCTGCATCAGAAAGACCATACGTGACAAGCACCGAGAGCACCCCCACCTTCGCCGAGTGCGGCGTTCGCGCCGACATTGCCCAGGCCCTAGCCGACCAGGGCATTACCACCCCCTTCCCCATTCAGGCCCTGACCCTGCCTGTGGCCCTCAGCGGCCAGGACATCATTGGCCAGGCTAAGACCGGCACCGGTAAGACCCTGGGCTTTGGTTTGCCGGCCCTTCAAACCCTGATTCTTCCTCACGATCAGGCCTACCAGCAGCTAGCTGAGCCGGGAGCCCCCCAGGCCCTGATTATTGTGCCCACCCGCGAACTAGCTATCCAGGTCGGTAACGATTTGGCCCTAGCTGCAGCCCACAGTGGGGCCCGCATTTCTACCCTCTATGGGGGCAGGCCCTACGAGTCCCAGGTCAAGGAACTAGCCGAAGGCCGGGAACTTATTGTCGGCACCCCCGGGCGCCTGATTGACCTCTACCAGCAGAAGTACCTTTCCTTGGCCAATATTCGCCTTGTGGTTCTTGATGAGGCTGATGAGATGCTGGACCTTGGCTTCCTGCCAGATGTTGAACGAATCCTAGCTGCCCTGCCCGCCAAGCGGCAGACCATGCTCTTTTCAGCGACCATGCCCGGGGCCGTGCTGACCATGGCCCGCCGCTACATGAAGCAGCCCATGCATATTAGGGCTGAATCAGGCCAGGAAGAAACCCTCACGAAGGCTTCAATCCGCCAGATTATCTACCGGGCCCACCCCCTGGATAAGGACGAACTTGTTGGCCGAATCCTGCGGGCCCAGGACCGGGGCAGGACCGTCATCTTCACCAAGACCAAGCGCAGCGCCGCCAAGGTCGCTGAAGAACTAACCAGCCGCGGCTTTGCAGCTGGTGCCCTTCACGGGGATTTGAACCAGGCTGCCCGGGAGCAGGCCCTGCGGGCCTTCCGCAAGGGTAAGGTAGATATTCTGGTGGCCACTGACGTTGCTGCCCGCGGTATTGACGTTGAAGATGTCACCCACGTTATTAACTACCAGTGCCCTGAAGATGAGAAGACCTACCTGCACCGGGTAGGACGGACCGGCCGGGCCGGTAAGGAGGGTACAGCTGTTACCCTGGTTGATTGGGAGGACGTACCCCGCTGGAAGCTCATTAACCAGGCCCTGGAGCTGGGGGTTCTTGAGCCGGTAGAAACCTACTCTTCTTCCCCCCACCTCTTTAAGGATTTGGGTATTGCCCCTGGCACCAAGGGCCGCCTGCCCAAGGAGGAGCAGACCGCAGCTGGCCTGGCCGCTGAAGAGGCTGAGGACTTTGAAACCCGCTCCAGCTCCCGGTCTAACTCCCGGACTAGCTCCCAGGCTAAGAGCGGCTCCCGGTCTAATTCCC
Organism: Rothia sp. (in: high G+C Gram-positive bacteria); assembly: GCA_034090985.1. Taxonomy (GTDB): domain Bacteria; phylum Actinomycetota; class Actinomycetes; order Actinomycetales; family Micrococcaceae; genus Rothia. The sequence goes on along the minus strand of JAXDRN010000104.1, from coordinate 11,926 downwards.
GTTCTCAGGACCGCCCCCACTCCTCAGCTCGGGCCAGGTCCCGGTCAGGGTCCCGGTCTGCCTCTAGGGGGCAGGCTGGCTCTCAGTCCGGCTCTGAGGCCAAGGCCCCTTCTGCCGCGCAGGCTGAGTCTGCCTCGGATTCTCCGGTTAGGGGCTCAGGCCGGAAGCGCCGCTCCCCTGCCAGCCAGGAAGGTGGCCAGGAGGCTAGCCGCCCCCGCCGCAGGCGCAGGCGGATCCAGCCCAAGGAAGAAAGCTAGGCAGAAAGACCAGCCGGCAAAAAGGCCAGCTAGGTAAGAAAGCCAGCTAGGCAAGGAAGGAGGCTAGGGCCTATACCCTAGCCTCTCCTCAGCCCCCTCTAACCCTAGGCTAGCTTGGGCCCTAGCCAAGCAGTCCTAACCAAACAGTCCTAGCGGGTAGCCCTAGCCTGCCCCTCAGCATAACCAGCAGCTGACTGAATCCCCACCACAGCCCGCTGGGCGAACTCCTCCAGGCAGGCAGCACCAGCATAGGTCAAAGAGGACCGAACCCCAGAAACAATCGAATCAATCTGGTCCTCTACCCCACCGGCCCCCTCAGGCAGGTAGATACGGGCTGAAGAAATCCCCTCTTCAAACATTTCACGCCGGGCCTTCTCAAAGGCCTCCGTCTGAGCATTCCGGCTCAAAACCGCCCGGCGGGAAGCCATGCCAAAAGACTCCTTATAGAGGCGGCCATCGGCATCCTGAAAAATATCACCCGGCGACTCATAGGTACCTGCAAACCAGGAACCGACCATCACGTTAGAAGCACCAGCAGCCAGGGCCAGGGCAACATCCCGCGGATCCTTAATACCCCCATCCGCCCAGACATGCACCCCTAACCTTCTGGCCTCAGCAGCGCACTCAAGCACAGCAGAAAACTGGGGGCGACCCACCCCAGTCTGCATCCGGGTAGTACACATAGCCCCAGGGCCAACACCCACCTTGATAATATCGGCACCAGCCTCAGCCAGATCCCGAACCCCCTGAGCCGTTACCACATTCCCGGCCACCAAAGGAACCTTCAGTCCAAGGGCCCTTACCTTCTTCAATGCCTCAAGCATGGTCTGCTGGTGGCCGTGGGCTGTATCAATGACCAAAAGGTCAGCGCCCGCCTCAACCAGAGCAGCAGCCCGAGCAGCAACATCCCCATTAATACCAATAGCAGCCCCCACCCGCAGCCGCCCCTGCTGATCAACAGCAGGCTCATAGAGACTAGACCTCAGGGCAGCCTTGCGGGTGAGCACACCCACCAGCCGACCCTGCTCATCAACCACCGGAGCAAGTTTCCTAGACCTCTCGTGCAGGGCCTCAAAGGCCTGCCGGGGCGTAACACTAGCAGGCAGGGTAAAAAGCTCAGAACTCATCAGCTGCCCCACCTGATCAAAATTATCGGCCCCCCGCAAATCCTTCAGGGTCACCACCCCAACCGGTATCTGCCCCTCCAGAACCAGGGCCGCCCCATGAGCCCGCTTAGGCAGCAGATGGCGCACATAACCGGCCGTGTGGTGGGGCTTAACAGTAATAGGGGTATCAAAAAGTAGGTGGGCCCCCTTCACCTGGCTGATAGTTTCAGCAACAATCGGGCTAGGAACATCCTGGGGAATAATGGCAATCCCACCCCGACGGGCCACGGTCTCAGCCATCCGGCGGCCAGAAACAGCCGTCATATTAGCAACGACAAGAGGAATAGTAGTTCCAGAACCATCAGAGGTAGAAAGATCCACCGCCATGCGGGAACCAACCGCAGAAAAGGAAGGGACCATAAAAACATCATTGTAGGTCAGGTCAGTGGTAGGAGTCATATCATTGAGAAAGCGCATGGCTCCCACTTTAGAAGAAGCAGGCCCCAAAAAGAAAGAAGACCCGGCCTAATCCCCCTCTAGCGGAACAGGCCCAAGGCCCCGAGCCTGCCAGCTTCAGAAAAAAATGCCAACCCGCCCTCAAATACTCCTTCCCGCTCCCCTAGCACCTAGCCTAGACATGACAGGTAAAGTAGCCACCCCACAGAGGAAGGTTCAAGGATGAACGAAAAAATCAGCCCCGCCCAAGAAGACCCCAACTGGTGGCGGCAGGCCGTCGTCTACCAAATCTACCCCCGCTCCTTCGCTGACGCAGACGGCAACAGCATCGGCGACCTCAAAGGCATCACCAGCAAAATCCCCTACCTCAAAAACCTAGGAGTAGACGCAGTCTGGCTCTCCCCCTTCTACCCCTCAGCCCTAGCAGACGGCGGCTACGACGTTGATAACTTCCGCGACGTAGACCCCAAAATCGGCAGCCTAGAAGACTTCGACCAGCTAGCAGCAGCCCTCCACGCAGCCGGCCTCAAACTCATCATCGACCTCGTACCCAACCATACTTCCAACCTGCATGCCTGGTTCCAAGAAGCCCTAGCCTCAGCCCCCGGCTCAGCAGCCCGCAAACGCTATATCTTCCGCGACGGCCAAGGCGACCAGGGCCAGCTACCCCCCTCAGACTGGACCTCCATCTTCGGCGGACCAGCCTGGGAACCAGTAGGCGACGGCCAATGGTACCTCCACAACTTCGCCCGCGAACAACCAGACCTCAACTGGAAGAACCCAGAAGTTCACGAAGATTTCAAAAAAACCCTCCGCTTCTGGGCAGAACGCGGAGTAGACGGCTTCCGCATCGATGTAGCCCACGGCCTAGCCAAGGATCTACCCGACATCCTCCCCAGCCAGGCCCAACTAGACAAAATGCCCAAGGACGGCAATCACCCCCTATGGGATAGGGACGAAGTCCACCACATCTACAAGGAATGGCGGGCCGTCTTCAACGAATACAAGCCACCACGCACCGCCGTCGCCGAAGCATGGGTAGAACGAGACCGCCGCCCTGCCTACGCCTCAGCCCAAGGCCTAGGCCAGGCCTTCAACTTCGACCTACTCACCGCCCACTTTGACGCCGGTGAATTCCACACCATCGTGGCAGAAAACCTAGAACTCTCAGCAGAATCAGGCTCCTCAAGCACCTGGGTGCTCTCCAACCACGACGTAGTCCGCCACCCCACCCGCTACGGCCTGCCCTTCATCGAAGGAAAAACCAACGAAAAAGTCGGCCACGAATGGCTCCTAGCAGGCGGACCAGAAGAGGAACTCGACCGCCCACTAGGCTCAGCCCGGGCCCGGGCCGCCACCCTCTTCGAACTAGCCCTTCCCGGCTCAGCCTACCTCTACCAGGGCGAAGAACTAGGCCTACACGAAGTAGCCGATATTCCTGCTAGTGAACGCCAGGACCCAACCTTCTTCAACTCCCCCGGCATCAATGTCGGCCGGGACGGCTGCCGGGTTCCCCTCCCCTGGCAGGCTGAGGGCCCCTCTCTAGGCTTTGGGGACGCTCAACCCCACCTGCCCCAGCCAGCCTGGTACGCCACCTACGCCGTTTCAGTTCAAGAGGAGCAGGCAGACTCAAGCCTGAACCTCTACCGGGCAGCCCTAGCAGCCCGCCGCCAGCTCCAGGGAGCCGAAGAACTAACCTGGCTCGACAGCGGGTCAGCTGACCTGCTGGCCTTTGAGCGGCCTGGCGGCTGGGTGAACCTGACCAACTTTGCTAGCGAGCCCCTGCCCCTGCCAGCCCAGCTAGCTGCTGCCCAGCTGGTGCTGGGTTCAGCTCCTGAGGCCCAAGAGGCCTTCCTGGCAGGTAGGGTGCCCGGGTCCACTACCCTCTGGCTCAAGCGTTAGAGCGCCAGAGCAGCAACGGAGCAGGTAGGTTTCTGGCGGCAACCCTCTCATAGGTCGCGCTTGGAGCGCTCCCTATGATTCAGGCCAGCCCCCAGCCAGCCGCCAGAAACCTACCTACTCCCCCAGCCGCCCCTCCAGCCGCTCCCTATGATTCAGGCCAGCCCCCAGCCAGCTGCCAGAAGCCTGCCTACTCCCCCAGCCCTTCTCTTTACTGGCGCCCTGCTTGCTGGCGCCCTGCCTCTTTGATGCGTTCAGCTGTCTCTAGGCTGGTCCAGTTTTCTCCCAGGCGGTTAGGCTTACCAGCCCCGTGATAGTCAGAAGCCCCTGTCACGAGCAGGTCATAACTCGCTGCGGTCTCTAGGAGCCATTTTTGCCCCTCGGCCGTGTTATCCCGGTGGTACACCTCAAAGCCAGCCAGCCCGGCCTCAATCATGGAGTAGATGACCTGATCGCTAGCGACCTTCCCCCGGGAGTAGGCCTTAGGGTGGGCCATGACCGGCACGCCCCCGGCCTGCCGTACCAGCTCCACAGCCCTCACCGGGTCCAGGGCATAGTAGGGCAGGTAGTACTTGGAGCTAGTCGTCAATATCCTGGCAAAGGCCTCTGACCGGCTCTCAACCACTTTGAGGGCCACCAGGGCATCAGCGATATGGGGGCGGCCTAGGGTGGCGCCCTCATGGGCCTGCTGCTGAACCAGCTCCCAGCTAATAGGGTAGTCTTCAGCCAGCAGCTCAACCATTTTTTGGGCCCGCCCCACCCTTGACTCCCGGGCCCGGCTCACCTCAGCAGCTAAGGCCTCATGCTCGGGGTCTAACAGATAAGCCAGCAGGTGAATACTCACCCCCTGGGAGGCACAGGAAATCTCCATACCGGGCAGAAAGTCCAGCCCCAGCCCCTGCGCTGCCTGCTGGGCCTGGCCCCAGCCAGCGCTCGTATCATGATCAGTTAGAGCAAAACCGCTCAGGCCAGCAGCAGCCACCTGAGCTACGAGCTCAGCTACCGGCTCAGTGCCATCAGAAATACAAGAGTGGGTGTGCAGATCATACATAAGACCAGCCTACCGCGCCTGCCTCTAGGCTAGATAGCCCATCCTCCAGCAACCTTTACGCCCTGGGGCAAGCAGGCTGATTAACCACCTGCCCGGCAGCCTACCTTTAGCTTCCCTCAAGGCCCAGCTTTAAAACCTTGAGCTAGACGAGCCCTCAGGCCCCTCCCTAGACTGGTAGGTATGACTACAAGTGATTACACCTCCACCCCCGGCGATGACCAGCCCCTAGAGGAGCGGGTTACCAACCGTTCAGCTGCCCCTAAATCCACTGCCTTTAGCGACTTCATGGCAGCGAACTGGGCTCAGCCCAACACTTACCTGCCAGATAGGGCCCCCGTTGCCGACTTCGCCGCCCAACGCCGAGCCAAAATCTCAGCCCTCTTCCCCGGCGAGCGCCTGGTTCTACCAGCCGGCCCCCTCAAGGTTCGCTCCAACGACACCGACTACCGCTTCCGCCCCCACTCAGCCTTCGCCCACCAAACCGGCCTTGGTCTAGACCACGAACCTGACGCCGTACTGGTCTTTGAGCCGGTTGAAGAAGGTCAGGGAGACAATGGCTCCAACCACCAGGTCACCCTCTACTTCCGGCCCCTAGCAGGCCGCGATACCGAAATGTTCTACCGGGACCCCCGCTACGGCGAGTTCTGGGTTGGCCCCCGCCCCACCCTAGAATCCCTAGGGGCCGAATACGGTCTGCGCACCAAGGACCTCGGCGAGCTTGAGGTTGCAATCACCAAGAATGCTGGGCCCCAGGCCCTAGGCGGGGTGCGTATCCGCCTGGTGCGCAATGTTGACCTGAATGTTGATGCCCTGGTTGATACCTCCCGCTATAACACCTCTGTAGACCTAGAGGAGTCAGACAAGCTCGATGCTGCCCTGACCGAGGCCCTCTCTGAGGCCCGGCTGGTCAAGGATGAGCTTGAAATTGAGAACCTGCGCCGGTCAGTGGCCCTCACCATTGAGGGTTTTGCTGAAGTTGTGAGGGCCCTGCCTGCTGCTGTTGCCCACCGGCGCGGTGAGCGGGTTGTTGAGACCGCCTTCTTCGCTAAGGCCCGGGTTGAGGGTAATGACCTTGGCTACGACACCATTGCCGCCTGCGGTAATAACGCCACCATCTTGCACTGGATCCGCAATAACGGCACTGTGGATGAGGGCAAGCTGCTCCTGCTCGATGCCGGGGTTGAAGATGACACCCTCTACACTGCCGATGTGACCCGCACCTTCCCGGTCAACGGCAAGTTCACCGAGGTTCAGGCTAAGGCCTACGAGATTGTGCTTGAGGCTGCCGATGCTGCCTTTGAAGCTGCTGTTCCTGGCAATAAGTTCCATCAGGTTCATGACGCTGCCATGCAGGTTCTAGCGACCCGCCTCCAGGAGTGGGGCCTGCTGCCGGTTTCTGCTGAGGTCTCCCTCTCAGCTGAGGGCGGTCAGCACCGGCGCTGGATGCCCCACGGCACCAGCCACCACCTGGGTCTGGATGTGCACGACTGCGCCCAGGCTAAGAATGAGCTCTACATGGAGGGCATCATTGAACCTGGCATGGTCTTTACGATTGAGCCTGGCCTCTACTTCAAGGAAGAAGACCTCTCAATCCCTGAGGAGCTACGGGGCATGGGCATCAGGATTGAAGACGATGTTCTGATTACCGCTGACGGTAATGAGAACCTTTCAGCTGCCCTGCCGCGCACCGTTGAGGGTATCGAGGCCTGGATGGCTGAAGCAGCCGGCAAGGCCTAGGCCTCTGGGGCTTTTTCTTCCCCTTCAGGTTCGCTGCTAGCCGGGCCCTTCCTGATGGTTGCCTCAAATTCCTCCTGGCTTTCGACCCTCAACCCGTAGCGGCCTGCTGCCGGGCTACCGTCCCGGTTGGTGGGGGCCGGTGGGGTAAAGACCGGCTGGGTTGGGGGCTGGGGGGCTACCTGGGCCTGCTGGGCTGGGCCGAAGCCGGGCAGGAAGGGTTCAGGCCGCTGGGTCTCTGAGCCCGGGGCAAGGTTAGCAGGGTTAGCAGGGTGGGCAGGCCCGGTTCCCGGCTGGGGAGTGGGGCCTGAGCCTTCAGCGGGGCCTGCTGGGCCCATCTGGCTGCCTGCTCGGTGAGGGCCCAGGTCAGCTGGCCGCTGGGTGAGGTTAAGCAGATGGCGGGCGGCTGCTGCTGTTGCCGGGATAGCCATCAGATCAAAGTGGGCCGGGAGCATCTGGGTCCTAGAGCGGATTCCCTTGCCCTTAGCCCGGCTGGCAAGCACAATAGAGTAGATCATGCACAGGCCTAGGGCCAGGGGAAGGATGCTCAAGAAGTTAGCAAGAAGGCTGGTGTTCGTGATCATGGAGTTAAAGAGGGCCACCAGAGAGCCTAGGCCCAGGCCCTGAATGAAGCCGCCTAGGGCTGCCCGGGGGTAGGTGGCCTGGCCGGTAATGTAATCAACCTGGCGTAGGTCCCGGCCAACGACAAAGAGGGTATGGACCGGGAACTTCTGGCTGGCCAGGTATTCAATGGCTCGGTTGACTTCTGCCCGGTCCCTGAAGCTGGCAACCAGCTCTCCTGGGGGTAGGTGGGTTCCGTTGGCCAAGGCTATTGCTGGTGGTGCTTTGAGTTCGTCCATTCCCCTATTTTTTCTTATCTTGGGCCTCTTCTGCGGCCCTAGCTGTCACTTATCGCCAGCGGTGAACGCCCTATCTGCTGGTCCTGTTGGGGCCTGGCCCGTAGCCAGATGGGAACGGGCAGAGTACCCTTAACTACTGTGAGTAGCGTACCGAACAAGATTTTCATTGCCCGCCTGCTAGGTTTAGATGTCTTTGACCCCCATGGGGACCGCCTAGGCCGCCTGCGCGATATTGTGGTGCTTAAAAGTGGTTTCACCCAGTTTTCAGCTGTGGCCTCTTTAGCTAAGCTCAAAGAACCTGTTGTTGTCGGTATCGTCATTGAGATCTTGGGTAAGAAGCGGATCTTTGTGCCCATGACCAGGGTCACGAGCATTGATTCGTCTCAGATTATTTTGACCGGTCTTGTTAACCTTCGCCGCTTTGAGCAGCGGGGCTCTGAGGCCCTGGTGGTAGGTGAACTCTTTGACCGGAAGGTGCAGCTGCGGGATGGTTCTGGCCTGGCCCAGATTGAGGACGTTGCTATGGAGCAGCGGCGCAATGGGGACTGGGTTATTTCTGAGCTCTTCATTTCTAGGGGCCATAGCGGCCTGATGCGCCGGCGCAAGGAAACCCTAGTGGTGGACTGGAATGAGGTTATCCTTTCAACTGACTTTGAGCCCCAGGCTGCTACTGCCTTTGTTGCCAGCCATGAGGACTCTAACGCCGCTGACCTAGCTGACGCTATCCACGAGATGAACGATAAGCGGATGGTGGAAGTTGCCCAGGAGCTCCAAGATGAGCGTCTGGCCGATGTTTTGCAGGAGCTGCCTGAAGAGGATCAGGTGCAGATCCTCTCCCACCTTGAGGTGGAACGAGCCGTGAACGTCCTTGAGGAAATGGAACCTGATGATGCAGCTGACCTTCTCGGTGAGCTCTCTGACTCCCAGCGTGAAGAGCTGCTGACCCTGATGGACCCAGAGGATTCAGATGATGTGCGCCGCCTGCTTCAGTATGAGGAGGGTACGGCAGGCTCCCTGATGAACCCGGTTCCTATTGTTCTTTCCCCCGAGGCTACTGTGGCAGAGGCCCTGGCCCATATTCGGCAGGAAGAAATCTCCCCAGCTATGGCAGCAGCTGTCCTGGTCACCCGCCCTCCCCTAGAAACCCCAACCGGTAAGTACCTGGGGGTTGTGCACATGCAAAGGCTGCTGCGTCATTCCCCCAGCGAGCAGGTGGGTAATATTCTAGATACCTCTGTAGAGCCGGTGGCTGATGCTGTCAGCATTGAAGAGGTTGCTAGGGTCTTAGCTACCTACGACTTAACGATTGTTCCGGTAGTCAATGATCAGAACCGACTGGTGGGGGCTGTGACCGTTGATGACGTGCTCGATGAGATTTTGCCCGATGACTGGCGGACAAGTGATGATGGAACCCCAATTCGGAAGGTAGGTCGCCGCTATGAGTGAGGCCCGCGAACGGGATGAATCCCTGCAAATGCTTGGAACGCCCAGCCAGCATAAGAGGCGGCGCTTCTTTAACCTGAGCCCTGACCCTGATGCCTTCGGGCAGATGACTGAAAAAATTGCCCGCTTTATGGGCACCCCTCAGTTTCTGCTCTGGATGACGATTTTTTGTGCCCTCTGGCTCAGCTGGAACACCCTGGCCCCTGAGCATCTTCAGTTTGACCCCAGGTCCTTGAACTTTACCCTGCTCACCCTCATGCTTTCCCTGCAGGCCTCCTATGCCGCTCCCCTGCTGCTGCTGGCCCAGAACCGGCAGGATGACCGGGACCGGGTGGTAGCCCGCCAGGACCGGCAGAGGCACCAGCGGAACCTCGATGAGACCGAATACCTGACCCGGGAAATTGCGGCCCTGCGCATTACGGTCAGAGAGGTCGCTACCCGTGACTTCGTTCGGGGCGAGATGAGGGACCTGATGGATGAGCTGCTTGAAATTCAGCGCCGCCAAGAGGAGCTCTTTGCCCGGGCTGAACTCTTAGCTGGCCAGCTTCCCCAGCAGGCTCAGGTTCCTGAGCTTGCTGGGCAGGATTTCAAGGGGGCTAACCCGCCAACGAGCGCCTTTGATCTGCTCAGTGAAGACCACCCAAAGAACCGTAAGAAGAAGAAGGTTAAGGACATTGACAACCCAAGCTCCTCTGGAGTCTGATTCCCGCCTCCTAGCTGCCCTCAGCCAGGTCTTAGACCCGGAGCTAGCTACCCCTATTACCGAGATGGGCATGGTGGAGCAGGCCAGTTTAGCAGGGGGTATAGCCCGGGTTCATCTGCTTCTGACCACTGAAGCCTGCCCTATGCGCTCAACCTTACGGCAGAGGGTCATTGATGCTCTAAGCCCCCTAGAGGGAGTGGAGCGGGTTGAGGTGAGCTTGGGGGTTATGTCTGCCCAGCAGAGGGCTAGTTTGAAGGAAAAACTTGGCTATCACCGCAAGAACCCCTTTGCTGCTGAGGATTCCCTCACCCGGGTCATTGCTGTTGCCTCAGGTAAGGGCGGGGTGGGTAAGTCTTCTATGACCGTTAATCTTGCTGCTGCCCTTGCTGCTGCTGGTTTTTCAGTCGGTGTGCTTGATGCTGATATTCACGGTTTTTCTGTCCCCGGTCTTTTAGGGATTGAGGGGGGCCCAACCCGGATGGATGAGATGATTATCCCTCCCCTGGTTCCAGCCCCTCATGGCCCTGGCTGCCTGAAGGTTATTTCTATTGGCATGTTTGTTGACCGCCAGCAGCCTGTTGCCTGGCGGGGCCCTATGCTCCATCGGGCTCTAGAGCAGTTCCTGACCGATGTTCATTACGGTCAGCTTGATTTCCTCTTCCTTGATTTGCCGCCGGGCACTGGGGATATCGCTATTTCTATGGCCCAGTTGCTGCCCCAGGCGCAGATTCTGCTGGTCACTACCCCCCAGCAGTCAGCCCTTGAGGTGGCCCAGCGGGCTGGAACCTTGAGCCTACAGACCCAGCAGAAGGTGCTGGGGGTCCTTGAGAATATGGGCGCTATGCTCCTACCGGATGGCTCTAGCCTGCCCCTCTTTGGGGCAGGGGGCGGGAAGAAGCTGGCTGAGTCTTTGACCGCTGCCCTGGACTATGAGGTTCCCCTGCTCGGTTCAATCCCCCTAGATCTGGCCTTGAGGCAGGCAGGGGATGCTGGCTGCCCCTTAGTCTGGCAGGATCCGCAGGCCCCAGCCAGCCAGGCTCTTGAGCAGGTCGCCTACCAGATCAGCCACCGGCCCCGGGGCCTAGCCGGTCAGCGCCTTCCCCTAGCCTTTTAGGTTGCTTCGGTATCGAAAGGTGCCCAGGCCCCCTGGGGTAGGCGCTGGGTAACAGAGGGGGCAGGTAAGGCAGTTGCCTGCTCTTCTAGTTCAAGGCGGCGGGCCTCTTCTTCTTCGGCGAAGGCCTCTCTGACGATGACCCTGGGGTCATACTGGCGCGGGTCGTACTGGCGCCAGTTAATATCGTTGATCCCAGGCCCAAGGGTTTCTTTGAGATCGTCCTTAGCGTCAAAGGCCATACGGCGGACGGATTTTACGAATTCTTTGAGCTGCTGGGCGTATTCGGGCATACGTTCTGGCCCGATGACGACAAACACCAGGATTGCTAAAAAAATAAATTCAAGGCCACTAATTCCAAACACATCCCTGAGATTACCAGCTAAGGGGGCTAATGTTGCCCTAATACTCGGAGGGCGAAGGGTATGTTTTAAGAATCATGGGCCAAAGCTGACCCCTAAAGCCAGTCACCCCGCCCCTGGATCAGGGGCGGGGTGAACTCTTTGTAGGGCTGAAGGCTCAGCTGTTCTGCCTAGAAGTTTTCTAGGCAGAGGCGGATAGCTTCGATTTCTTCTTCGCTCATATCAAGAACTAGCCGCCCCCCGCCTTCAACAGGAATGCGCATGACAATAGTGCGGCCTTCACGAACAATTTCTAGGGGGCCGTCACCGGTTCGGGGCTTTTGTGCTGCCATGGGAGTTTTCTCCTTGTAAGAGGTTAGTTTTCTAAGGCGCCAGGGCTGACGCCAGCTTCTCCTACCTCTTAAGCATAGTGTCTTTCTCTTCCTGGCCCCTGTAATGAGGGCAGAAAAAGCGGCCCGGCTTTAGGGCGGGTAGTCCCCTCCCCCAGGTAGTTGCTTCCAGTGCCAGAGCCAGCCAACCCAGCTCCACTGCAGGCTGGCCCCTGCCAGGGCCAGGGTCAGCAGGTAGGCCCGAGAGGCAGAAAGAAGCAGCAGGGGTAGAAGCAGGGGGAAGAGGGGCAGCAGCAGCCTGAAGGTTGAGGACTGGGGGTTGAAGAAGGCTAGCAGGTAGAGCAGGTAGGAAAGGACCCAGATCAGCAGGGCTGGGTGCAGGGCCCTTCTGCTGGCAGTAGAGAGCAGAAAGAGCAGCAGGCCAGCTAGGAGCAGGATAAGGAGGCTCGGGCCCAGAAAAGGCCCCAGGTAGTGCTGGCTTTGGGTCCACCAGGGCAGGAAGGGTAGGACCTCTTCACCCCCTGCCCGCCAGGCAGCTTCTGTAGCGGTGTAGGCGTCCAGGCGGCCGGTTGCCAGCCAGGCTAGGGCCGGGTGAATGAAGGCAAAGCAGCAGGC
>JAXDRN010000103.1:0-28773 GCA_034090985.1 Rothia sp. (in: high G+C Gram-positive bacteria) | reverse complement strand
CTCGCGGCACCTGGCCGGCGGGGGCTCCCACACCTCCCAGTGGATCCACGCTGAAGGCGACCGCTTCCGGGTCAAGTCCCACTTCAAGACCGACCAGGGCAATGACTTCCTGACCCAGGAAGAGGCCAACAAGATTGCCGGTGAAAACGCCGACTACCACCGCCAGGACCTCTATGAGGCCATCGAGCGCGGCGAGTTCCCCTCCTGGACCCTCTACGTTCAGGTTATGCCCTACGAGGATGCCAAGACCTACCGCTTTAACCCCTTTGATCTGACCAAGGTCTGGCCGCATGCCGACTACCCCCTGATCAAGGTCGGTAAGATGACCCTGAACAAGAACCCTGAGAACTTCTTTGCCCAGATTGAGCAGGCTGCCTTCTCACCCTCTAACTTTGTTCCCGGTATTGGCGCCTCCCCCGACAAGATGCTGCTAGGCCGTATCTTCTCTTACCCCGATGCCCACCGCTACCGGGTTGGCACCAACTTCGCTGACCTGCCGGTCAACTACGCTAAGAACGCTGAAGTGAATAACTACAGCCAGGACGGTGCTATGCGCTACTCCTTCAAGACCGCTGACACCCCCGTTTACGCTCCCAACACCTTCGGCGGGCCCCACGCTGATCCGGCTCGGGCAGGGGAGGCCTCTTGGGAGGCTGACGGCTCCCTGGTTCGGGCAGCTGCCTCCTTGCATGCTGAAGATGATGACTTCGGTCAGGCCCGGGCCCTCTACGCTGAGGTCATGGACGATGCCCAGCGGGCCCGTCTGGTTGCTAACATCGCTGGCCACGTTGGGGCAGTGAAGTCTGATGAGATCCGTGAGCGGGCCTTTAAGTACTGGGATTCAGTGCATGAAGAGCTCGGTGCAGCTGTGCGTCAGGCTGTTGCTGGCCAGTAGAGCTAGCTAGGCTCCCCTGGACTCCTAGATTTCTAGACTCCTAGATTTTCTAGGATCCTAGATTCCTAAGTTCCAGGGGAGGCTGAGAGCTAGAGCTAAAAGGAAAGCTCAAAAGGGGTGGTTCCCTTACCTCAGGTAAGGGCACCACCCCGTTTTTCTTTGGGCAGAAGGGCCGGCCTAGAAGGGCAGGTCAGCCTGAACTGCCAAGAGGGCTAGGGCTGGTTTCCCCGGCAGAACTGCCAAGAGGGCTAGGACCGGCTCCCCCGGCAGAACTGCCAGCAGGCTCCAAGAGAGCTAGTGGGCAATGTGCCGGGGGCTCCTTTTACCCTCTGCCTTCTTCTGTGAACCAAAGGGCCACCACCAGGCTGCCTCTCCCAGCAGGGACATAGTTGCAGGGATGAAGGTTGTTCGGATCAGGAAGGCATCTAGGGCAACAGCAAGGGCTAGGGCAAAGCCAATAGGCCGAACAGCTGTGTAGTGGGAGAAGATGAAGCCGGTAAAAACAGCAACCATGATAATCCCGCAGGCTGTGACCACTCGGGCCCCCTGCTTATAGCCCACTAGGACGGCCTCGTGGGCTGAGGTACCTGACCGGTAGGCATCTCTCATGCCAGCAACAATGAAGATCTGGTAGTCAACCGATAGGCCAAAGAGAATACCAATGAGCAAGATGGGCAAGAAGGCCAGGATGGGCCCTGGCTCAGTGACCCCAAAGAAGTCACCCAGCCAGCCCCACTGGTAGACAGCTACCACCAGGCCAAAGGAGGCCAGGGTAGAGAGCAGGAAGCCGATGGTGGCCATGATAGGAATGAGCACTGAGCGGAAGACCAGGGCCATCAGCAGCAGGCAGAGAATAATAACAAGGGTCAGATAGAGGGGCACCGAGTCAGAAATCTTCTGGGAGATCTCAATGTTAGCCACGGTCTGGCCGGTCAGCCCGATATGGGTTGCGGTGGCCTTCTCAATGGTCTGCTCGTTAGCCAGCATGGTATTGACCGTGTTCAGGGTGCTCTGGGCGCTGGGGCCTTCAGCCGGGAAGAAGGCCAGAACAGCTGTGGCCTTATCTTGGCTGCTGGCCACAATGGCCACGCTTTCTATCCTATTGGTCTTCAGGTGGTCAGCAACGTTCAGGGCAACATAGCGCATGTGGGCATCATCGCCAGGGACGCTAATGGTCACCTCAGCATAGATGGGGCCGTTGACTCCCTCACCAAACTTTTCGCTAATGGTCTGGTAGGCCTGGTAGGCCGTTGACTGGGGATCCTGGGTTGAGCCGTCCGGCAGCCCTAGGCGAAGGGTGTTGGTGGGAATAATGGCAAGAACCAGCAGGAGGGTGGTCAGCAGGGTCATCAGAATGGGCTGGCGGGTCACAAAGCGGCCCCAGCTACTGTAGTTCTCTTCCTGCTCTGCCAGGGCCTGCCGGCGGTTTTCTGGCTTGTTGGTTTCTGGGGCCTGGGCGGTCAGAAGGGCCAGTTCCTTCTTCTGGGCTGAGGTCAGCAGGCGGGTGCCCAGCAGGCTTAGGACCGCTGGGACCAGGGTAATAGAAGAAAGAACAACCAGGGCTACAGAGAAGGAGCCTGCTAGGCCCATCACGGTCAGGAAGGGCAGCTGGGTTACGCTCAAGGAGGCCAGGGCAATAATGTTGGTCAGCCCGGCAAAGACAACAGAGTGGCCAGCGGTGGAGTTGGCGGTCACTAGGGCCTGGTGGGTATCTGCCCCGGCCAGGAGTTCCTGCCTAAAGCGGTAGAGAATCAGTAGAGCATAGTCGATTCCCACGCCTAGCCCCAGCATGAGGGCTAGGACCGGGTCGGTGGGGGTCATATCAATGATGAGGGTGCTGGCATAGACTAGGGCCACAGCGATACCTGCCCCGAGGAGGGCAAGGATCAGGGGCAGGCCAGCAGCCAGCACGCTCCCTAGGGTTACCAGCAGAACCAGGAAGGCAACCAGGATACCTAGGGTTTCAGAGACACCCACTAGGCCGCTGGGGTCCTGGGCAATTTCGTAGCTGTAGTTGACCTCTAGGCCCCGGTCCTTGAGCTGGTCAAAGACAGAGTAGAGGGCCTGGCGCTGCTCTAGGCTCAGGGAGCTGGCGTCCTGGTCAAAGGTGATATTGACCAGGGCGGTTGTTCCGTCTGAGCTTAGGACGTTAGCGTCAGCAGCTGAAGCGTTTTCCCGCTGGGCGGTAGTGACCTGATTTTCCAGGGCCCTGAGGGCAGCCCTCGATTCAGTCAGGGCCCGCTCCTGGGCTGCTAGGTCAGGGTACTGGCTGGCAACCTCAGCTGCTGTTAAGCCAGCTGGGATCTGCGCCCTGGCCTGGTCATAGCTGGCCTGGCTTTCAGCTAGCTGGGTCCTAGACTCCGCCAGCTGGGTCTGGGCTGCCTCTAGGTTGACAGCTGACTGAATAATCATGTCAGCTGCCAGGAAGGGGTCAAGGACGCTGGCTATAGCATCAAGCTCAGAGGCCTCTTGGATGGCCTGGCCGATAGCTTCCTTATCTTGGTTGTCAAAGCCTTCTGCTGCCTCTAGGACAACAACCCCGTTTGAGACCCCGTGCTCTGGAATCTTCTGGTAAAGGCTCTGGCGGACAGCTTCATAGCTAGCCCCCGGTATGCTGTAGGTCCCCTGAGTTCCCTGGCTAAAGTTAAGGAAGGCAGCTAGAGACAGAGCCAGCAAAAGAACCCAGGCAAGGAGCGTGGCAAGGGCATGACGAGCTACGGCAGAGCCGATTTTCTGCAAGACACTAGTCATCGATGAACTCCTGGAGGGACGTGGGGGGTTACTGAGATTCTACTACCGATAGGAGCTGACGCACCTGTTCCATGGGCAAGGTTGCGTGAGGGGTCAGGGCGTTAATACGGATGGCCTGGCTCTGGCCGCCAGCAAGGAGTTTGAGGACCTCTAGGGCCGGGGCGCTACGCACCTGCAGGCTGGGATCTAAGGCAGCGACCTCTGCCACATTGGTAAAGACCAGGGAGGTTGCCTCTTGGCCTTCTTCTTCGCCCTTGAGCATGACCGGCCGGCCCAGGGGGTCATCAGCCTGGACCCCCACCAGCAGGGTTGAGGCTGGGGCGGTTAGGGCCAGTAGAACCTTGTGCATGTTCTCTTCAATCAGGCCCTGCTGCAGGGGCAGGTTATGGGGAGAGGAAATCAGCCACTGAATCTGAGATTTTTCAAGGAAGGCCTCTTGCTCACTGCCCGGGTCAAGGACCAGCACATCAATGGTTTGGTCGTGGGCCACCTGTAAAAAGACTTTCATGGCGTGTTCAGCAAGCAGGCGGGGCTCTTCTACTCCCAGCACTGATGCTGAGTAGGTTCGGGCTGCCTGGGCAGAGCTGTAGGCGGTCAGGGCCCTCATGCCGTTAGTAAGGCGCAGCACCTGGTAGCTGATGGGCCCCCCTTCTTCTGCCTGGGGGCTGAGGCTAATGTCCATAACCAGGCTGCCGCCCAGGGCGGTTCGGGCCAGGTTAGCTAGGTTCTGCTCAGTTTTAGCCTGGGCAAACTGCTCTAGGGCGGCAGTCAGGTAGTGGTTGATGGGCCCCTCGGGGACCTCCCGCTGGGGCTGGGAAAGCTGGGGCTGGTCAAAGCCGCTACCGCGGCGGCCCTGCAGGCGGCGGGCAGCCCAGGCAGGAACCTTCTGCTCTGAGCGGGGGAAGGTTTGAAGGTGCTTGCGCAGGTCCCTGCGGCTCAGACTCCCCTCCCCCTGCCAGTCAAGGGGCTCATGGAGCCGGTCGTAGGAGGCCCCGAGCTGGTAGTCAGGGTCAGGCCAGTTGCTGGCGGTGAGCACGATAGAGGCGGTAAACCAGCTGCCTTCCCCCTCCTGGTAGCAGGCATGCTGGAGCATTTCAACGGCAGGGATGAGGGGGCTTGAGGCCTTGAGGGGGCCAACACTGCCGGGATAGTCCCCGTCCTCCCGGCTTTCAGTGATACGCACAAAAATGGTGTCAGAGAGGGGTTTAATATCAAGAACTAGTTCATTCCATCCCGGTTCAACTGAAACGGCAGAGAGCATCCAACTTCCCAGAGTATTGAGAGCTTCTTGAATTTTTGCTGGACGTTCACTAGCGGTATACCGGGGACTAGGCTGAGACATGACTTTCCTGGGGATTTTAAGGGTGCGAACGATCAGGTCAACAAAGGTAGCTACTGCTAACTACCAGGCGTGCGAAGCCTTTACCTGAGCGAGTAAAAATAAATTATGACATTCTTATTGTATCGACTCCTTTTAGACACGGTCTGACCACACGTACCCCCTTTTGATGGGACAGAATCAGAAGGGGAAACAATACTGACTAGTATAAATCTGACCAAGGTTCAGCTGTAACCTTAGGCACAGGGCCTTTTTGACCCTCTCTCTGGCCGCCCGGGGATCAGTTGGGGATCCAGCTGGGGCACCTGAGGGTTCCAGCAGCTGAAAAACTAGCTAGTCTGGGGGCGAAAAGGTGCACAAGCTGCCTAAGAATTGCTAGCCTTAAACCTATGACTACAACACTGCAGGATCTGATTGACGACTCAATCTTCATCTCCACCGAGTACCAGGCCCGTCTGGCTGAAATCAGCAACGGCGCAGAATGGACGGTGGATTTCTCTGCACCGTCATTCACCCTCCAGTCTGATGCTTCCGTAAGCCTCACCCCCTACCTGCTAGGCACTGAATCTGAGAGCCGCGCCTCTTGGATCTGGTCCTGGCAGGAACTGGGCCACTTCCCCCACCAGGTGGTTTCGGCGGCGATCCAGGCCCGAGAAGGCGGCGCAGAGCAGAGCATCCAGGAGCTGACGACAGATGAGCTCCCCCTAGACTCCGGCCTAGCCCGTAAACTGACCCTGGCCGCTAAAACCCTCACCGGCATCTACGCCCACTACCCGGTCACTGCCGGGGCAGGGGTGAGGGCCTGGATCCTTCTAGAGGGACCTGAACTAGAACTTGGAGCCCCTACCGTCAACCGTATGGGCCAGGTTATGGCCCAGGCCCTGCAGACAGGAACCGCCATCAACCACCTGCGGGCTGTGAACTCCTACGCCCAGCTCCGGGGCGCCCATATTGCCTGGGATACAGAAGCTACCGCTGTTATTACCGCCTCTGACGGGGCCCTGCGCCTCTGGTTCGACCAGGGCAAGATTTCAGGTATTGAAGCAGCAGAGCCCAGCGTTGATGAACAGGAACTAGCCCGCCTAGCCAGCCAGGCCAGCGCCCAGCGTCAGGATCTGGCCGCTGCCCGCCGCCTGATTGAGACCCTGGCTCAGGAAGAGGCCGACCGCCAGCTAGCTGCCCGCCTAGCCCAGGCCGAAGCTGAGGCTGAAAAGGCTGAGGCTGCCGCTGCCGCCCAGGCTCAGGCAGAAGCTCAGGCTGAAGAAGCCCAAGAGGCTGAAGCTGACCAGGCGGTTTCTGAAGAAGCAGCAAGCAGCGACAGCGACCAGGAGGTAGCTGGCACTGTCACCACCGACCGGGTCTACACCAGGCTAGAAGAGCCCTATGACCAGGCCCCTTCAGCCCCCAGCCGCCCTGGCCGCGTCACCACCAGCACCATCCCCCAGGAGGAAATCCTCTCAGCTGCCCAGGAAGAGACCCCTGTCGCAGAAGCCTCCGCTGACCAGGCCCAGCAGGCAGAAGCTGGCGCCGAAAGTGACAGCCCCCAGGCCGAGGCAGCTCAGGCTGAAAGCGCTCAGCCTGAGGCCCCCCAGCCTATCCGCCTAGCTGGCCAGGCCCCCAACCTTGAAGCTGAGCGGGCAGAAGCTGCCCAGAAGCCCCAGCCTAAGGAAGAGAAGAAGGGCTTCTTCAGCCGCTTCTTTGGCCTCTAGGCCTCCAGCCCCTAGGCTCAAGTACAGGCGGCCAGCTTCCACCCTCCCCGGTGAAAGCTGGCCGCCTTTTTCTCTCATCTCTGCTTCTCAGCCCCAGAAGGACCCTTCCCATGTCCCAGACCAGCAGCCGCAGCCTCCACGGCGTTAGCTACGCTGTAGCCTCTTACCTGATATGGGGTTTCTTCCCCCTTTACTTTCTTCTCACCCCTCCGGCTTCTGCCCTAGAAGTTGTAGCCCTCAGGGTTCTCTTTTCCCTCATCTTCTGCCTAGCCCTGATCCCCCTCAGCGGCCAGCTAGGGCAGCTGATAACTAGCCTGCGCCGCCCCAAGGACCTTGGCCTGCTCCTGCTAGCTAGCCTGCTCATCTTTGCCAACTGGCTCCTGTTCGTTATTGCCACCACCAGTAGCCGGGTCATGGAAGCCTCCCTGGGCTACTACGTCACTCCCCTGGTTTCTGTGGGGCTAGGCCTGCTCTTCCTCAAGGAAAAGATCAGCCGCCTTCAGGTCCTAGGCCTAGCAGCTGGGGCCCTAGCGGTTTTTGTGATGCTGCGCTTCTACGGCTCGGTTCCCTGGCTGGGCCTGGGCCTGGCTGCAACCTTTGGCCTCTACGGACTGATCAAAAAGAAGCTAGGGGCCCTTCCAGCCCTGACCTCTCTGACCTTAGAAACCCTTCTGCTAACCCCCTTAGCCGCCTGCCTGCTAGTAATCTTTTTAGGTCAGGGGCAGCTGACCCTGCTCCAAGAAGGGCCTGCTCACTTCTGGATCCTGGCAGTAAGCGGCCCGCTCACAGCCCTGCCCCTGCTCTTCTTCGCAGCAGGGGCCTCCCGGATTCAGCTCTCAAGCATGGGAATGATCCAGTACCTAGGCCCAACCCTTCAGTTCCTTCTAGCCCTCTGGGTCACCAGGGAAGAAACAAGCCCCGGCCGCTGGGCTACCTTCGGCCTAGTCTGGCTAGCGGCGATCTTCTTTAGTGCCGATGCTCTCAAGAAAAGAAGGGCCAGCAGCAGACCAGCAGGCAGCTAGGGGGCCCTTCAGGCCCGCAGGCAGCTAGGAGCCCCTTCAGGCCCGGCGTCAAGATTCAAGGGCTTGGCCCAGCAAATTGGCCCAGCAAATTGGCCCAGCAAAAAAGCCCCCAGCGCTTTAAGCGGTAGGGGCTTTTTCTGTCTCTAGGCTTTAGGCCTGCTCAGTGGGGTTCAGAACCCGGGAGAGGAAGAGCTTGGTTCGCTCATGCTGAGGATTACCAATAACCTCATCTGAGGGGCCCTCTTCCACCACAACACCGCCGTCCATAAAGACCACTCGGTCAGCCACATCCCGGGCAAAGGCCATCTCGTGGGTAACAACCATCATGGTCATGCCCTCAGCAGCTAGCTGGCGCATAATTGAAAGCACATCGCCCACAGTCTCTGGGTCAAGGGCGCTAGTTGGCTCATCAAAGAGCATCAGGCTAGGGTTCATAGACAGGGCCCGGGCAATAGCAACCCGCTGCTGCTGGCCGCCAGAGAGCTGATCGGGGTGGCGGGCGGCCTTATCAGCCAGGCCCACCTTCTCTAGGTTGGCTAGGGCGATCTGCTGGGCCTCAGCCTTTGACCGCTTCAGCACCTTAATTTGGGCTACCGTGCAGTTCTCAAGGACGGTCAGGTGGGGAAAGAGGTTGAACTGCTGAAAGACCATGCCCACAGTCCGGCGCATAGCATCAATATCAACATCAGGGTCAGTCACCGCGTGGCCTGCAACCTCAATCCTGCCCGAGTTGGGGGTTTCTAGCAGGTTGACGCAGCGAAGCAGGGTGGACTTACCGGAACCAGAGGGGCCAATAAGGCAGACAACTTCGCCGGGGGCTACAGAAATATCAATGCCCTTAAGCACTTCAACGTCGCCGTAGGACTTATGCAAATTACTAATCGAAACCGAGGCAGGTGCGCTCTGAAGGGTCATGGCTGCTTCTTCCTAGGGTAGTTGGGTGCTTTACTTGCGGGAGCGGGCCTTAGCCCGCTGTTCGAAGTGGCGGGCCAGGAAGCCCAGCGGGATGGTAATAATCAGGTAGCAGGCACCGGCTAGGACCAGGGGGGTCAGGCCCGCACCCGAAGCAGAAATACCTTCACGGCCAAACTTAGTTAGCTCGTACTGGGCCAGGGACATACCCAGCAGGTAGACCAGGGAGGAATCCTTAGTCAGCAGGATAATCTCGTTGGTCAAAGGCGGCAGAACAATGCGGAAGGCCTGGGGAATAATGACGGTGACCATGGCCCGGGTGTGGCTCATGCCCAGGGAGCGGGCGGCCTCGTACTGGCCCTTGGGCACAGCCTCTAGGCCAGCTCGCAGAACCTCACCAATGTAGGCGGCTGAGACCATGCCTAGGGCTAGCATAACGGTCACGTAGTTATTCAGACGCAGGCCGAAGGCCAGGGGAATACCGTAGCCGAAGGCGATAAAGACCAGGAGGGCAGGCAGGCCGCGGAAGAGCTCAATATAGATGCTAGCTAACCAGCGGTAGGGGGCAACCGATGAGATTTTCATCAGAGCCAGCAGAACACCGCCTGCCAGGCCCACCACAAAACCTAGGGCCGTGTAGATCAGGGTGTTCTTCAGGGCTACGGTAATGATCTTGGGAAACTGCTGGGCGATGATCTCTGGGTTGAAGGCCTTATCGCGCAAGGTAGCCCAGTCGGCAAGGACAAAGACAAGAAGTGCGATCAGGGCCAGCAGGCCATACTGGGCGTAGCGGGCGTAGGTTTGTTTCTGTCGGGTAGACAGTGCCATGAATGGTCTTCCTTTGCTGGTGCCCGTTGCCCGGGCGCATTGTTCTATCAGAAGAATAAGGGGTAGGGGGTAGGTTGCAGCTGCTGGAACCTACCCCCTGAAACTGAGTCTAAGAGGCCGCAAGGCCTTTCCCTGCTGTCACCTTACTGGGATACGCCCAGGTACTTTTCCCGTAGCTCTGCTAGGCGGCCGTCCTCTTCCATCTTCTTCAAGGTGGCGTTGGCTGATTCGAGCAGGGCGCTGTTGTCGCTAGCCACAGCACCGGCGATCTGTTCACCGGTCTCAATTTCCTGGACCACGCTCAGGCTGGAGTCAGAGGTCAGCATCTCTGAAAGGACGGTGATGTTACCAACAATGGCATCGACCTGGCCGGTCTGAATAGCCTGAAGGAGCAGGCCGTTATCCTCGTACTGGACGGTGTTAGCACCGGCCTCCTGGGCGTACTTTTCGCCGCTGGTTGCCTGCTGCACACCGATCTTACGGCCAGAAAGGTCAGCTTCGCTCTTGATCTCAGAGCCGGCAGGAACCAAGATAGCCAGGTTGTCATCGACGTAGGCTGAGGTAAAGGTCATCACAGACTTACGCTCTTCGGTGATGGTAATACCAGATAGGGCAAGGTCGCACTGCTTGGAGGAGAGGGCCACACCAGACTGGATACCCTCAAAGCTGGTGGTGTACATTTCAGGCTCAACACCGAGGTCGCTGGCGATAGCTGCTGCGATATCGGCATCCAGGCCAACGATCTTGCCGTTCTCTTCGTACTCAAAGGGAGCGTAGGGAGGGTTGGTGCAGACGGTGAGCTTGCCTTCAGAGATCAGTGAAACGCCAGATTCGGTGGTGGTTCCGCCAGAGCTGCAGGCGGTGAGGATGAGGGTGGCTGCAGCTAGGGCCAGGGGGGCCTTCTTCATGTGCTTATCGACCTTTACAGGAGTGAGGGTGTGTGACTAATGATTGCCCCAATTCTCCCCCTCTATGCGTAAAAATGCAAGTGTCTGTATGAATATACACAGGGGTGTTTCACAGGCCCAGAGTTAGAAGGAGTAGAAGCAAACATGAAACAATAGGGTGGTGAACCGAGCAGACCTTACCAAAAAGACCACCGATATCTCAGCCATGTTCGATCAGGTGGCCGAACGCTACGACCTGATGAACGGGATCATGTCCCTAGGCCAGCACCTTTACTGGCGCAGGCAAACCGTTGCAGCAGTTGATGCCCGCCCAGGCCAGAAGGTCCTTGACGTGGCCGCCGGTACCGGCACCTCCTCTGAGCCCTTTGCCGATGCCGGAGTAGAAGTCATTGCAGCTGACCTCTCAGAAGGGATGCTGGCCGTTGGCCGCCGCCGCCGCCCAGATATTCAGTTCGTCCAGGCTGACGTGACCGCCCTACCCTTTGCCGATGAAGAATTTGATGCGGTGACCATGTCCTACGGGCTGCGCAATGTCGCTGACTACCCCAAGGCCCTGCGGGAACTCTACCGGGTTACCAAGCCAGGAGGGCGGATCGTCATCAACGAATTCTCCACCCCCACCTTTGGCCCCTTCAGGGCCATCTACCGCAATTACATTATGAGGCTGATCCCCCCGCTAGCCCGCAAGCTTTCCTCTAACCCCGAAAGCTACGAGTACTTAGCTGAGTCCATCCTCGCCTGGCCTAACCAGGAGGACCTTGCCCGGCACTTTACTGAGGCCGGCTGGCAGCAGGTTCAGTACAAGAACCTGACCGGCGGAATTGTAGCTATTCACCGCGCCTATAAACGCTAAAGGGTTAAGGGGGTAGACTGGTATGCGGCCCTCTAGAAGCCTTTGGCCCAGCCGCCAACGACCCAAGAAATGTGAAAGAGAACGTGACTGAATCGACCAGCTCCCCTCTGAGCGGACCAGACTTCATGCCCGAAGCTGACTTCACCCTGCCCAAGGGCTTCGAACTCATTGCCCAGGATCCCAAGCTCGGACCCCAGATCCTTCAGTCCCTCACTGAAATTGAGCAGGGCCTGCACCAGGCTGTCGCCCAGACCAGCCAGCTAGCTGACGTAGCCTCCCGCCACCTACTCTCGGCAGGCGGCAAGAGGGTTCGGCCCCTGCTGACCCTCCTGGCTGCAGCAGCCGGAGGGGGAATCAACGAGAAGGTCATTAAGGCAGCTATCGTTGTTGAACTAACCCACCTAGCTACCCTCTACCACGATGACGTTATGGATGAGGCCCCCAAGCGCCGGGGAGTCGATAGCGCCCAAACCATCTGGGGTAACTCGGTGGCTATCCTCACCGGAGACCTGATCTTCTCCCGGGCCTCCCTGATTGTTTCAGAACTAGGGGCCCGGGCCCTAGCCGTCCAGGCCCAGACCTTTGAACGACTGGTCCTAGGCCAGCTTTTTGAAACCACCGGGCCAGAAAAAAACGAAGACCTACTGAGCCACTACATTAAGGTCATTGAGGGCAAGACCGGATCCCTGATTGCGGCAGCAGGTGCCTACGGAACCATTCTTTCTGAGGCTCCTGAGGCCACCATCCAGATTCTCTCCCGCTACGGGGAACTGGTCGGTGTTGCCTTCCAGCTAGCAGATGATGCCCTAGATATCAGCAGCAGCAGCCAGCACTCAGGTAAGACACCGGGCACCGACCTTCGTGAGGGAGTGCCCACCCTACCGACGATCCTTCTAGCCCAGGCAGCAGCCGCGGGCGATCAGCAGGCCCAGCAGGTCCAAGAGCTCCTTCAGCAGGATCTCTCAAGTGACCAGGCCCTACAGACTGCCCTTGAGGCTCTTAGGGCCCACCCGGTCACCCAGCAGGCCTGGCAGATTGCCGACCAGTGGGCAGCTGAGGCCGTTGCCGTCCTTGAACCCCTGCCTGATTCTGTGGCTAAGGAGGCCCTCAAGTCCTTCGCCCAGGCCGTTGTCAACCGCCAGGGTTAGCCTGCTGAGGAAAGGGTCCAGTCCCATCCACGGACTGGACCCTTTCCTTCTCTTTAATCCACTATGTGAGAATTAACCCCGTATGGCTAGCCACCTGCCAGCCCTAAGCGGGATACTACATAAGATTTACTTCCGTCTCATTCCAACAAGGGACACTCTCATGAGTACACAAACCACCCCAGCCGCCCGCAAGCGAGAAGGCTTCTCTAGCCGCAAGGTCTTCATCTTCGCTGCCATCGGCTCAGCCGTAGGCCTTGGAAACATCTGGCGTTTCCCCTACGTAGCCTTCGATAACGGCGGCGGCGCCTTCATGATCCCCTACCTGGTAGCCCTGCTCACCGCAGGTTTGCCCTTCCTCTTCTTTGACTACGTCATCGGCCACCGGGCCCGGGCCTCATCACCCCTGGCCTTCCGCCGCCTGAACCGCAAGACCGAATTCATCGGCTGGTGGCATATGGGTATCAACTTCATCATTGCCATCTACTACGCAGCCATCCTAGCCTGGGCTGCCCGCTACTTTATCTACTCCTTCACCCATGCCTGGGGAGAGGACCCCCAGGCCTTCTTCTTCGGGGATGTCCTGCAGATTGCAGAAACCCCCGCCCTGAGCCTGGACTTCGTGCCCGGTATCCTCTACCCCCTGATCGGTATCTGGGTTCTGCTGGCCATCATCATGTCCCTGGGCGTTCAGAAGGGTGTAGGTCTAGCTAACCTCTTCTTCATTCCCGTCCTGGTCATCATGTTCCTGGTCATGGTCGGCTACTCCCTGACCCTGCCCGGCGCTATGGCAGGCCTCGATGCCCTCTTTACCCCCAACTGGGCCGCCCTAACCCAGCCAGAGGTTTGGGTAGCAGCCTACGGGCAGATCTTCTTCTCCCTGTCCATCGGCTTTGGCATTATGATCACCTACGCCTCCTACCTGAAGAACAAGACCAACCTGACCGGCTCCGGTGCAGTTGTGGGCTTCGCTAACTCCTCCTTCGAGCTGCTAGCCGGTATCGGCGTCTTCGCAGCCCTGGGCTTTATGGCAACTGCCGCTGGCACCCAGGTTTCAGAGGTGGCAACTTCAGGTATTGGCCTGGCCTTCATCGCCTTCCCCACCATCATTTCCCAGGCCCCCGGCGGCACCCTGATCGGTGTTCTCTTCTTCGGCTCCCTGCTCTTTGCAGGCTTTACCTCAATGATCTCCATTGTTGAGGTTATCGTTGCCGGTGTTGAGGATAAGTTCAATCTCGGCCGAGTCCGCTCCACCCTGCTGGTCATTGCCCCTATCGCAGTGATCTCAACCCTGCTCATGGCCACCACCTCTGGCCTCTACGTGCTCGATATCCTAGATAACTTCGTCAACCAGTTTGGCATTCTAGCTGCAGGCCTAGTCTCCATCTTTGTAGTGGCCTACCTACTGCGGGCCCTGCCGATCTTCCGTGACCACCTCAATGAGCGTTCCTCCTGGAAGATGGGCAAGCTCTGGATGCTTCTGCTAGCGGTAATTACCCCCCTGATCCTGGGCTACTCCCTCTTCAACACCTTCAGAACCCTCATTGCCGAGCCCTACGAGGGCTACCCGGCTGAGCTTCTGAATATCTTCGGCTGGGGCATGGTTATTGCCCTGCTGCTTGTAGCTATCGTCATCTCCTTGCTGCCCTGGTCCAAGACCTCCCGGGCTGCCCTGACCCCTCCGGCACCTCCGATCGCTGCTGGCAGGGTTCTAGAAGACCATGTTGACGTTACAGCCCAGGCAGCTAGCCAGACTGCAAGCCCTAAGGAAGGTGCATAAAATGAGCTCCATTGCCATTCTGATGCTCTGCGTCTCTATCGCCCTCATCTGGGGCGGCCTAGGCCTAGCCCTGCTGCACCTCTCCCGCCACCCGGATGAGGAAGCTAGCCCTGCCCCTTCAGCTGGCAACCAGCCTAAGGCCCCCTGGGCCTCCTAGGCTTAGCCCTCCCAGCTGCTAAAGACAGCGCTGGGGTCTGGTTCAACACCAGACCCCAGCTTTTTCTTTTAACTTTTACCCAAGGTCCTGGGGCCTAAAGACCTGCACCCTATAGCCGTTCTCCCCCCAGCCTGAAGCTAGCTGCTCTAGCTGGGCTGAGTGGGGGGTGGTAAAGAAGCGCTCAATCAGGGGCCCAAGTTCTGGGTCAGCCGCCAGAGCACCGTGCTCTAGGGTGGCAAAGATCCCCCCGCCCCGGTCATCGTAAACCCAGACCTCAACATCAGGTTTCTCCTCTAGGGGCCCAATGTTCAGGGAGGAAAGGTCGTGCAGGAAGGTTAGATCCCCCAGCAGAACCCGCACCTTTTTACCCAGGGCCAGACTCAGGCCGGCAGCGGTTGCTAGGGTCCCGTCAATACCAGCTAGGCCCCGGTTGGCAAAGACCTGGGGACTAGCTGAGGCAGAAGGTGCTATCAGGTCTAGGTCCCGAATCAGGTTAGAGGAGCCCACCAGCAGGACTGCCCCATCAGCCAAGGAGGCCTGCCAGGCCCGCAGGCTCAGGGCCATCCCCGCTGTTCGATCAGCAGCAGAGGCCAGGGGCCGCTGCCCCGCCTGGTAGGCCTTAATCTGAGCCAGAAGCTCCCCTTCAAGCTGCTGGCCGCGCTCCTTCCAGGCCTGGAACCAGTCCTGGGGGCTCAGGGCCTGCCTGGGCTGGCCGGGGCTAGGGGGTTCAAGCATCCAGGCGGCAAGCTCCTCTAGGCTTGAGGCCTCATACCAGTTCAGGGCTCCTGGCTCGTACCAGGGGGCAGGAGTAGGCCGGTAGAGGGCCTTAGGCACTGAAGAATCAGCCAGGAGGGCCGCAACCGGCCTAGAGAGGGTCAGATGGCCAAAGACAGCTACCTTCTCTACCTGCTGGCCCAGATCAGTAGCTAGAATCTGCCGGTAGGCTTCAATGGCCTGGCTGGAAAATCTGGCCCCCGAGGAGGGCTCAGCTAGCAGGGGCAGGCCCAGCTTCTGGGCAAAGGCCTGGGCCTGCGGGCCAGCGCCGTCCCCGGCGAGAACTAGCCCTAAAGGCCCCTGCTGGGCCTGAGCCTGCAAGGACTGGGCCTTGAGGGGCTGGGAGCTAGGCTGGGCCTTGAGGGGCTGGGCCAGCCAGTCTGCGGCCATAAGGTCTGCCTGCGGGCCTGCTGGGGCCTCTAGGGGGCCGTCTAAGGGGGGCAGGGAATCAGCAAGAGCCTGAGCCCAGCGCCGAAGAAGCTGCCAGTCTTGGGGCTGGGGGCTGAGGGGAAGGTCTAGGGCCAGGTTGATTTGAACAGGCCCCTGGGGCTGATCAGCTAGCTGCTGCCAGTTCTTAGGGTCACGACCGCTCAAGGCGGCAAGGGCCAGGTTCAGCTGCTGGACCTGGGGGTCAGCAAGGTCAGGCCGGTAGTTCTCAAGCTGGATACTGGCCCGGGTATGGGAGGGGGCCAGGTGGGCCTGACGGGTGGTCTGGTTAGCCCCTGTACCCTGCAGGGCAGAGGGCCGGTCAGCCGAGAGCAGGGCCAGAGGGGCCCCACTATGGTAGGCCTCCATGAGGGCTGGCAGGGCCTGGCCCACGGCTGTCCCGCTGGTTGTTACCAGGCCAACTGGCTGCCCTAGGGCCTTAGCCAGGCCTAGGGCCGTAAAGGCTGCTGAGCGCTCATCAATGCGAACGTGAACCTTCAGTACCCCCTGCTGGCTCAGGGCAGCAGCGGCGTAGGCGAGGGGGGCTGACCGGGAGCCGGGGGAAATAAGCAGGTGGCGCATACCGGCCCGCAAGAGGGAATCGAGCAGGCCTATGGTTGAGATAAAGGAGGCTGAAGGAGACTGATTCACTCCCCTAGTCTATCGGGCCAGCTGCCGGTAGCAGGCCCGAATCCGTTCCAGCCACCAGTCCCTTCTAGCCTTGGGCGCCTGCAGGGCAAGAAGGCGGGCAGGATCAGGGCTTACCTGCCGCACAGAGAGCTGACCATCCTGGGCCAGAAGGGGCCGGCTGCATACGTCCTGGGCCAGAAGGCTGACTGTTCCTAGCCCGCAGGCGAAGGGCAGCTCAGGCAGGGCAGCTGCCAGGGCTAGGCCGCTGGCAATACCAACTGAGCTTTCCAGGGCAGATGAAACCACAACCGGCATCTGGGCCTGTTCAACAATCTCTAGGGCCCGGCGAACCCCACCCAGGGGGGCAACCTTAAGCACCAGCAGGTCAGCTGCCTGGGCCCGGGCCACCTTCAGAGGGTCACTGGCCTTACGAACCGATTCATCGGCAGCGATAAGAACCGGGTTCCCCTCTGCCTTCAGCTGCCGCCTAAGCCAGGCTAGGGATTCTAGGTCTGCTGTGGGCTGCTCCACATAGAGCAGGTCAAACTCTTCAAATTCCCTCAAAGCCCTAAGGGCCTGGTCAGCCTTCCAATGGGCATTAGCGTCGATTTTGATGCGGGCCTGGGGCAGGAGCCTCCTTACCTGCTGGAGCCTGGCCTTATCTTCAGCCAGGGTGCGCTCAAAGGGCAGGGTGGGATCAGCGACCTTGACCTTGATTTCCTTAATCTGCCCCTGGTAGCGGGCTAGGACCCCTTCTACCTGCTGGGGGCCTACAGCAGGTAGGGTGGCGTTAAGCTCAATTTGCTGCCGGCGGGGCTGGGGGTAGGGCAGGTAGGCTGCCTCAAGGGCTGAAGCCAGCCAGAAGGAGGATTCCTGGGGGCCGTATTCGAGGAAGGGGGCGAACTCCCCCCAGCCTGCTGGCCCCTGAATCAGGGCAGTTTCCCGCAGGCTGACCCCCCGGAAGGGAACCTTCATGGGAATGGAAATAACCTGGGTTTGGATCAGAATCTCGTCAAGGGGAGGAAGGGGGTTCACTGCTAGCTCCTTACTAGGCTCAGGCTTTTCAGCATAACCTGGGGGATTCTCCCAGGAAAGTCTCAACTGAGTCTGACACAATAGGTAGAGCAGGAGCCTAGGTCTGCACATACAGCAGCTGGCTCCCTGCAGAACCCTTCCTCTTTGAGGCAGGTTCAGCCCTGAACGGTAGATGCAGAAAGGTCTAGGGGTACTTGAGTTGAGTATAGAAAAACGCGACGCCCGCGCCGTTTCTAACCCATCAGATGACGCCACCGAGGTCCTTGCCTCTTACCCTTCTGGCCCCTCAGGGGATTCAGATCCCACCACTGTTTTCCTGCCGCTCGCTAGCCAGCAGGATTCAGACCCAACCCAGGTTCTACCGGCCTACCGCACTGCCCGGGTCTCAGCTGACCAGGACCCTACCCGAGCCCTGCCTCAGCTCTCAGCCAGGCAGGAGGCTAACTACCGGCAGGCAGATTCCACCCAGCTTTTGAGCCCTAGCCGGCAGACAGAACCCTCCCAGCAGGCTGGCCTTGGAGCCAACCTAGGCCAGAAGGTTCAGGCCGGTGCAGCCCAGGGCCTAGGTGCAGCTAAGGAAGGCCTGGCCAAGGCTAGGGCCAAGGCGCAGATTACCGCCCAAAGGGTTCAGCAGGAAAGGGCCGCCCGGGCCGCAGCCTCCCAGAAGCAGGCTGCCCAGGGCCCGCAGGCCAGCCAGCAGCAGATGGGTGCCCCAGCAGCCCAGCCTGGCCCCTTCCCTACCCGGCAGGCGGCCTACTCCCAGCCGTCGGGTCCAAACTACCGGGCCAGCAGGCCAGTTCAGCCCTACCCCGGCCCCTACCCTGGGCCTACTTCTGCTGAGAACTCCCCCTCAGGGCGGCTACAGATGCTCACCCCCTCCCATATCCGTCAGACCCGCCCCTCCCTCTGGACCCTCATCCAGCACTTCTTTGCCGCAGGCACCCTGCTCCTGGCCCTGCTCCTGACCCTCTTCTACTTTGTGACCACCCCTTCCGGTCAAACCCTTGATGAGGTCTCCTTTCAAGAGTTCGCCTACCAGTTCATGACCTATACGGAGCAGACCTCTAACCTTCTAGATTTCATCCCTGCCGCAGCCGGGATCCTGGCCGCTATTGGGATTATCTTCGTCCTGGTCTGGAAGCACCGTTTTGTTCCAGCCCTCGTGGGCCTAGCTATTGCTGCTGGAGCCAACCTCAGCACCCAAATCCTCAAAAACTACCTGCTGGTTAAACCCAACCTTGGGATTCAAGAGGCCCTGGGCAATTCCTCACCCTCAGGGCACACCACCTTCGCTGCTGCTGCCGGTCTGGCCCTCTTCCTGGCCTCGCCCAAGCGCTTTCGGCCCACGGTGGCCCTCTTGAGCATGTTCTTTACCGTTGCTGCCGGCTACTCAACGATCATCAATGGCTGGCACCGACCAGCTGATGTGGTAGCAGCGATCCTGGTGACAGGCCTTTGGGGGGTCCTTGGCCTGGTCATCCTTCGCTTCATGCGCTCAGAGGAACTGGATATGGGCAACACCCAAAGGTCAGGCCTGATCCTTGTTCCCCTGCTCTCCATCTCAGGTTTCTTTATTGGCTTCTGCTCCCTGGCCCTCTACTGGGTAACGGCCAGCAACCCTATCCCAGGCTCAGCCTTCATGGCAGCTATCTGCCTCATTGCAGCAGCTGCCTGCCTGACAACCAGTATTCAGATTGCCCTGCTTCGGCCCCAAAATAAGCAGCGCAGCGCCTACCGGAAGGTCTGGGGCTACTAGCCGCGGCCCAGGGTGATAGGCCCAGTCAGGCCAGAGGCCTGATCTGAGGGGAAGGAGGCAGAAGAAAGACCCCGCCCCTCAGCCTCCCGGGCCTCAAGCATCAGCAGCCGGTCCAGCAGGATCCGGGTAGTACCCCCAGAGTAGGGCAGCTGGAACATAGAGGCCGTAGTAGGCCCCTTAACCCCCTTGAGGGCGGATTCTGAGATTTTCTCTACTGCCCCTTCCATGGTCTGGGCCATCTTCTCAATGAAGGAGCTCTCTACCGGCCTGCCGTGGCCGGGAACAAAGATCCGGTAGCGATCTAGGCCAGCGAGGGTACGCAGGGTTGAAACCCACAGCCGGGGGTAGGAGTCGTCAAAGGCCGGGTCAGAGCCCTGCTCAAGGATATCGCCGGTGAAGAGAACATCGTCAACCCCCACCAGCACGTCCCCATCCGTGTGGGCCAGGCCCAGGTACATGAGGGTCACTGCCCGCTGACCCAGCTCAACCCGGGTAAAGGAGGGGCGGGTGCCGTCTCCGGGCAAGAAGCGGGTTGGAATAACAAGTTCAGTATTAGGCCCCTGCTGGTGGGCCATTTCTGGTTCTAGAACCTCAACATAGAGCCGCTGCTTATCCCCATAGTTCTCAATGGCCCGGGCAGCCCTAGGGTGGGCCCAGAAGTCCTCTACCCCGTCAGCCTTAAAGACAGCATTGCCCATAAAGCGGTCAAAGTGGGCGTGAGTGTTGGCCACCAGAAGGGGTAAGTCCGTAATCCGGCGGACGGCCCGTAGAACTTCAGCTCCCTGCCGGGGGCCAGCGCCGGTATCGATCACCATAGCCTTATCGGCGCCAACGATCAGCCCAGAGTTGAGGCGATAGTTGTCGCTTGAGATTTGATAGACACCATCAGCGATTTCTAAAGTTCTAGCCATACCTTCTAAACTACTTGAATTCTTGACCGGCTACCCCCATTTGGGCAGACACGTACTGTTTTTTCTTGCTGGAGCCTGCCGGCCGTCCTGTCAGCTGACAGCCGGGCAGGCTGGTAGGCAGCCAGTAAACTAGAAGGGTGATGAGCCTTGACCCTACCGCCCTTGCCTGTGGCCGCTATGCCCCTTCACCGTCAGGTGATTTGCACCTGGGAAACCTTCGTACAGCCCTTCTAGCCTGGCTTTTTGCCCGCCAGGCCCGGGGCCGTTTTGTGCTGCGGGTTGATGATCTTGATAGGGTTCAGCCCGGGGCAGCTGAAAGGCAGCTAGCTGACTTAGCCTTCCTCGGTCTTGACTGGGATGGGCCGGTGCTCTATCAGTCCAGCCGCCTTCAGGCCTACGCACAGGCCCTGGCTCAGCTCCAGGAGGCCGGCCTAGTCTACGAATGTTTCTGCAGCCG
Organism: Rothia sp. (in: high G+C Gram-positive bacteria); assembly: GCA_034090985.1. Lineage (GTDB taxonomy): Bacteria > Actinomycetota > Actinomycetes > Actinomycetales > Micrococcaceae > Rothia. The sequence continues at coordinate 8,485 of JAXDRN010000103.1, read as the reverse complement.
CCGGGAAATCCTTGAAGCCTCCCGGGCCCCCCACGGGGCACCGGGCTCCTACCCGGGAACCTGCCGCGGGCTTACAGAGGCTGAGCGGGCTGAGCGCCGGGCCCACAAGCAGCCCTCCCTGCGCCTTAAGGCCCAGGTCAGCACCTGGACGGTCCAGGACCGTTATGCCGGTGCCTACACTGATGCTGTTGATGACTTTGTACTTCTGCGGGCAGATGGGGTTTTTGCCTATAACCTGGCCTCTGTTCTTGATGACGCCTACCAGGGGGTGACAGAGGTTGTTCGGGGAGCTGACCTGCTAGCTAGCGCCCCCCGTCAGGCCTACCTGGCCCACCTGCTAGGTTTGCCTATTCCAAGCTATACCCATGTTCCCCTGGCCCTCAATGCTGCCGGCCAGAGGCTGGCTAAGCGGGACGGGGCTGTTACCCTAGGGCAGCTGAGGGCTGCTGGGGTGAGCAGGGAGCAGGTTCTGACCATGATGGCAGCCTCGCTGCCCCTTCCGCCCCTGCTGGGGAAGGCTGCCGGGTCAGCTGGCCCCCACCTGCCTGAGAGCCCCCAGGAAATGCTGCAGGTCTTTGACCCCGAGAAGCTCAGCAGCAAGCCCTGGCTGCTCGTTGATCCCCTTCTGGAGGGCTGCTGCGGCCTCTAGATCCGCAGGCCCCTAGACTCACCAAATTCTTATCCCCCAGATTCTTAGCCCCCCTAGCCTGTTCAAAGCCAAGGAGAAAGAGAATGAGCCTTGCTGATCGGATTCCACCTGCCCACCGGGGCACCGCTGCCCTGCTGCTGATCTTAAGCGGTTCCCTGGGCATCCAGCTGTCAACAGCCCTGATTTCTGATCTGATAGCTAGCCTGGGCCCGGCCCCGGTTGCCGCTCTCAGGGCCCTGCTGGCGGCCCTGGTTCTCTGGCTACTGGTTCGCCCTAATCCCCTGGCCCTGACCAGAAAGGATCTGGGGCAGGTTCTTGCCTACGGGCTGGTATTGACCCTGATGAGCATCTGCTTCTACCAGGCTGTTGATCGGATTCCCCTAGGGGTGGCTGTTACCTTTGAGTATCTGGGGGCCTTTTTGATTGCCCTCTGCGGGGTTCGCCGCCTAGCTGATGGACTTTTAGCCCTGCTGGCCCTTGCCGGGGTTATCCTCCTGGCTGGGCCAACCTTCTCTGGGCAGGCTGACCCCCTAGGCTTTCTCTGGGCCCTAGGGTCGGCTGCCTCTATGGCTGGCTACACCCTCTATTCGGCTTCTATGGGTTCTAGCTCCCCGGCCACCAGGGGCCTGCGGGGAACCAGCCTTTCCCTGGCCTTTTCAGCCCTTCTCTTACTGCCCCTCTCCCTGCCGGCCCTGGGCCAGTTGGGATCTCATGACTATTTTCTTCTCTGTCTCTCTGCCCTCTTGGGGGTTGCCCTAGCCTATTCGGCTGACAACATTGCCGGTCAGCTGACGAGCGCTGCCCTCATTGGGGTGCTTTTCTCTCTTGATCCGGTCGTTGGGGCCCTGGTTGGGGCCCTGCTTTTGGGGCAGGTCCTGCCTCTCTGGTCCTATCTGGGGATTCTTCTGATTGCAGGCTCAGGGGCCCTGCTGGTTTGGCGGACTAACCGTTCTTCCTTGAAGGGGGCGACACGCAGGCCTCCTAGTGGGCTAGAGGAGGCAGAAAAGCTGTAAGCTATCCCACAGAAAGGATGGCCTGAGACAGGGATAACATCAGGTAATCTAAACAGGTTACTTAAGAAAAACTACTGATAGATGCTTTTCCTAGACCTGTCAGTTGGCCAGACACCGCAAGTTCACGCAGGAACAAGGGGAACCTATGAACAACAGCACCTACCAGCTAATAGCCCTGACTATCTACTTTGCGGCCATGGTCGCTATCGGCCTCTGGGCCAAGGGCAAAAACAAGAACCTAGACGACTACGTTCTAGGAGGCCGCTCCCTCTCCCCCACCGCAGCTGCCCTCTCAGCTGGCGCTTCTGACATGTCCGGCTGGCTACTCATGGGCCTGCCCGGGGCCCTCTACATCACCGGCCTGGCCGAAGCCTGGATCGCCATTGGCCTGACCATTGGAGCCTGGCTCAACTGGAAGTTCGTAGCCCCCCGCCTACGGGCCTACACTGAGGTCTCCCGCAACTCAGTTACCGTCCCCTCCTTCTTCCACAACCGCCTGCGCGACCCCCGCGGCCTAACCCGCATCTTTGCAGCCCTGGTGATCCTGATCTTCTTCACCTTCTACGTCTCATCAGGCATGGTAGCCGGTGGGGTCTTCTTCCAGGCCTCCTTCGGTGGCAACTACCACACCGGCATGCTCCTGGTAGCCAGCATCACCGTGGCCTACACCCTCTTTGGCGGCTTCCTAGGAGCCACCTACACTGACGTGGTGCAGGGCCTACTCATGCTCACCGCCCTGATTGTTCTGCCCATCATGGCCCTGATGTATGTGGGTGGCTTCTCGGGCCTAGAAAGCACCATCGAATCGGTCAACCCCAAGGCCCTCTCCCTCTTTGCCGGCACCACCCTACTGGGCATTCTCTCTTCAGCCGCCTGGGGCCTGGGCTATTTCGGTCAGCCGCACATCATTGTTCGCTTCATGGGCCTGCGGTCAGCCAAGGACGCTGCCGCTGGCCGCCGCATCGGCATCAGCTGGATGATTGCCACCCTGGTCGGTGCCATGAGTGCAGGGCTGATCGGCATTGCCTACTTTGAGAAGAACCCTGAAGCTACCCTCACCGACACCACCAACGCCGAATCGGTCTTCTTGGATATGTCTCAGATTCTGCTCCACCCCCTGCTAGCTGGCTTTGTGCTGGCTGCGGTGCTGGCAGCAATTATGTCTACCCTCTCCTCCCAGCTCATTGTCTGCTCCTCAGCTCTGGCTGAAGACCTCTACAAGCTGACCAGTAGCGGCAAGGAACTCTCAGACGCTAAGGGCCTCTGGCTGGGCCGGGCAGGCGTACTAGTGGTCTCACTGATTGCGGGTCTGCTAGCCTGGAACCCCGATTCTTCTGTTCTTTCCCTGGTCGCCTTCGCCTGGGCAGGCTTCGGTGCCGCCTTTGGCCCCATCGTGATTCTCAGCCTCTACTGGCGTAAGCTCACCGCCACCGGGGCTGTAGCTGGCATGATTGCAGCCACTATCACCGTCTTTGTCTGGGGCTATAACGAGACCCTCTCAGGCGCCATGTACGAGATCGTTCCTGGCTTCTTGGTGAACCTGCTCTTTGCCTACCTGATTTCGGTGGCCACCTATAAGGGTGACTCAGCTGCTAGCCGGGAGATCAACGAAGAGTTTGACCGGGCCGTGGAGCTCTCCCGCTAAGGCTAGCTTCCGCTAGAACCAGCAGCTAAGTTTCTTCTTTTGTCAGGACGCCGCACTTTCCCTTTCTTCTGCTGAATGTAACCGAAAGCTTCATCTGCGTGTTCTTTGAACGCGCAGATGAAGCTTTCGGTTACCTATATGGAACCACCCCGGGGCGCCCTGGGTAGACTGGTGGCTATGACTAACGAACTTCCTGCCAAGGTTTCTGATATTTTTGACCCCCAGGCCTGGCGCCTGGTTGAGGGCTTTGAAGACCTCACCGACATCACCTACCACCGCCAGGTTGAACGCAACGAGGCCGGTGAAATCCTGCGCGACCTACCGACCGTCCGCATCGCCTTTGACCGGCCCGAGGTGCGTAACGCCTTCCGCCCCCACACCGTCGATGAGCTCTATAGGGTGCTGGATCACGCCCGGATGACCTCCAACGTGGGTACCGTGCTGCTGACCGGCAACGGCCCCTCTGCCAAGGACGGCGGCTGGGCCTTCTGCTCCGGCGGCGACCAGCGCATCCGTGGCCGCGACGGCTACCGCTATGCCGAAGGTGAGACCCGCGATTCGATTGACCCGGCCCGGGCCGGCCGCCTGCACATTCTAGAGGTCCAGCGCCTGATCCGCACCATGCCCAAGGTGGTTATCGCCCTAGTCTCGGGCTGGGCAGCCGGTGGCGGCCACTCCCTGCATGTGGTAGCCGACCTGACCATTGCCTCAGAAGAGTACGGCAAGTTCAAGCAGACCGATGCGACCGTGGGCTCCTTTGACGCCGGCTACGGCTCAGCCCTTCTGGCCCGCCAGGTGGGCCAGAAGTTTGCCCGCGAGATTTTCTTTCTGGCCAAGGAGTACGATGCCCAGCGCATGTACCAGATGGGCGCTGTGAATGACGTGGTACCCCACGCCGAGCTGGAAAAGAAGGGCCTGGAATACGCAGCCCACATTGCCCGCCAGTCCCCGCAGGCTATCCGTATGCTCAAGTTCGCTTTTAACCTGCCAGATGACGGCATGGTTGGCCAGCAGGTCTTTGCCGGCGAGGCCACCCGCATGGCCTACATGACTGACGAGGCTGTTGAGGGCCGCGACGCCTTCCTAGAGAAGCGGGACCCTAACTGGGAGGCCTACCCCTACTACTTCTAAACACCTGGTTATGCTTCGCACCGTCTACCGCTTACGCTCAGACAGTTTCTCGCTACGCTCGAAAAACTCGCAGTCGCGGTAGACGGTGCTTTGCTTTGTGCTGTTGCACGTAAGAGTTAGGACGGCGGCGTCCTGGATGGCCTTCTTATTGAGACAATTCCGGCAGATTTTCTCAATAAGGCGCTTACTGAGAAAATTGGGGTATATTTTCTCAGTAAGCACCCCAATGTAAGGCTGGTTTTCCATGAGTTTCCCTTGGCCACAGCTCACCTATACAGAGCACCAGTGGAATCATCGTGACCCATTGGCTTCTCGCCGGTCTAGGAGCAAGTGCAATCTCAGCTATAGCCGGTGGGTTTAGGACTTATTTTCTGTGGGTGCGCGAGTACGCGCCTACGTTCAGGCCGCCGGACTTACCGACCTGTTTTCTTTCGCTTCTAGCCACCTGCCAGGGTGGCTCCTGGCTCAAGTTTGGTTTGGTCTGCCGGTGGCGCTAGTGGTGGCCGGGTTTATTGCTGTAGCAAGAGGCCGCTATATACCAGAGTGGCGCGAGGACGAGACACCTCAGCGCACTGCTAAAGAAGTCGCTACAGCCGCTGAGGGTATGCGTTCACGTTTGGCAGTGCTAGCCGAGGGAGCAGCCGGTAATGTGCTGGTTGATGAACCAGGCGGGCTAGACCTACGGGCAGCTTTCAAGACCGGGGATATTGTGCTGTTCAACATGGACGCCGCCCGCGACCTTGAAGCCTCCCAGTTCATTGCAAACCTTGCCATTAGTGATTATGTGGCAGCAATGGCCGACCTGGGGCGGCTAAGTGGCACGAGAACCCGACCATCGGGGAGCAAAACCGGCTGAACCTGCTGATAGTGGACGAGTTTTCAGCCCTGGGCGGATCTAACCTGGTGGACGTGGTGGAGCGTACCCGTTCACACGGCGGGGCGTCCGTGCTCTCAGCACAGACTCTTGTCACCCTAGAGACCATCGACAATGGTTTTAAAGACCATCTTATGAGCAATACGGCCATGAAGATTCTTCACCAGATTGATATTAAGGCTGATGAGCTGGCCGATATGCTGGGCACCCGTCAAGCCATGAAAGAAACCCTACAGACTTTTGAGGATAAAGACCTGTTGGGTACCCAGGCGCGGGCCAGCGGTCAAGGCACCGCGCGAGAGGTTGAGGTGTTCACACTGCACCCCAATGTATTGCGGAACCTGAACCCTGGCGAAGTGGTGGCCGTGGTGAAAAGTCCGCGCATGGTGGAAAAGGTGAAAGTGCGTAAGACTGGGCTACCGCAACCACCAGCAGCGGCTACCCCTGTAGCGGAGGGTATGCAGGAAGTACCGCAGCCGACCGAACCGGCAGTAGCCCCGGATGTCAAACAGAAACCGGCGAACCCCTGGGAGCACCTGTTAAAGGTGGAGCCCGTGCAGGAGGCAGAGCCAGAGAACGCGAATCTTCCTTTTGAGGATGAAGAGGATGATGCTATGAACATACCTATCAAGTAACAATTAAGTCATCTTGTCAAGAACCATAGAAAGCAGTCTCACACCCCCCAACAATCTGATACATTATAAATTAGAAACACATAGCTGGCATCAAGGACGGCCTACACCCCCAGGACCTTCCTTCTTGCTTGTGATGCAGTGTAAATTAAACTAGGCCTAAACCCAGGTTGTCCAGTTAAATAATTTCAAAAGAATTGGAGCAATGATGCTAAAGTTCGCTATTTCAACCCTTGCTATATTCTCATCATTATTCGGCATGGGAACAATAAATTATATACACACAAACTCATACAATAATGATGACATTTCAGTAGCAGAAAGCTTTATTGACGAAAGTGCATATAAAGTAGAAGAAAAAATAACCAGTTTCGAAGAAAATACATTTGATGGAAAAGAATCAGATAAATTAAACCTGATTCACAAAATACACAAGAGTGAATATGAAATAAACAGTGGAATCTCACTTAATTTCCTAGATGCGCAAATTCTTGAAACAAATGACGGCTACAAGATGCTACGCATTCCATTTGAGGATACCAATTCAATCCTTGATATATCAGGAGTCAGCTTTTATTTTGATGAGTCTGGCAACCTCTTGTCCTACGGCGAAGTACTGTTTAAGGAAAAAACCCCCACCTCAGGGAGCATCACCTTCTGGCAGGATGGTAAATACATTATCCACAAGGAGGTTGCCCAACCCAGCTCAGGGAAATCAAATACTCAGCTGGCATCGTACAATCAGAATAAAAATCTAATGCAAACAGCTGGATTTAATTGGAAAACATTTAATGACTGCCTAAGCCAACAAGGCATAGCCTCCTGGGCTATTGCAGCAATTGGTGTTGCCTGCGGAGCAGCATGTGCTGCTACTGCAGGTATTGGCTGTATTATCTGTGCAACTTCAGTTGCTGGTATAACAGGAGGAACTATTGGCCACTGCGCAGGGAAGGCAATGCTCTAATCTAGAAATTTAGACATCGAGAAAAACATGCAAAAAGTATCCAGAATATTATTCTACCTTTCCATATCTCTCATATTTATAGGATGGATTATTGTATCCATAGGTATCAATGGTACATTTGGGAAGTATATTACTTTAATGATTATTTCAGGATTTATATTGCTGCCAACCTCTGGAACCCTGGTTCTTTTTTCTAGCTTGAAGAAATAAAACAGAGGCTTGCCTATAAGAGTGTCAGAAAACTACATTTTCCCATTCATTAGCAAAATTGAGATATTTCGATACACCTTATGAACAGTCCTTATATTATTATCTAGATATAAACATTTTGATAGCCTACAAATTCAAGTCGTCAAAAAGCGAGCAGAGTAGCTGTGAGAGCTGACGCCCCCCCCCCACACCCCCGCACAAGCGCCGCGCTTGACCGGCCTGCCGTGCAAAACCCCCTCCCTCTTTGACGCGCAGAGCGCGACAGAGGGCGGGGCTTTTGCTTGCCCTGGAAGCCTATGGGCCAGCATGAGGGGGTAAGGGGACAGGCTAAGCACTCAGAGGCACAGGCAACGTGGTCTGTGGTCATCTAGGGGGCCTGTGAGGTTGTTGGAGGTGAGCAGGCAGTTAGGGAGTGTTCTTTGTGGCTAGTTGGGAGGTGGGCAGGGAACAGGCTTAGGACAATCAGGGGCAAAAACCGCTGAACACATCCAGTTTTGCACCACTTAGTTTTGCTCCCTAGTTTTGCACCATGCTTGTGGAAAACTTCGGCACTGGATTCTTCCAAACCGTCTCAGCGATGGCAATCATTGCCGGTGGCCTCACAGCCCGGAAAGCACATAAGGCCACCAGCAAGAAGAGGAACAGCAAAAAGAAATAGCTGAACCTTAAGGGGTGGGGGTGTGAAACCCCCACCCTCCACCACCAGTTTAGAAGAGGAAGCAAGCCATGCAAAAGGCCAATGACTACACCCGAGCCGGACACTGGTTCACCCTAGCGTCCACCACCGCAGCACTGAGCGCGGTTCTTTCACAGGCTCTTACCCCCCTACTCATAGCCATAGCAGTGGGATTTCTAGCCCACCGCTACTACACCCTTGGCCGAAAGGAAGACTAGCCCTATGCCCCGCGAACTACTTAGACGCAGCGGAATTGCCCACATTTGGGGCAAAGACCCGGCCGCCGTATCGCGCTATAACCTACCTAAGCCGGATGCCGTAGCTATCGGCAAAAACGGCAAAGAAGAATCCCTGTGGGAAAGGGCCACGATTGAAAAGTGGTTCACCGAGCAGTTCACGGGGCCAGGTCGCCCCAAGAAGAAAAGCTAGCTATGAAAGTTGGTTACGCGCGCGTTTCAACCCCGGCACAGGAAGAGAGCCTAAGTAGGCAGGCGTAGACTAAGAAGAACCATGACCTTAGATTCCCTGACTCCCCTGCCCGCTCCAGACCTGCCCGCCCCGGGCAGGGCCGTCCGAGTGGGGGCAGGCCGGCTGACCGACCCAGCCCAGCAGCAGGTCACCGACGCCCTAGGGACCTTCAGCGCCCTCTTTGACCGGCTCGATCCGGGCCAGGACGGCCCGGCCCTCCTTG
>JAXDRN010000102.1:0-3575 GCA_034090985.1 Rothia sp. (in: high G+C Gram-positive bacteria) | reverse complement strand
ACACGCTAACTAAAACTTCAACCTAGTTAGCTTTTACTGAAGCTTATTCATAGGGGGTTCCGCAGGCTCACACCTTCGCAAGCTCAGGTGATTCCGCTCGCTCTTGAGTGCTGACGCACCCGCTTCGCTTCATCTGCCGGCCCTCTCGCCTGGTTCGCTTCGCTCACAAGGCGATTCACGCCAGCCCCGAGCCAGCAGCTTCGCTGTGAACCTGCTTCACCTACCCTTATGAATAAGCCTCACTGCTTCTGGGGCCTGTATCTTCTTTCCGAAGATGCAGGCCCTTTAGAATGAGAGGGCACACATTATCTGATAGAAAGCTCTAGTCATGAAGCGTTCTCTTTCTCTGCTGGTGGGCCTTGGTCTGGTCTCTTCCAGCCTGCTTGTTCCTGCGGCCTTCGCCGCAGAGGGCGATACTGACCTAGGTGATCTGACGGTGCTGGCTTCAACTGATATCCACGGCCGGGCCTTGAATTACGACTATTTCACCGGTGCCTCCTACGGTGAAGGCCCTAAGGCCCTGGGTATGGAGCATCTGGCTACCGCTATTGCCCAGACCCGGGCGACTAAGGGGGCAGACTCTACCCTGCTTCTGGATAATGGGGACGCCAACCAGGGCAACCCTTTACAGACCTACTACCAGAACAATCGCACCGCTACCAGCCTTGACCCTATGGCCTCGGTCTTTAACCTACTTGGCTATGAGGCCGGTGTTGTGGGCAACCACGAGTTTAACTATGGGCCTGAGGCTGCCGCCCAGTACAGCCAGAACCTGACCATGCCCCTACTGGGCGCTAATGTCATTGATACCGCAACCGGCTTCCCGGCCTATGAGCCCTACACCCTGATTGAAAAGACCGTAGGTGGCGAGAAGATCCAGGTAGCTGTTATTGGTGTGGTGACTCCCGGTGTGAGGGTGTGGGATAAGGCCACGGTTGAGGGCAAGCTGGAGTTTAGGGATGCTGCTGCCACTGTTGCCGAGTGGGCGCCCAAGGTCAAGGCCGCAGGGGCCGACGTGGTTGTCGTCCTGGCCCACACCGGCCTAGATGCCCAGGGCTACACCTACAACCCGGCTGACCTAACCGAAAACGTCGCCAGGTCAGTAGCTGAGCAGTCCACTGATGTTGATCTGGTGATTGGCGGCCACTCCCATGTGACCGATAAGGTGCAGGAATACTTCAGCAACAAAAAGGGTGAGCCGGTACTCTACACCCAGCCCGGTTACTGGGCCCGCTTCCTCTCAGAAGTTACCCTACCCCTGGTCAAGGAGGCTGACGGTGATATTGAGGTCAAGTGGACTGAGGATGAAAAGCCCACAGCTCTTGCCCTAAATGCCGGTGATTACGCTGCCGACCCGTCCGTCCTTGCAGCGATTGAGCCCTACCACTCGAAGACTACCGAGTGGGTGCAGACCGTGGTAGCTCAGGCCAGTGCTGAAATGCCTGCTGCAAGCAGCGCCTGGGAGGATACTGCGGTTCTGGATTTCATCAACATGGTTCAGACCGAAGAAGTTAGCCGGGCCCTGGCCGGAACCCAGTATGAGGGGCTGCCTATCTTGGCTGAGGCTTCTCCCTTCTCTCGTACCGCTGTCTTTAAGGAGGGGAATGTCACCATTGCTGATATGGCCAGCCTCTACATCTACGACAACACCCTCTACGCTGTGGAGCTGACCGGTGCCCAGGTCAAGGACTACCTGGAGTGGTCTGCCCGCTACTACCAGCAGCAGGAACCTGGGGCTGTGATTAGCGACTGGTCTACGGTGACTAATGCCCTCTATGAGGGGGCTACTCGCGGTATTCCCGATTATTCTTACGACGTGCTTTCTGGGGTGAACTACCACATCAATATTTCTAAGCCTGTTGGCGAACGTATTGAGGGCCTTTCCCTGCCCGATGGTAGCCCCCTGGCTGCTGATCAGAAGGTGATTTTGGCCTTGAATAACTACCGCTGGTCTGGTGGCTCGGGCTACCCGCATGTGACAAGTGCCCCTATTGTTTATGAGGAGCAGAAGGCGGTGCGTGACCTGATGATTGATTGGGCTATCAGCAGCAAGACTATTGACCCGGCTACCTTCTTTGTGAAGAACTGGACTGTTGGTACCAGCTCCCTGTCTGCTACCTCTGAAGAGAGCCCGGCTCCTGAAGTCAGCCCGGCCCCTGAAGTAAGCCCAGCCCCTGAAGCTAGCCCAGCCCCTTCCGCCCAGGCAAGCCAAGAAGCTAGCAGCCAGCCCCTAGCCCCTCCCCTGGCAGAGAAGGCCCCTCTTCTGCCGGCTACCTCACCTGCTGCTAGCCCTTCTGCTGCTTCAACCTCTTTTGCCTCTGGCAGCAGCGGGGTTCTGGCGAGGACAGGCCTTCCCCTCCTTCCCCTGCTGCTCGCTGGGGCCCTTCTTGTGGGCCTAGGCAGCGCGGTCTACCTGGCTGGCCGCCCGAGGAAGGGCTAGCTAGCCTTCCTAGCTAGCCTTCCTGGGGGGTTATCCCCCTTTTTGCTCCTAGCCCCGCTTGTGCATCTACCGGCTGGCGGGGCCGGGGGCAGGTAAGCTAGAAGAACACTAATTCGTATCTATTAGGGGTCATTATGAAGATTCTTGTTACCGGCGGGGCTGGCTACATCGGCTCCCACACTGTCCTTGAGCTACTTGAGGCTGGCCATGACGTAACCGTTATGGATAACCTCTCTAACTCTTCTATGGAGTCCTTGGCCAGGGTTGAGGAGCTAACCGGTAAAACCGTTGAGTTCCGTAAGGTTGATCTGCTTGATCTTCCTGGTATGAAGCAGCTCTTTAATCTGGTTCAGCCTGATGCTGTGATTCACTTTGCTGGCCTGAAGGCTGTGGGCGAGTCCGCTGAGAAGCCCCTCTGGTACTACCAGACGAACGTTACTGGTACTTTGAACCTGCTCTACGCCATGGAAGAGGCTAACTGCCGGTCTATTGTTTTCTCTTCTTCAGCTACTGTTTACGGCGAGCCTGAGTCTATGCCTTTGACTGAGAAGATCAACATGGACGCCCAGTCCTGCTACGGCCGCACCAAGGAGCACATTGAGGATATGCTCGTTGATTTAGCTGCCTCTGATTCCCGCTGGAACATTGCCCTGCTACGCTACTTTAACCCTGTTGGTGCCCACGAGTCTGGCCGGATTGGTGAGGACCCTGCTGGTATTCCTAATAACCTGGTTCCCTTCATTGCCCAGGTTGCTGTAGGCCGCCGGGAGCACCTGAATGTTTTTGGTAACGACTACCCCACTGTTGATGGCACCGGCGTGCGCGACTACATTCACGTTGTTGATCTAGCTGATGGGCACCTGAAGGCCCTGGATTACATCACGAGCCACGGTGGCCTGCACACCTGGAACCTGGGTACCGGTAACGGTTACTCAGTGCTTGAGGTTCTTCATGCCTTTGAGAAGGCTGCTGGCAAGGAGCTGCCCTACAAGATTGTTGATCGCCGCCCTGGCGATGTAGCTGTTTCTTACGCTGATCCTTCTGCTGCCCTGGCTGATTTGGGATGGTCTGCTTCCCGCAACATTGAGACCATGGTTCGGGACCACTGGAACTGGCAGAAGAACAATCCAAATGG
>JAXDRN010000101.1:0-13428 GCA_034090985.1 Rothia sp. (in: high G+C Gram-positive bacteria) | reverse complement strand
CGCACCCGATGCCGATGATCAGACCCCCACTATCGTCTACTTCCACGGTGGCGGATTTTTCGCTGGCGATAAGGCAATCGGTGACCCCCTGGCCGTCAACGACGATGCAAACTACCTGCTGGAACAGTTCGTCCTGCAGGGGTACAACCTGGTTGCCGTCAACTATGCTCTGACCCCGGCCAGCTACTTTCCAGGGCCGGTGCTTCAAATGAACGAGGCTATGAACTACCTCATCACCCATGCTGAGGAACTGAAGATCTCCATGGACCAGGTGCGCTTCTTTGGATCATCAGCCGGAGCTATCATGGTCAGCCAATACATCACCGCCATCTCAAACCCCGCCTACGCCAACCTCTTCGAATTCACCCAAGAACCCCTGCTGACCCCCGACCAGGTTCACTCAGCCATTATTGATGACGCCCCTATCGTCCCTGAGACCATGAACCTGGCAACCCGGGCGCTGATCGGTAACTACCTGCAGACCTCAATCTTCCTGCCAGAATCAGACAAGACCCGCCTTTATAACCCCATTCCCTACCTGACCCAAGACACCCCCAAGGCCATCACCCTGGCAGGTACTAAGGACGGCTTCCCCGCCGACATGAGAGCCTTCGCAGATGCTCTGAACCAGGCCGGGGGAGAAGCGACCTACTTCCACACCGATGAAGAAACCTACGGGCTTACCATGCACGGTTACATGGGCAACCTGAAATATGACACTAGCGGTGCCTCCCAGGCAGCCTTTGACCGCGTCATAGAATTTATCCGCTAAAAGGCCGGCGAGTACCAGGCCCGGAGCAGTAAGAAGCAGCCGGTCAGGCAGAAAAAGCCATCGGAGGCTGGATTCAGGAGAAGATGAAAGCCCAGCTTGCCCCAAGCGGCTAAACTGGTAGGTAAAAGTCTTGACCCCAACCAAAGGTGAGAACACAGTGACTGAAACCGGCGCTGAGCAGCTCGGCCCCACCGGCCGCCCCCTGCGAACCTACCCCGACCCTAAGCCCCTCTCCACCCACGGGCCTGCCCGCATTATCTCCATGGTCAACCAGAAGGGTGGCGTTGGAAAAACCACCTCAACCATCAACCTGGGCGCGGCCCTGGCAGAAGCCGGCCGCCGCGTCCTACTGGTTGACTTTGACCCCCAAGGGGCGCTCTCGGCAGGGTTTGGGGCTAACCCCCACGAACTTGACCTCACCGTCTACAACGTGATGATGGACCGCAAGGTCGATATTCGCCAGGTTATCCAGGCCACCGAGTTCGACAAGATCGACCTGCTACCTGCCAACATCGACCTCTCTGCCGCAGAAGTGCAGCTCGTCAATGAGGTAGCCCGTGAACAGGTGCTAGCTAGTGCCCTACGGAAGGTTGAGAACGACTACGACGTCATCCTGATTGACTGCCAGCCATCCCTGGGTCTGCTGACCGTCAACGCCCTGACCGCCAGCCACGGGGTCATTATTCCCCTAATCTGCGAGTTCTTTGCCCTACGCGCGGTAGCCCTGCTAGTGGACTCCATTGAAAAGGTGCAGGACCGGCTGAACCCCAAGCTCGAAATTGACGGTGTTCTAGCCACCATGTTCGACTCCCGCACCCTGCACTCTAAAGAGGTGCTGGCCCGCATTGTTGATGCCTTTGGCGATAAGGTCTTTGACACCGTCATCAAGCGCACCGTTAAGTTCCCTGACGCCTCCGTGTCGGCTGAGCCCATTCTTTCTTACGCCTCTAACCACCCCGGCGCTGAGGCCTACCGCCAGCTGGCCCGCGAGCTGATCTCCCGCGGCGGCGCCCCCTAAGCCCAGGGTCTCAGGAAAAGCCGGTAGGGGTGCCGGTATGGTTTAGGCTACTTTTGCCCCCCTGTCCTTGAAGAAGGGCAGGGGGGCAGGCAGAATAGAAGGAAGAAAACCCCGTGGGCCCAGAACAGAAGCGCAAGCCCACCGAACCTCAACTAGAGGAGACTCGCTGCCGTGATGGTACCGAACCAAGAAAGATCAGGGGCCCTAGCAGACCCCTTCAGGCTTAGTCTGAGCAACTTTGAAGGCCCCTACGACCTGCTCTTGAGCCTCATATCCCGCCGCCAGCTAGATATTACAGACATCGCCCTAGCGGAAGTCACCGACGAATTCCTAGCCTACATTCGCCCCCTCCTAGAAGAGGGTAAACAGGAGGCCCTGGACAGGGCCAGCGATTTTCTACTGACAGCAACAACCCTTCTAGAACTCAAAATCAACCGGCTCCTGCCCCAGCGCTCTCTTGCAGCAGAGCCAACCCCGGCCCTCCTTGAAGCCAGAGATCTACTCTTTGCCCGCCTGCTCCAATACCGGGCCTACCAGCAGGTAGCTAGCTTACTTGAAGAAAAACTAGGCCAAGAAAGCCAGCGCTTTGCCCGTTCAGTTGCCCTAGAACCAGCCTTCGCCAGTATCCTGCCCGAGCTGGTTCTTGACCTGAGCCCAGAAGCCTTCGCCCAGCTAGCGGCCCGGGCCCTCAGCTCAGGGGGCGATGAAGAAGCCCCTAGCCGCAGCCTAGCTGAGGCTGACTACATTTACACCCCCCTGACCACCATCGCCGCAGAAGAAGCTGCCCTGCTCAGCAAGCTCAGCCAGCAGGCTGAACTCAGCTTTGAAGAGGCCTGTGCCGATGCCAGGAGCAAAGAGGTACGAGTAGTGCGCTTTTTGGCCCTGCTAGAGCTCTACAGCCGGGGCCGGATCCAGCTGAGGCAGGAAAAGCCCCTAGGGCCTATTAGCCTAAGCCTGCTGGGGGAGCAGGCGGCCCACCAAACCCAGCAGCTAGAAGGAGTAGGTGCATGAGTAGGCAGTCAGACCAAGCCCAGCAACCAGACCAGGCCCAGCAACCAGACCAGGCCCAGCAACCCCACCCCCTGGAGCTGCAGGCAGGCGGTATCAGGGCAGCCCTAGAAGCTATTCTGGCCGTTGCAGACTTGCCGGTCACAGAAGCAGAATTTGCAGCAGTCCTTCAACTACCAGAAGATCAGGTAAGGCAGGCCCTAGAGGACCTAGCCCAGGACTACGAGGGTCAGGGCGGCCTTAAGGAGCCGCGCGGTTTTGAGCTGCGCCAACTGGCCGGTGGCTGGCGGCTCTATTCCAGGGCGGACTTTTCCCCCTGGGTCAGCCGCTTTGTTGTGGGGGCAGAGCAGAACAAGCTCAGCAAGGCCGCCCTAGAGACCCTGGCGATTATCGCCTACCAGCAGCCAGCGACCCGGGCCTATATTTCTCAGGTTCGTGGGGTCTCAGCGGACGGGCCGCTGCGCAAGCTCCTGCAGGCAGGGCTCATTGCCCAGACCCTTCCAGACCCCTCGGGGGCACACCAGTACGTCACAACAGATAGCCTGCTCCAGAAGCTGGGGCTCAACTCCTTAGAGGAGCTGCCCGATCTAGCCCCCTACCTGCCAGAACCGGCTGATCTGGGGCGCAGGCTAGATCTAGAGGACCTGCCCTAGCCAGCAGCTAGAGGCTTAATCATTAGGGTAGGTGGAGCAGGTTCACAGCGAAGCTGCTGGCTCGGCGGCTGGCGTGAATCGCCTTGTGAGCGAAGCGAGCCAGGCGAGAGGGTGGCAGCGAGCGTGAACATGCTGAACCCCCTTATGAATAAACTTCAGAGCAAGAAACAGCAGAGAAAGAGAAGAGAAAGAAAAGAAATGGCATACGGAAATAACTCATCAGGATCAAACTCCCGCCGTTCAGGCCGCCCAGGAGCTGGCAAGTCAGGCTCCTTTGCCGGTAAGAAGGGCTTTGGCTCAGCTAAGGGAGCTGGCCCTAAGGCAGGTTCAGGCCGCTCAGGGCAGGCAGCTAATAAGGGCGCTAAGCCCGGTACTCCCGGCGGTCCCCGCAAGGCAGGGACCGGTAAGGGGCCCAAGTTCCGCTCCGGTCAGCCCTTTGCCAAGGAAATGGGCGAGTTCCGCCCAGCTAACCGCGGCTCTAAGAACTTCGGCCCCCACCGTCCCCGCCGACCCAAGAACGCACCGGTTGATCACTACCCCTTCTATGACCATGAAGGGGTGCGCCTGCAAAAGGTTATGGCCCAGGCTGGGGTTGCCTCCCGCCGGGTCTGTGAAGAAATGATCGAAGAAGGCCGCGTTACCGTCAACGACACTCTGGTGACAGAACTCGGTGTGCGGGTTAACCCCCGTGAAGTCAATATTCAGGTTGATGGGATGACCATTCAGACCAACGATAAGCTGGTCTACATGGTGCTCAATAAGCCAGCAGGGGTAGTCTCAGCCATGGACGACCCCGACGGGCGGCCCAACATTTCTAACTTCCTGCGCTCCTCTATGACTGAGCGGGTCTTCCACGTCGGCCGTCTAGACCTTGAAACTGAAGGTCTGCTGCTGCTTACCAACGACGGCGAACTAGCTAACCGCCTAACCCACCCCTCCTACGAGGTGCCCAAGACCTACCTGGTGCAGGTTCCTGGCCCCATGGAACCTGGCATTGGTGCAGCTATGAAGAAGGGCCTGCGCCTAGAAGATGGCGTGACCCGGGTTGATGAGTTCAAGCTGGTTGACTCCACCCCCGGCCACGTGCTCGTTGAGGTCACCATCCACTCAGGTAAGAACCGGATTATCCGCCGTATGTTTGAGCATGTGGGCTACCCGGTTGAGAAGCTGGTTCGGGTTGAGATGGGCCCGATCCGCATTGGCTCCCAGAAGCAGGGCACCGTTCGGAACCTCTCTAAGGTTGAAATTGGTCAGCTGCTGGCCTCGGTAGGTCTCTAATGAGTCTAGCTAGCTCTTTTGACTCTCACCTGCACGGCCCGGTCCTGGTGATTGGGGCCGGTCTGCTCGGTGCCTCCCTGGGGCTGGGCCTGCGGCATAGGGGCTATACAGTCTATATTTCTGATATTTCACCCACCACAGAAGCTGTTGCTGAGGACATTGGGGCAGGAACCTCCCTGCGGGCCCTAGCTAAGGAATGGCAGAACCAGCAGGATCAACAAGACCAGCAGGGGGGAAGCGGCCTTGAACTATCCCCCCAGCTGGTGGTAGTAGCTGCCCCACCGGATGTAACAGCTGAGCTGGTGGCTAAGGCCCTAGCCGACTACCCGGCTGCCTTCGTGATTGATATCGCCTCAGTGAAGGCCGGTATCTTAGAGAGCCTAGAGCAGGGCGGGGCTGATACCAGCCGCTACCTGGGAACCCACCCCATGGCCGGGCGGGAAAAATCTGGCCCTGTAGCTGCCCGTGGGGAGCTTTTTTCAGCCCGCCCCTGGGTCTTATGCGACCACGATCGGGTTCGCCCTGAGCTGCTGAAGGTAGCCCAGCAGCTAGCAAGCGAACTGGGCTCGATCATTAGCCACATGGACGTTTTTGAACACGACCGGACTGTTGCCCTGATTTCCCACCTGCCTCAGGTGATGAGTTCCCTGCTGGCCTCCCGCCTGCAAGATACCCCCCTCTACGCCCTTGGGCTAGCGGGTCAGGGCCTGCGGGACACCACCCGGATTGCCGCCTCAGACCCTGGTCTTTGGGTGCAAATTCTGGCCGCTAACGCTCAGCCTCTGGTGCAGTCCCTCTACGGGGTTCAAGAGGATCTAGCCCGCCTTATTGCTACCCTAGAAGACCCCCTGGCCCCCGGGGCCCGGCTGGATATTGCCCAGCTGATGGCAGAAGGCAATGCAGGTGTTGGCCGGATCCCCGGTAAGCACGGTGGCTCCCCTTCAGCCTTTGCCCAGCTGACGGTCCTGGTAGATGATGCCCCAGGAACCCTTGCCCGCCTGCTGCAGGAAATTGGGGAGCTAGGGGTAAACCTTGAAGATTTGCGCCTGGAACATTCCCCCGGGGCTCAAGTGGGTATGGCTGAAATATCGGTAAATCCCAATGAGCATGAAAAACTAATTGAAGATCTAACCAGCCGCGGCTGGAAGGTTGTGAGATAAGGATAGAAACATGACGAAAAAACTTGTCATCGCTATTGATGGCCCTTCTGGCTCTGGTAAGTCTTCGGTCTCTAAGGCTGTAGCCCGCCACTACGGGCTAGAATACCTGGATACCGGGGCCATGTACCGGGCCCTGACCTGGTACTGCCTCGACCAGCAGATTGACCTCAAGGACGGGGAGGCCCTAGAGGCTGCTGCCCGCGCCTTCCCCTACCTACAGGGAACTGACCCTGAGCAGGAAGTGATTGAAGTTGGGGGAGTAGATGTTAGCCAGGCTATTCGGGAGCCGCGTATCTCTGAGGCTGTATCCGCCCTTGCCTCTCACCTGCCCATCCGTCAGATCCTGATTGACCTTCAGAGGGATTTTATTGCCCGCTCCAAGACTGGGATGGTAGCTGAAGGTAGGGACATTACTACTGTTGTGGCTCCTGATGCTGATGCCCGGGTGCTGCTGACTGCCAGTGAAGAGGTGCGTCTAGCCCGCCGGGGCCTGCAGCTGGGCGGAAGCCAGAACAGCGAGCAGCTAGCTGCCCAGGTCTCTGGGCGGGATGCGCAGGACTCTAAGGTCACCAGCTTTACTGAAGCGGCTGAAGGGGTGACCCTGGTGGATTCTTCTGACCTTAATTTTGAAGAAACCATTGCAGCAGTGATCGAGGCTGTTGAGGCTCAGCTAGCTCAAGGCTAGCCCAAGAAGGCCGACCCGGTGAGCCTGAGGGCTGGCCGGGCATATTCTGAGAAGGAAGTACCTATCTGCCGGCAGGAGCCGGCTGAAAGCTTAGGAGGTAGCGCCCATGCGTGAAGAAGTAACTCCCCATGATGACTACGAGGTGAAGTTCCTAGGCGGCGGGGCAGATGATGTAACCGACCGTCTAGCGGAAATTGACGATGAAACAGCAGACCAGCGGGCCCAGGCCCTCCTAGCTGGCCTAGAGGACTACGAGCTGGACGAAGAAGACCGCCAGCTGCTGGCTTCTTGGGGCTACGATGCTGATGAGGATGAGGACCGGGAGGCTGACCCGGTTGTAGCCATTGTCGGTAGGCCTAATGTGGGTAAGTCCACCATCATTAACCGGATTCTGGGCCGGCGGGAGGCCGTGGTTGAAGATAAGCCCGGTGTTACCCGCGACCGGGTCTCTTACAAGGCTGAATGGGCCGGTAAGAACTTTACCCTGGTGGATACTGGCGGTTGGGAGGCTGACGCTAAGGGCATTGATGCCCAGGTAGCTGCCCAGGCTGAAATCGCTGTGGCCCATGCCGATGTGGTTCTGCTGGTTGTTGATGCCCTGGTAGGTATTTCGGCAACTGATGAGGCAATTGTGCGGATGCTACGCCGAGTAGAGAAGCCCATCTTGCTGATCGCTAATAAGATTGACGATACCCATCAGGAGCCTGAGGTTCATTCCCTCTGGTCCCTGGGGATGGGCCAGCCCTACCCTGTATCTGGCTTACATGGCCGGGGCCTAGCTGACCTGCTTGATGCCCTGCTGGAGGTTATGCCTGAACACTCCCAGTACGCTGAGCCTGAGGCCCTAGGCGGGCCCCGCCGTATTGCCCTGATTGGCCGCCCGAATGTGGGGAAGTCCTCCCTGCTCAATAAGCTAGCTGGGGAAGAGCGGGCTGTGGTCAATGATTTGGCCGGTACTACCCGTGACCCGGTCGATGAAATCGTTGACCTGGGCGGCCGCCCCTGGCGTTTTGTGGATACTGCTGGTATTCGCCGCCGTCAGCACATGGCTAAGGGCGCAGACTTCTATGCTTCCTTGCGAACCCAGACAGCTATTGAGCGGGCTGAGGTTGCTGTTGTTCTGCTGGATGTCTCTGAGCCCCTTTCTGAGCAGGATGTGCGGATTGTTCAGATGGCTGTGGACGCTGGCCGGGCCATGGTCCTTGCCTTCAATAAGTGGGACACCCTGGATGAAGACCGCCGGGAACTACTAGAGCGGGAGATCGAGCGGGACCTGGCCCATGTTAAGTGGGCCCCTCGGGTGAACATTTCAGCTAAGACCGGCTGGCATAAGGACAAGCTGGTTCCGGCCCTGGAACGGTCTTTGGAGTCCTGGGACTCTCGGATTCCTACCGGCCGTCTGAATGCCTTCCTGGGTGAGATCGTGGCAGCCCACCCCCACCCCCTGCGTGGCGGTAAGCAGCCTAGGATTCTCTTTGGAACCCAGGTTTCCTCTCGCCCGCCGAAGTTTGTTCTCTTTACCACCGGCTTCTTGGACCCCGGCTACCGCCGCTTTATTGCCCGCCGCCTGCGGGAGACCTTCGACTTTACTGGCACCCCCATTGATATCACCATGCGGGTGCGGGAACGTCGGAGCCTAGGGGAGCGGCAGTCAGCTAAGGGCCGCCGCTAGGCCTAGGAGACCCCCGGCTAAAAATGTGACCTAAAACGCCCCAAAGTTGGCCTGAAAACCCGGTTTTTGATTTTGCACTCCCAGAAAAAGGTGTGTATAGTTATACGAGTGCTCAAGGGAACGAAAGGTTCTTGAGAGACAATCGGGTTGTGGCGCAGCTTGGTAGCGCACTTGACTGGGGGTCAAGGGGTCGCAGGTTCAAATCCTGTCAACCCGACAGATGAAGCCTCATCTATCAGATCAAACTGGTAGATGAGGCTTTTTTCATGCCCACTTTTTACTGCCTGGCTGTTCTTTGGGTCGGGGCTCTTGAGCGTCCTGCCCCGGCCTGTGGAAAAGGCTGACAGCTTCAAGGTCATAGAGGGTAACCCCTGCCGGTCTTTTACCTGCCTGCTAGCTGGTAAAACCTGGCTTTGATCTGGGCAAAAGAGGGGAAGGGATCTTATCCACAGGCCCCAGTGGCCAGCTAGCCCCTAGCCTAGGATTTCTAGGCTGAGGCCATGACACTCTTAGAAACCCTAGATCAGCAGCTTCTGACCGGCCAAGACCTTGCCCAGCGCTACCCCCAGCGTTATCACCTGGATTATGCCATCTCTAGGGGGCTCTATCGGAGGGTGGCCCGCGGCTACTACCTGCACAGGAGCCTCTGGGCCAGTCTGACCGACCAGGCCCAGTACCTGGTGACCCTCTTGGCCCATGCCCGCCTCTACCCGGGGGTGATTTTTAGCCATGAGAGCGCCGCCCTCTTGCATACCCTACCCCTGGAGCAGTTGCCAGAAGAAGTTCACCTCTATAGCTACTACCGGATTCGGGCCCAGGCGGTGAGGGTGCACCACGGTAGCTTGCACCTGCCAACTGATACCACTGTTTTCCTGCCGGGGCTGCGGGTGACCTCCTTAGAGAGGACCTTAGAGGATCTGGCCCAGCAGTCTCAGGGGCGGGCTCAGGTGTACCTCTAGGCGCAGGTTTATCTCTGGGTTCAGATTTATCTCTAGGCTCGGGGAAACTATGAGCCTGCCTGTTTCTGCTTCCCTGCTCTGCCCTTCAGCCTGCCTGTAAGGAAGTCCACTGGGTTAAGGTGCTCCTGGTTTTAAGGGCTTCTTCCTGCTGATGTGCTAGAAGCAAAGGTTCTTTGACTAGGGGAAATATCCTTAGGGCTTGGCCTGTCTGCCCTCTGCTGAGTCTCAAGTCGGCCAGGGAGGGGGGTCTGCGGCCCAGGGGATGTTTGGATTATGTTGTTTTAGTTAGTTTTGCGTGTGGTTTGCTGGTAGTTTAAGGAGGGAAAAGACATACACCTCCAAACTGTGGGTCCCAAAACCCACCCTGAAGGGAAACAAAGCACATGTGGCAGCAGGTCTATGACCCCCTGAATAGCCAAGCCCTCTCAGCCCTCGTGGCAGCAGTGCCCATCCTGGTCTTCCTCCTAGGACTGACCCTGCTGAAAATGAAGGGGGTGAACGCAGCCCTGATCTCCCTAGCCACAGCAGTAGCCCTAGCCGTCTTCATCTTCGGCATGCCCTTTGCAGCCTCCATCTCAGCGATCGGCTACGGCTTCCTCTCAGGCATGTGGCCCATCAGCTGGATCGTGCTGATGGCCGTCTGGCTCTACCGGATCACCGTACGGGCCGGAAACTTCGACATTATCCGCGGCTCAGTTTCAGCCATCTCAGCCGACCAGCGCATCCAGGTCCTCCTGATCGCCTTCTGCTTCGGCGGCTTCCTTGAAGGCGCAGCCGGCTTCGGTATTCCCATCGCCATCTGTGCCGCCCTACTCGTCACCCTGGGCTTCGAACCGGTCAAGGCCTGCCTCCTAGCCCTGGTCTCCAACGTCGCCTCTGGTGCCTACGGGGCAATCGGTATCCCGGTCCTCACAGGCTCAACCGTCTCAGGTGTACCCCAGGCAGAGCTCAACCTCATGATGATTTGGGTCCTACAGGTCATCACCATCTTCATCCCCCTGCTTCTGGTCATGCTCCTTGATGGCATCCGCGGCCTCAAGCAAACCGGCCTGCTAGCCCTAGGTCTAGGCTTTGTTGTCTCAGCCAGCCAGGCAGGTGTCCTCCTTGCCCTGGGCCCCGAACTGGTAGACATCCTGCCCTTCCTGCTGGGCCTGATCGTTCTAGCCCTGACCATGATGAAATGGCAGCCAGCCCACATCTACCGGGAACCCGGTGCCCCCAGCCTGGCAGAACTAGAAAAGAGCACCACAGCCTTTAGCTTCAACTCCGTTGTTAAGGCCTGGAGCCCCTTCATTGTTCTGTCCATCATGATCCTGCTCTGGTCTACCCCCATCATCAAAAACCTGGTTGTTGCAGCCAGCAAGACCACAGAAGCCGGCCCCCTGAACTGGACCACCATCCCCGTCCAGATGCCAGCCCTTCACGGGCAGATCAGCCAGGTAGCCCCCATCGTCGCTGAACCAACCGCCATGAAAGCCGTCTGGAACTGGAACCTGCTAGGCGCATCAGGCACCGCAATCCTCATCGCAGCCCTGATCACCATCGCAATCTCAAACATCAGCTGGAAGGCTGCCTTCGAAGAACTCGGCGGCGCCTGGAAGCAGCTCTGGCGGCCCATTCTGCTGATCTGCCTGGTCATGGCCGTAGCCAACGTGATGAACTTCGGTGGCATGTCCTCAGCCCTGGCCCTAGCCCTGGCAGCAGTAGGGTCCATCTTCCCTCTCTTCTCAGCCATCATCGGCTGGATTGGGGTCTTCGTGACCGGCTCGGTGGTCAACAACAACACCCTCTTTGCCGGCCTCCAGGCCACCACCGCCAGCCAGATCGGGGCCAACCCCGGCCTGCTGGTAGCAGCCAACACCGCAGGCGGCGTGATGGCAAAGGTCGTCTCCCCCCAGTCCATCGCCATCGCAGCAGCCTCAGTGAACATGTCTGGTCAGGAATCCAAGATTACCAACGCCGCTATCAAGTTCTCCCTAGCCCTGCTGGTCATCCTCTGTATCTGGGTCTACCTGCTCTCCCTCTTCATGCCCCTTAGCTAAAAGAGGTAACTCCCAGAACCTGCCCTCCCTTAGGGGAAAAAGACCCCGGCCCAGAAAAGCCTGCCCAGGCCTCTGCAGCCGGGGTCTTTGGCTACCTAGAGAAGCAAAAGAAGAAAGATGCAAGGACCCAGCCTTCCCAGCAAGCTGGCTATCTTCTTCCTCCTTAGCCTGCCGCCAGAGGAAGAGGAAATCATCTAAAACATCCTGAATCAGCCGGTAATCCTCAGGGTCTAAGGCTGCCGCCTTAGACCGCATCAGCTGCAGGAAAGGAACCACCTTCTGGCCAATCAGCAGCAAACTGCTATAGCCCTCATCTAAGGCCAAACCAAAACAAAGATCAACAACCTGCCGAACCTCCTGGGCAGAATGACGGTCCATCCAGGCCCGAGTAACAGCCTCAACCCGGTCACTGGTAGAAGTGGGCTGATCCAGCAGCAGAAAATGACCCAGCTGATCAGTCTGCCAGTGAAAAACCGAATGCTGCACCAAACCAAAATAGCTACTAGCAACAACTAAAGGCCTGCCCCGCTTATACATCAGCCGGCCCACAACACTATCGGCAGGAATATACTCCACCGTCTTCTCTACGGTCTCTAGGTAGCCCGGCTCATGAAGAAATTCCTTCACAAAACCCGGAGAATCAAAAACCACCAGCCGCTCTAGTAGCTGCCGGGCCCCCTGATCAAGCTGGCTGGCTGCATGCACCGCCAAATGCCCGCCCTTAGAGTGGCCAGTGACCAGCAAAGGAAGGCCAGAAGCTAGCTCTAAAGCCCTAGAAAGATAGGCTACAGCTAGGGCCTGAGCCGGTATCTGTTGGCGGGCAGCTAAATGAAAATCCTCCTTCCAGCCGATCAAACTATCATCAGTGCCCCTAAAAATCACCTGTTCAAGGGCACCGGGAATCAGCAAGGTAAGGGCCGCAAACTGAACCTGCTCCTGATCATCTAGCCTAGCCTCATAGCGAAAAAACTTAAGGCCAGCAAAACGCACCGAAGAAGCAACCAGCTTCAGCAGCTGCAGCCGCTGGGCCGTAGCTAAAAACCAGTTAGACCGCAGCTGCCGATCACTTTCAAACTCCTGATAAATCTGACCAACACCAACCCCCATCAGAAAACCAGCATGATGATCAGCCACCAGGTCAAGGGGCAGATAGGCCAGCTCATTGAGTAAACAGAGATCAACATCAGACAGGGGCCGCTGCTCTAAAGTCTCATGCAAACACTTCTGGGCGTAGGCCAAGAGATTCATCAGATCACCCTAGAACTAGAAACGGTCAAGCTCAATCTTTCCCATGCTCAAGAGCTTATCCAGGGCGGCCGGATCAGCTACCAGCTGGCCAATATGAGAAGGCAGCACCTGCCAGGAAACCCCGAAGGCATCCACACACCAGCCACAGCGCTCAGCCTCTTTCACCTGAGAAAGGACCGACCAGGCCCCATCAATACCCGCCTGATCCTTATAGAAAAGGACCATAGAAACAGCCGGATCAAAGGTGAAATCGTGGAAGGTGCCTGCATCAATGGCGGTAAAGTAGCCCCCACCCATCGTGAAAGTAGTCAGCTGCACTGCCTCAGGTTCAAGGTAGGACCCTTCACCGTGGCGGCTTAGGCTCAGGCGCTCGCCGCCAAGCAGGGCCATCCAGGCATCTGTAGCCTGCTCACACTTGCCGTGGGCAAGGTTGCCAAACATAAAACAGGGGGTGAAGAAGGGAAGGGGGCTATCGGCCTCATCCAAAAAAAGCTGCCAGGTAAAGCCAAAGCGGTCTCGAACCCAGGCAAAGAGGGCAGAGAAGGGGTAGGCCTGCAGGGGCATCAGCTCCCCACCCTCACCGATGGCGGCGTAGGTTGCGCGAAGGGCCTGCTCAGCCTGCTCCAGGCCGCCAAAGCGCTGGGGGCTAAAGCGCAAGAAACCTGAGATTGAGGGGTTAGGGGAGTACCTATCATCAGCCCCCAGCAGGAGCAGGGGACTGCCATCAATGCTGAGCTCAATAATAGGGCCGCCAGCTGCTTCTGCTGAGGTGAGGGGCAGGGCCTGCTCATAGTAGCGGGCAGCGTCAGCAGCGTCCCCCTGAATCCAGAGGCAGGCGGTAGGGGCAGAGAGGGGAGGGAAGGTAGAAGTCATGTTCCTATCTTGTCATAGCTGCCCCAGCTAGCGCCGAATTCCATGCTTCGTCACCAAACC
>JAXDRN010000100.1:0-28930 GCA_034090985.1 Rothia sp. (in: high G+C Gram-positive bacteria) | reverse complement strand
GCCGAGGAACAGCGCAAGAAGGAAGAAGCCGAAGCCAAGGCCTCAGCAGAAGCATCAGCCAGCGCGGCCGCTTCAGCAAGTGCCCAGGCCTCAGCTCCTGCCAGCGCCTCACCCGCGGCCCAGACCTCAGCCCAGCCGTCCACTGCGGCGAGCGCAGGCGGTCAATAGCAAGCGCGTGATACGGTGCCTGCCTCAGTGGTGGGCACCTGTTCGCGTTCTGAGCCAGCAGGTAACCTCGGGCTAGGCAACCGGAGGTAAGAGTGAATCACAGCAGAAGAGAAATAGGGGACGATGAGCGGCACTGAGCAGAACGAACCCGTCCAGGGCATCAAACGCACCGTAGGGAGGCGTGGCTTTATCGCGGGTACCCTGGGTATCGGTGGCCTGGGCGTCGTGGGCCTGCGCCTTGCCTGGTTGCAAGGCCTTGACCCCAAGGGCCTAGCCGATGCAGCGAAGGCTCAGCGTACCCGCGTGCAGACCATCCCGGCCCTGCGCGGCGAAATTCTCGATATTAACGGCAAGGTGCTGGCCCGTAGCGTGCAGCGCTATAACATCACCGTTGACCAGTCTGCTGTAGCCAACTTTAAGCGCTACACCGATGAGAGTCGTGACCCGGTGGAGGTTACTCCCACCGAACTGGTCTATGAGCTGGCCGATATTCTCGAAATGAGCGATGCCGATGTGAAAGCGGCTCTCGATGGCGACCTCAAATACAAGATTGTCAAAGAGAATGTCACCCCTGCCATCTACAACAAGGTCGATGCCTTGGGCGCCCCCTATATCTATGGCGAGATTCTCTCTGACCGCAAATACCCCAACGGCCAGGTGGGCGGTTCGGTGGTAGGCCGCTTTAGCATCATTGAGGAAGCCGTGGACGGCACCAGCGGCGAAACGCGGCAGGTGAACAACTCGGTGGGCATCGAACGCACCATGGGGGAGCACCTAGCCGGTGTTGACGGTGAGCGTGTTTATGAAATCTCAGCTGACGGTATTCGTATACCTATCGGGGACGAACAGAACACCCCTGCCCAGGACGGTAAGAGTGTGCGGCTGACCATCAATCAGGACGTACAGTATTTTGCGCAGCAGGTGGTTAAAGCCCGTGCTGAGGAACTGAAGGCTGAGTGGGGTACGGCCATTGTGATGGACGTGCGTGACGGCTCGATTCTGGCGCTGGCAGATTCTTCGACGATGGATCCCGGTGCTGAGCGTTTTGAGCTGGCCGATATGAACCCCCGCGCTATTACCCAGGTCTTTGAGCCGGGTTCTCCCCAGAAGATTTTGACCATCGCTGCCGTCTTTGAAGAGGGTATCGCTGAACCTGAGACCGTTTACGATGTGCCTGCTGAGCTTGAAATTGATCAGCAGACCATCACCGATCCTTTCGTGCACCCCGCCCAGAAGCGCACTGTTGCCGGTATTATTGCTGACTCGATGAACACCGGTACCGTCATGATGGGTAGCAAGCTCACCAAGGAGCAGCGCTACAACTGGCTTAAGAAGTTTGGCATGGGGGAGTTCACCGGTATTGAGCTAACCGGCGAATCCCAGGGCCTGGTCACCGATTGGAAGGACTGGGATATCCGCCAGCAGTACAATGTGCTTTTTGGCCAGGGCGTGGCCCAGTCAGCCTTGCAGACCTCTATGATTTTTCAAGCTATGGCCAATAAGGGGATTATGCTCAAGCCCCGCATCATTGATGCTGTGATTGATACGGACGGTACCGAAGAAGTCCGCGAGGTCGCTGAAGGTACCCGCATGGTGAGTGAAGAAACCGCCCGGAAGACCCTCCAGGTCATGGAGGCTGTCGTGTACCAGGGTCGTGGTGCGAAAGGTGCCCAGATTAACGGCTACCGGGTCGCCGGTAAGACCGGTACCGCAGAAAACGTGGACGAAGGTTCTAGCACCTATGATGGCTGGACTACCTCTTTTGTGGGGGTCGCTCCCACCGAGGACCCCCGCTTCCTCGTATCGGTTACTATGCACCGCCCGAAAACCACGGCATCGGCTGTTGGCCTGGCAAATACCACAGCCCAGTTTGCAGAAATTATGGAGAAAACCCTGCACATCTATAATGTGCCCCGCTCCACAACGGAGCCGCAGGAGACCCCTAAATTCGCTGAGGGACATGACGAAAACGGCTAAAGTAGACCCTATTAGCACTCGCGCCACACCGCGCACCTTAACATAGACCGCCCATTGGAGGGAAAGCCCGTGACACAAAACCGAGCACTTGATGGCAGCGCCCAGACGTTGCGCCCCCGTCAGGTTACCGAGCGCACCTGCGCTGAGGTCGCCGACTGGCTGACCGAGGTGGGGTTAGGAGCGCAGCTGGTGCAGGCGTCCGTCCGCCCCATCACGGGTATCACTATGGACTCCCGTGAAGTGCAGCCTGGTGACCTCTATGTTGCCCTGGGCGGGGCAAAGGCCCACGGTGCGTCCTTTCTTCCTGCTGCAATCGAGTTGGGGGCGTCCGCCCTGCTGACCGACGCAGCGGGCCTTGAGATTGTGCGTGAGCTGGGCCTTCCTGAGGGCCTGGGCGTAGTCACCACCGACCAGGTGCGAGCTGCTGTCGGCCCGCTCTCTGCCCGTATATATGCCTCCCAGCCCAGTAGCGGGGGAGCGCCCCGCCTCTTTGCGGTGACCGGCACCAACGGCAAGACCACCACCACCTATATGACCAACTCGATCATGCAGGCCCTGGGCCACACGACCGGCCTGATCGGCACCATCGAGATTCTCGCCGGTGGTCAGGCTATTCCCTCTAAGCTCACCACCCCCGAGTCTCCACATGTTCACTCCCTGATCGCTCTCATGCGCGAGCAGGGTATTACCAGCGCAGCGATGGAAGTTTCTTCGCATGCCCTGGATTACCGCCGGGTTGATGGCATCCGCTACGACGTTGCGGGCTTTACCAACCTGACCCAGGATCATCTGGATTTGCACGGCACCATGGAGAGCTACTTCGACTCCAAGGCTGAGCTCTTCACTCCGGCCCGTACCCGTCGCGCCGTCATCACCGCCGACGACCGCTGGGGCCTTGCCATGGCAGAGCGCGCTGTCCAGGCTCTGGGAGCCCGCGCGGTGGTGCGCCTCTTCACCAACTTTGGTGCTGGCTATGAGCCGGGGGCGGACGTGCTGACCTCCCTCGCAGCTCAGGACTGGGCCCTGGTGAAGGTAGAGCGCTCCGGCATCGGTCACTCCTTCGCTCTGCGCCGGGGTGACGGTTTTGAACTGTCCAGCGCCACCTTGCTACCTGCCGACTTTAACGTTTCAAATGCTGCACTGGCTGCTGTGATGGTCTATGAGAGCGCCCGCGATGGTCTAGAACGTGACCGCATCGCGGAGGCACTATCGCGCACCGAGACCCTGACCCCCGTTGTGCCCGGACGCATGCAGCTGATTTCCACCGAACCTACCGCCCTGGTAGATTTCGCCCACAACCCCGATGCTCTAAAACGCGCCCTGGAAGCCATTGAGCCTGCTGAGGAGGACGGCAAGGTTATTATCGTTTTCGGTGCAACCGGTGAACGCGACCAGACCAAGCGCCCCCTGATGGGCGAAATTGCGGCCACCTACGCCGATATCGTGGTGGTGACCGACGATGACCCCCACGGTGAAGACCCTGCTCCCATTCGTGAGGCCGTTGAGGCCGGTGCCCGCGCGGCTTGTGAAGCCGGTGCCCGAGCCCACCGGGTGCTCAATATCGAGCCCCGTGCGGCAGCAATCGACGAGGCTATTGCTCTGGCTGGTCCCAAGGACTCAATACTGGTGGCGGGTCGCGGGCATGAGGTAGCCCAGGACGTTGCCGGTGCCGATATCGAGCTTGACGACCGTGTAGAAACTGCCCGCGCCCTGCAAGCTGCTGGTTTCAGCGTGCTCCCGGCCTACCAGAACCACCAGAAGTAACCTAAAGGTAAACCTATGATTGAACTTTCAGCGTTTGAGATTGAAGAAGCTGTAGCGGGCACCCTCCTGGGGGTAGACCCTGCCGCTGCTCCTGTTCTGACCTGTACTTCTGCCACGACAGATTCCCGCGAGGTCGGTCCCGGCTGCCTTTTTATCGCCAAGCCTGGCGAGGTGACGGACGGCCATCACTTCCTGCCTGCCGCCTTTGAGCAGGGTGCCTCTCTAGCTCTTGTTGAACGTGAGGTTCAGGACGCTGCTGGTCAGGTCTACCCCTCCATTCTGGTGGACGATGTCGTGCTGGCTATGGGTCGTCTGGCCGCCTACATCGTGGCCCGCCTGCGCGAGCGTGGGGAGGTCACGGTCGTGGGTATTACCGGCTCAGCGGGTAAGACCACCACCAAGGACCTGCTGGCAGCCATCTTTGGCGCTGAGGGCAAGACTGTAGCCCCCATCGGGTCCTTCAACGGTGAAGTTGGTGTACCGCTGACCGTCTTTAGGGCAGAGGAAGACACCCGTTACCTGGTCATTGAGATGGGCGCTGACCGGGTGGGCAACATCAAGTACCTGACCGATATGATTTCCCCTGACTACGGCATTGTGCTCAAGGTCGGCACCGCCCATGCTGGGGAATTTGGTGGCGTCGATAATATCGAAGCAACCAAGGGTGAGATGGCTGAAGGCGTCCGCCTGGGTCTGGGCCTGAACATCGATGATTATCGGGTGCGCCGTATGATCAACCGGTCCTCTACCCCTGTCACCTACTTTGGTGTGGAGGGCCGCGAAGCCGAGCTGACCCACACCAGCAACCCCGGGGTAGCAGAACACCGGATGACGGCGTCCAACCTCACCACCACCGATGAGGGCAAGCCGGCTTTTACCCTGACCTTCCCCGATGGGCAGGCCTATGAGATTAGCTCCCAGCTCATCGGCGAACACCACGTCTACAATCTGTTGGCGGCAGCCACCGTCGCATACCAGGCCGGTATCGCACCCGAACGCATCGCCCAGCAGCTCAACACTGCCGGGGCTGCCTCCAAATGGCGTATGCAGCGCACCGACCGTCCCGATGGCGTCACCGTTATCAACGACGCCTACAACGCCAATCCCGAGTCCATGACCGCTGCCCTACAGACCCTAGCCCAGCTAGGCCGTCTGCCCTCCACCAACCGCACCTGGGCCGTCCTCGGTGCCATGCTGGAACTGGGCGACCAGACCCTGACCGAACACGACCGTATCGGTCAGCTAGCCGTACGCCTCAACATCTCCAAACTCATTGCCGTTGGCGATATTGCCAAGCCCATCTACAACACCGCCCACCTTGAAGGTTCCTGGGGCAATGAAGCAACCTGGGTTTCCAGCACCGACGAAGCCTTCGAGCTCCTGCGCGGTGCTCTTGAGCCGGGTGACATTGTCCTTTTCAAGTCCTCCAACGGGGCTGGCCTGGGCCTTCTCGGGCAAAAAGTTGCCGACTATGAGGGCAACCTCACCCATACCGAGCGTGATAGTGGGCAATCACAGCCCTGGTTAAGCGCCGGTGACTTTGTTCAGGCACTAAACTCAGACAGTGGCGCCCAGCCCGATGCTGCCGCCAAGACTACAGATAACTCATAACCGGGAAGGCACAGACACCGCATGATTTCTATCCTGTTGGCTGCCGCTTTCGGCCTGATCATCTCGATTACAGGAACACCCCTGTACACAAAATGGCTGGTCAAACAGCAGTTCGGCCAGTTCATCCGAGAAGACGGCCCCACCTCACACCAAACCAAGCGGGGCACACCCACCATGGGTGGTGTCATGATGATGGCAGCTACCGTCCTAGGCTTCTTCCTGGCCCTGTGCATCTCAGCCCCACTCACAGGCACCCAGCTGGCACCTTCACCCTCAGTCCTCCTTTCAATCTTCCTCATGCTGGGCATGGCCGGGGTAGGCTTCATCGACGACTTCCAAAAAATCTGGAAAAAGCAGAGTGAAGGGCTCACCCCCCGAGGCAAGATTGTCCTTCAGGGCCTAATCGGCACCCTCTTCGCAATCGGCGCCCTCCTGATCAAGGACGAACGCGGCTGGTCACCGGCCTCCTTCAACCTCTCCTTCACCAGAGATATCGCCTGGCTAGACCTAGCCTTCGCCGGGCCAGTTATCGGTATTATCCTCTTCATCATCTGGGCCAACCTGATTGCCACAGCAACCACCAACGCCGTCAACCTCACCGACGGCCTAGACGGCCTAGCAACCGGTGCTGCCATCATGGTCTTTAGCGGCTACCTGCTGATCTCTATGTGGCAGCAGCAGCACCTTTGCGCCCCAGGCTCCCTGGATCGGGTCTGCTACGAAGTACCAGACTCCGGCCAGATGGCCATGCTGGCAGCTGCCCTCATCGGCTCCCTGATCGGCTTCCTCTGGTGGAACACCTCACCGGCAACCATCTTCATGGGCGATACCGGATCCCTAGGCCTAGGTGGAGCCCTAGCCGCCTTCGCTATCATCACCCGAACCCAGATGCTCCTGCCCCTGATTGCCGGTCTATTCGTGATGATCGCCCTGTCCGTTATCATCCAGGTCGGCTACTTTAAGATGAGCGGCGGCAAGCGCATCTTCCGCATGGCCCCCCTCCAGCACCACTTTGAACTTAAGGGCTGGACAGAAGTAAACGTCGTCATCCGCTTCTGGATTCTAGCTGGCCTCTTCGTAGCCATTGCCCTAGGCATCTTCTACAGTGACTGGCTACTGAGCAACGGAGGTGTCTTCTAATGCAGGCAACAAACGCCAACCCCGTCTACGGTTACGAACGCCTAGAGGCCCTCACCAGCTGGGAATCCGACTGGGCCGGCCTGCGGGTGATAGTAGCTGGCCTAGGTATCTCTGGCTTCTCAGCAGCAGATACCCTCATTGAACTGGGCGCTCGCGTTGTCGTGGTGGATGGTAACGATAACGAAGTTACTCGTGGTAAGGCCGATACTCTCAAGATTGTGGGCGCTGCCGGATCAGTGCTGGGCGCCGGAGCCATGGACACCCTACCCCTGGTCGAGGGGCAGCCCGCTGACCTTGTGGTCACCTCACCCGGCTTAGCCCCCACGATCGGAATTTTGGCCGATGCTGTAGCCCAGAAGATTCAAATCTGGGGAGACGTAGAACTAGCCTGGCGGCTACGCCAGCGTCAAGGACGCAAGGTCGCCCCCTGGCTGGCTATTACCGGCACTAACGGTAAAACCACCACCGTGGGTATGACTGAGTCCATCTTGCAGACCGCAGGCTATAAGGCTATTGCTGTTGGTAACGTCGGCACCCCCATCTTGGACGCCCTACGCGACCCGGTTGACTACGACTTCTTTGCCGTTGAGCTCTCTAGCTTCCAGCTGCACTGGACCTACTCCATCTCTCCTCTTGCCTCTGTTGTTCTGAACGTGGCAGAAGACCATGTGGACTGGCATGAGGGCTATGAGAACTACCTAGCCGATAAGGCCAGGATCTATGAAAAGACCCAGGTAGCCTGTATTTTTAACGCCAACTACCCTGAAATCGTTCAGATGGTTGAAGAAGCTGACGTCCTTGAGGGGGCCCGGGCCATTGGCTTCTGGGCTGACTCACCCGGTCTGTCCATGCTGGGTGTTATTGATGGTCTGCTGGTAGACCGGGCCTTCCTCGCTGACCGCCGTAACCAGGCCCTGGAGCTAGCTGAGGTTTCAGATACAGGCCAGCTGCCTACCAAGCACACGGTAGAAAACGCCCTAGTTGCTGCCGCCCTGACCCGGGCTGCCGGTATTGAACCTGAACAGGTCAAGGCCGGCCTTCAGGCCTATGAGCCAGGCGATCACCGCATCCAGCTGGTAGCCAATACCCACGGGGTTCTGTGGGTCAATGACTCTAAGGCCACCAACCCCCACGCAGCCCAGGCCTCTTTGGCCTCCTTCAACCCGGTGATTTGGATTGCCGGTGGCCTCTCTAAGGGCGTGACCTACCATGAGCTGGTGGCAGCTCATGCTGACCGGCTCAAGGCCGTTCTGGTCATTGGCCAGGACACTGAGGCCCTGCTGGCAGCCCTAGCTGATCAGGCCCCCCAGGTGCCGGTCTACCGGATCACCGATAGCGACCAGCTAGCTGACCGGGGCGACGGATCTGCTGTGATGAGGCTAGCTGTTGAACAGGCCCATGCCCTAGCAGAGCAGAACGATACTGTTTTGCTAGCGCCGGCAGCTGCCTCAATGGACCAGTTCAGCTCTTACGCTCAGCGGGGCCTGAGCTTTATTGATGCTGTCACTGACCTGGTGGAGAGACTCTCCTCCTAAGTCAGCCAAAAGCCAGCAAAGCCCTAAGAGACCTAGAGAGATAGAATGACTGAGCTTGCCCAGCAGCCCCAGAAGAAGACCAGTAGGCTGGCCCTGAACCGAACCTGGTTGAGAAGCAACTGGGAAAATGCCCAGGTCCGTTTTGGGACCATGGTTTTGACCGACCTTCCCCTGGTCTTGACGGTAACTGCCGTGGTTTTGACCCTCTTTGGGGTCATTATGGTTCTTTCTGCCTCTAGCGTTGAACAGATCTCAGCAGGCGCTGGCCCCCTCAGCCAGGTCAAGTCTCAGGGCATCTTCGCCCTCCTAGGCCTGGGGCTGATGGGGCTGGTCGGGTACCTGCTACCGGTGAGCTGGTACCGTAAGCCCCTGGTCCTGAACCTGCTGATGCTTGCCGCCCTGGGCCTGCTAGTAGCTGTTATCTTTGTGGGTAAAGAGGTGAACGGTAACCGGAACTGGATTTCGATTGCTGGCTTTACCCTTCAGCCTTCAGAGTTTGCTAAGCCCCTGATGATTCTTTGGCTGGCTTCTGTCTACTCCCGCCAGGGCAGGATCGACCAGGGCACTAGGGCCCAGACGGTCTATAAGGGCCTGATGCCAGCCCTGCTAGGTTTTGGGGCAGCTGTGGCTTTGATCCTGGCTGGTCACGATGTGGGTACGGTGCTGGTCTATGGTCTCATTTTTGCCAGTATCTTCTGGGTTGCCCGCCCGTCCTCTTTCCTGCTACTGCTCGCTGGTCTGGGTGCTGCCTTAGGTGGGGCCCTGATGGTGATGGTCAGCCCTAACCGCATTGAGCGGCTTTTGAATACCTGGGTCTTTTGGGAGGAGTGCCTTGAGGCTACCTGTGACCAGGCCAATTCTGGTTTAGCTGCCCTGGCCACCGGTGGTTTTTGGGGCGTTGGCCTAGGGCAGTCTCGGCAGAAGTATAACTACCTGCCTGAGGCCCAC
Organism: Rothia sp. (in: high G+C Gram-positive bacteria); assembly: GCA_034090985.1. Classification (GTDB taxonomy): domain Bacteria; phylum Actinomycetota; class Actinomycetes; order Actinomycetales; family Micrococcaceae; genus Rothia. The sequence goes on along the minus strand of JAXDRN010000100.1, from coordinate 19,787 downwards.
AACGACTATATTTTCGCTGTGGTAGGTGAGGAGCTGGGCCTGGTGGGGGCCCTGATGGTTTTGGCTCTCTATGCTGCCTTGGTCTACGCCTGTATGCGGATCCTTTTGCGGTCTGCCGATCTGTTTATTCGCTTTGCAACTGTAGGGATTATGGCCTGGCTGATTGGTCAAGCCTCCCTTAACATTGGCATGGTCGTTGGCCTGCTGCCTGTGATTGGTGTTCCCCTTCCCTTCATTTCTGCCGGTGGTTCTGCCCTGATTTCTTCTTTGGTGGGGGTGGGGATTCTGATTGCCTTTGCCCGCCAGACTCCCATGACGGCCCTGGTCGGTGAGGTCGGTAGCTTAACTCAGCCCCAGCAAGAGAAGGACGCTGCCCGCCGCCTGGCTTTGGGGCGGCTCGTAGCCCAGGAACAGCAGCAGCTTGCCGAAGCAGGGGAGCAGGCCGGCTGGACCCTAGAGAAGTTCCGTCAGCGCCTGGGGGCGGTCATTGACGGCAGAGGCAGCTCAGCAGCTGCCCAGCCTGCTGCTCAAAGGCCTGCCCCCCTGCAGGCTGAGCCCCTTCAGCCAGCTGTCCAGCCTAAGCCAGTGCCTGAGCCCAAGCCAGCTGTCCAGCCTAAGCCAGTGCCTGAGCCCAAGCCAGCTGCCCAGCCCAAGCCAGTGCCTCAGCCGGCTGCCCAGCCCAAGCCAGCTAGGGCAGGGAAGGGTGCAGAAGAGAAGCTGCCCGCCGGCCTCAAAACCATCCATAAGGCCAGGCCCCTACCCACCCTGCCGCCAGAGAAATAGGCCCTAGGTCCCACCCCTGCTAGCAGGAGTGGGACCTAGCAAGCCCTTAAAGCTGTGCTCCAGGCCCAGAGCAGGTAGACTAAAGGGGCATTTCAACGCAGCTAAGGGAGTGAACAAGAATGAACCAAGCACCCTCTGTCGTATTAGCTGGAGGCGGTACGGCTGGGCATATTAACCCCATGCTGGCTATTGCCCAGGCCCTCCAAGAGAAGGATCCCCAGGTGCGGATCATGACAGTGGGAACTGAAAATAGCATGGAAGCAAGGATGGTGCCAGAAGCTGGCTACGACATTCGCTTCATCCCCAAGGTTCCCTTCCCCCGTAAGCCCTCCCTAGAGGCCCTGCGCTTTCCGGCCCGCTTTCTCAACTCAATTGAGCAGGCCCGGCAGATTCTCATTGACACCCAGGCTGATCTTCTTCTGGGGGTTGGCGGCTATGTCTGCACTCCCATGTACCTTGCCGCCCACAAGCTGGGCATCCCCATTATGATTCACGAGGCTAATTCCAGGCCAGGTCTGGCCAATAAGGTAGGGGCCCCCAAGGCTGTCTTTGTGGGTACTGCCTTCCCTCAGACCCCTATCCGGCAGGGCCAGCTGGTGGGCATGCCCATGCGCCAGGCCGTTGCTAACCTTGACCGCCTGCAGGCCAGGCCAGAAGCCCGCAAACGCCTAGGCTTAGACCTAGAGAAGCCAACCCTGGTGGTAACCGGCGGCTCCCTAGGGGCCCTGAGCCTGAACCGGGCCATTGAGCAGATTATTGATGAGGTGGGCCCAGCCGGTTACCAGCTACTGCACATTACTGGCCGGGGCAAGGCCCTCAAAGACCAGGAAGGTAAGCTCCTGGCTGCCCCCGGCTACCGGCAGGTTGAGTTTATTACCAGCATGGAAGATGTCTACGCGGCAGCTGACCTGCTGATCGTTCGCTCAGGGGCTGCAACGGTGAGTGAGGTAGCGGCAGTTGGCCTACCAGCGATCTTTGTGCCCCTGCCCATTGGCAATGGGGAACAGGCCCTCAACGCCCGATCCCTCGTTGCTGCCGGTGCCGGCCTGCTGGTAGCTGACTCAGATTTCACCGCGGACTGGTTCCGCTCCCAGGTGCCTGCTCTAATAGCTGACACCGACCGATTGACTCAGATGGCAGAAAAGTCCTACCAGCACGGCATCCGTGATGCTGCGCAGGTGATGGCAGATGAAGTATTAAAGGTGGCCCGCGCATGAGCACTTCCCTAATGGATCTTTCCCTTTCCCTCCCTGACCCCCTGACCCCGCCCTTCCCGGACCGCCCCGCCCTAGACCAGCTAGGGGCAGTTCACTTTGTGGGTATTGGCGGTGCGGGTATGTCAGCTATTGCCCGCCTGATGCACTCAGCCGGCCTGAAGGTCTCTGGATCTGACCAGGCTGAGAGCAGGGCTGTAGCTGATCTGCGGAGCCTAGGGATTCGGGTCTCAGTACCCCAGGACGCTGCCAACCTTGAAGGGGTAGATACCCTGGTGATCTCTACGGCCATTCGGCCAGATAACCCGGAACTAGCTGCCGCCCGCAGCCTGGGTCTGCCGGTCCTGCACCGGTCAGAGGCTCTGGCTGCCACCATGGCCGATAGCCGGGTTATCGCTGTAGCCGGTACCCACGGTAAGACCACCACCAGCTCAATGATTTCAGTCATGCTTGAAGGCCTGGGCCTTGATCCTTCCTTTGCGGTTGGCTCAACTATTGCCGGCTTTAACAGCAACGCCCACTGGGGGGCTACTGGCTCTGAGAGCTGGTTCGTGGCTGAGGCTGATGAATCAGATGGCTCCTTTGTGCGCTACCGGCCAGAAATTGCGGTGATTACTAACGCTGAACCTGACCACCTAGATTTTTACGGGTCTAGCGAGCGGGTTTTTGAGGCCTTCCACCGCTTTATTGCCTCTATGGCTCCAGGTGGGGTGCTCATCACCTGCGCCGATGATCCTGGGGCTGCCCGCCTGGCTGAGCGGGCCCTTGCCGCCGGCTTGCAGGCTATTACCTACGGGGAGTCTGAGCAGGCGATGGTTCGTCTTAGCGGCATTACCTCTGAGGGGACCAGCTGCGCCTCTCAGCTGACTTGGGACTTTGACTATGCAGGTCAGCGCCAGAAGGGGCAGGTTATTCTGAGCCTGCCGGTTCCTGGTATTCATAACCAGCTGAACGCTACTGCTGCCTTCCTCTGTGCCCTGGTGGCCGGGGTTGAGCCCCAGCAGGCTGTTCAGGCCCTGGCCCGCTTTAGCGGTACCGACCGCCGTTTTACCCTCAGGGGGCAGGTGGACCAGGTGAAGGTCTTTGACGATTACGCCCATCATCCCACTGAGGTTTTTAGGGCCCTGGAAACTGGCCGGACGGTTGCTGCTGGCCATAACCTCTACGTTATTTTTCAGCCCCACCTCTTCTCCCGCACCCGGGAGTTTGCCAGTGAATTTGCCCAGGCCCTTTCTCAGGCTGACCGGGCCTATGTGCTAGATATTTACCCGGCCCGGGAAGAACCGATTGAGGGGGTGACCAGCCAGCTCATTACTGACTCTGGTTTCTCTGAGGTTCACTATGCCCCTGATGCCCAGCAGGCTATTGCTGACCTGGCTGCTGCTGCCCGCCCGGGCGATATTGTCATGACGGTGGGAGCTGGGGATGTTACTGCCCTGGGCGGTAAGATTCTAGGCCAGCTTCAGGCCCGCCAGGGGGAGAAGCCCTAGTGGCAGTGGACAGGGAGTCAGAGGCAGGGCAGGGGCAGAAGGGGGCCGCCCAGAAGGTGGCACCTGGCCTTAGGCTGAATTCTGCTAAGGTGGCCCAGCTTGATGAGCTTGAGGATAATCTGGTTGATATTTCTGAAAACAGCCGCTTTGCCCAGTGGCGCCAGGCCCATCAGGATTTAGGCAGCCAGCAGCTTGTCAGTAGGGAAGAGCCCCTAGATGAGCCGATTTCCTTAGAGGGAAGGCGCTCTTCTGCTCCCCGGGGGATTTCCTGGAAGCGCTGGGCCTATGGCCTGCTTGGTCTGCTGCTGGCTGCTGGCCTCTTTGTCTACCTGGTGTTCTTCTCGCCCCTGCTAGCGACCAGAACTATTCAGATTGAGGGAACCTCCCTCTTGGATGAGAGCACTGTAGCCCAGCAGCTTCGGCCCCTAGAAGGGGTTCCCCTGACCCAGATTACAGCTGAAGATGTGACGGCCCTGCTCGATCAGGACCAGGTTCTCTATGGGGTAACCCTTGAGGCTAGGCCCCCTCATGAGCTGCTGGTGCAGATCCATGAGCGGGTTCCTGTGGCTGTGGTGGAGCATGAGGGCTCTTATGTTCTGGTAGATAATGAGGGCGTTCAGCTGGGGCGGGCTCCTTCGGTAGAGGAGGCTGGAGTGCCCCTGGTAGCCGGTGGGCTTGAGGCTGTTGATTCAGCGGCCTTTGCTACCCTCACCCAGGTTCTGGCTGCTCTGCCTACCTCTATTTTGACTCAGGTGGATGAGGCGAAGGCTGACTCTGCTTCAACCATTACCTTGGAGATGAAAGACGGGACCCGGGTGGTCTGGGGTTCCCCCGAGGAATCTGACCTTAAAGCTAAGGTTCTAGTTCAGCTCATGGAGTCGGTGGGGGCAGAGACCGAGGCAGAGACCTATGATGTTTCAAGCCCCCTAGTCCCCACGGTCAAATAGTCAGTCCCCACGGTCAAATAGTTTCAAGTTAAACCTTAACTTTCTACAACCCTTGGGATTTTCTGAGAAAATTACCCCCAGCCCCTTCCCGGGGGCGACAAGTGAGGGGGAAGTTGGTAGTCTTTCATTGATTGAATCAATAGGATTATTCCAATTTCAACCTTCACTTTAATGTTGAATTGGTCTGATTAAGGCACTAATAGTAGGGAATCCATGGATACTGCAGCTCCCCAGAACTACCTGGCAGTCATCAAGGTCGTCGGTATCGGCGGCGGTGGCGTCAACGCAGTCAACCGCATGATTGAGGTTGGCCTGCGTGGCGTTGAATTTATCGCAATCAACACCGATGCTCAGGCCCTCCTGATGTCTGACGCTGACGTCAAGCTCGACGTTGGTCGTGAGCTCACCCGTGGCCTGGGCGCTGGGGCAAACCCCGACGTTGGCCGCCAGGCAGCTGAAGACCACGAACAGGAAATCGAAGAGGTCCTCAAGGGTGCAGACATGGTCTTCGTTACCGCCGGCGAAGGTGGTGGCACCGGCACCGGTGGCGCCCCCGTGGTAGCCCGGATCGCCCGCTCCCTCGGCGCCCTGACCATCGGTGTAGTGACCCGCCCCTTCACCTTTGAAGGTCGCCGCCGGTCCAACCAGGCAGAAACCGGTATCGCCGCCCTGCGCGATGAGGTCGATACCCTGATCGTTATTCCTAACGACCGCCTGCTCTCCATCTCTGACCGCAACGTTTCTATGCTCGATGCCTTCAAGTCAGCAGACCAGGTTCTGCTCTCCGGTGTTCAGGGCATTACCGACCTGATCACCACCCCCGGTCTGATCAACCTTGACTTTGCAGACGTTAAGTCCGTCATGCAGGGTGCTGGCTCAGCTCTGATGGGTATCGGCTCAGCCTCTGGCGAGGACCGGGCCGTTAAGGCTGCCGAACTGGCCATTGCCTCACCTCTGCTGGAGGCATCCATCGACGGTGCCCACGGCGTCCTGCTCTCCATCCAGGGTGGCTCAGACCTAGGCCTCTTTGAAATCAACGAGGCAGCCCGCCTGGTTCAGGAAGTTGCCCACCCCGATGCCAACATCATCTTCGGTGCTGTCATTGACGATGCCCTGGGTGATGAGGCCCGCGTGACCGTGATCGCTGCCGGCTTTGACTCAGTGAACCCTGAGACCAACTCCAACAACACCAGCCCTGCCGCAACCCAGGCAGCCCGTACCCAGCAGACCTTCGGTGGCCCCTCTGCAACCCAGGCCCCCGCAGCCGCCCAGCAGGGCTTTGCTCCTGCTCCTAGCGCTGCTAGCTGGAACAACAGCAACGACCTGCCGACTAATGCAGGCTTTGACGTTGATCTGCCCCCGGTTGTTGAAGACTCACCGGCTCCCCGCCGGGACACCCTGGACGTTCCTGACTTCCTCAAGTAGGGTATAGGCCCTCAGAAGGATCACTACCATAGAAGAAGGGGGTGAAGGCTGCCGGCAGCTTTCACCCCCTTCCTCCTTAGGACTTTCGGCTCATGAAGAATCTGAGCTAGCTCACCTTCAAAGCTAGCTAGTATTCAGCAGCCAGCTAGCCCCTGAATCCAGCCCACTTTCAGAACCCATCAGGAAGAAAGAGGCATGACAGCCAAGCCCCTGCTCTACTCCTACGAAACCTACCAGTGCCGAAGCGGCCAGCAGGTACACCTTGCCTTCAGCTCCCTGCAGGCAGGGAACCTAGGCCACCATCTAGGCCAGGACGCCCAAGAGGTCCTCGACCACCGCCAGGGCCTTGAAGAAGAACTGCTAGGGGCAAGAACAGCACAGGGCTTTGCCTACCTGAACCAGGTCCACGGAAGAGTCGTCCACCACTTCACCCAGGACCTTCAGCCTCCGGCAGCTAGCTGCCGGACGCTCGGGCAGGCAGGCCTAGATCAGGTACCAGAAGCAGATGCTGCCCTGAGTAAGGGCCAGCCCCTAGCAGTGATGGTCGCAGACTGTATTCCCCTTCTCTTCCTGGGCCAGGGCCCCCAGCTTGACACCCCCCTGCTGGGGGTAGCCCATGCCGGCCGCCGGGGCCTGCTCGATGGGGTGATTGAGGCTGAAGTTGAAGCCCTTCTTGCCCAGGGGGCCCAAAGCCTGACCGTTTGGATTGGACCTTCTATCTGTGGCTCCTGCTACGAGGTGCCAGAAGACCTCTACCAGGAATCGGTCAACCAGCTACCCTCCCTGGCAGCTAGAACCAGCTGGGGTAGCCCAGCCCTTGACCTACCGGCTGGGGCAAGGGCCATCCTAGAAAGCCTTCCCCAGGTTGAAGAGGTCAGAAGCCAGCTGGCAGGCTGTACCTATGAGGATGAAAACCTTTACTCCCACCGGGCCCACCTCAACCTTGGCCGACCGGCTGGCCGCATAGCCGGGCTGATCTGGTTGGACCCGGAAGATCAGCGAGCAGACAAGAGAGAGCAGACCCATCAGGGGGAAGAAGAATGAGCCTAACCTACCGGCCAGAACGGGCCCGTGACCTTGCCCGGCGGCTTGAAGAAGTAAACCAGCAGATTCAAGAGGCTGCTAGAGATCTAAGCGCTGTAAGGACAGCTAGTTCTCCTCTGCCCTCCTTACTGGTGGTCACCAAGTTCTTCCCTGCCTCTGACCTTGCTGCCCTCTACCAGCTAGGGGTTCGGGACTTTGGGGAGAACCGGGACCAGGAAGCCAGCCTAAAGGCAGCAGACCTGCAGGCCCTAGAAGACGATGGGCAGCAGGTCAACTGGTCCTTTATTGGTCAGCTGCAAACCAATAAGGCTAAGTCTGTTGTTCACTACGCCAGTGAGGTTCAGTCCCTAGACCGCCCCTCCCTGGCCCAAGCCCTATCTAAGGCCTACCAGCAGCAGCTAGCCCGCTATGAGGCTGAAGAGGGGCCGGCCCCAGCCAGCTACCGGCAGGGAGGGCTCAACTGCCTGATTCAGGTCAATCTGGACCAGCGGGTAGAGGCCAGTGCCGGTCAGGCCGCCTGGGGAGCCCGCGGGGGAGCGGCCCCAGCAGACCTAGAGGCCCTGGCAGAGACTATCAGCTCCTTGCCGGGCTTGAAGCTAGCTGGTCTGATGGCAGTAGCACCCCTGGGCCTAGATCCCAACCAGGCCTTTGAGGATCTCTACAGCTACTCTCAGGCCCTACAGGCTAACTACCCCCAGGCCCAGAAGATTTCAGCTGGGATGAGCCAGGACCTTGAGGCCGCTATCCGCTGGGGATCGACCCAGGTGAGGGTTGGCTCTCAGATTATGGGACCCAGACCTGGGCTTGTCTGAGAGCAGAAACCCTAAGTTTTTGATACGGTAAAAAATTAGATGGAAATGAGGGAAAACCTGCTGCCTGCTCAGACTGGCAGCAGTTGAAAAGAGGGAAACAGATATGGCTCGCACACTTCACCAGGCAATGGCCTATTTAGGTCTAGGAAGTACAGAATACGAAACGGGTAAGCAGGAGAGGGACCGGCACCCGGCAACCATCTATGAAGAAACTGTCTTTGAAGCAGAGGACTTCTACCAGGATTACTCCTACCAGGAACCTGCCCACCCCCAGGCCCCCCAGCGGGACGTCCTGCTAGGCCTTGCAGCTCCGGCCCCGGCCCTAGAGGCCCAAAAGCCCCTCAGGGCTGAGCAGGCCCCAGCTCCCAGTCCTCAGCAGGAGGAACCGGTAGAGAGCTGGCAAGAACAGGCAGCCGAGACCGACCTAACCACCAGCTTATCCACGACCAGAGAAGAAAGCAGCGAAGAATTGCGCCGAATTACCACCATCCACCCCCGCTCCTACAACGATGCCAAAATCATTGGTGAATCCTTTAGGGAAAACATTCCGGTCATTATGAACGTTACCGATATGGGCGAAACTGATGCCAAGCGCCTCATTGACTTCTCTGCAGGTCTGGCCTTTGCCCTCAACGGCCATATTGAGCGGGTGACCGATAAGGTCTTTCTGCTCACCCCTGCCAACCTTGAGGTTCTCGGTGCTGAAGGGGCTGAGGTTCCTGTAGCCCTGGACAGCGATGACGTTACCCCCTTTAACCACATCTAAAGAGGGCTGAGGATAAAAGGGATGGTGGAGTAACTCTATGGGTTATATCTTTGCAGCGGGGGCAATTGCCCTCTATCTTCTGATTGTCTTCTTTATGCTCCGCCTGGTCCTTGACTGGGTGCAGATGTTTGCCCGTTACTGGCGGCCTAGGGGCCTGGTGCTCATGCTCGCTTCAGCCGTCTATGCGGTGACTGACCCTCCGATGAACCTGGTACGCCGCTACATTAAACCCTTGAATCTGGGGGCTGTGTCTTTGGACTTGGGCTTTATGGTCTTAATCCTTGTGCTCTTTTTTGGTCACAGTCTGCTGGCCACATTGGCCTACAGGTTTTCCTAGTGGCAGGCAGGCCGAAAGGGTATAGGGGCTAATAGGCCGCCACTTGAGCTTTGTCCCCCAAAGAGGTGACGTGACCAGCGGCTCATGTGTCGAGCCCTGTAGAGTGTTGCGACTTTCTTTTCTGCCAGGTAATTTTGGGTGTAGTAATCAGGGGACACCCGAACTTTTATCGCACAGAAGTTCGAGCTTCGCTAGATAGCGCCTATCCATTACCAACCAGTAATAGATGGCAAACCTGCTCATGCCGAGCTCATCAAGGGCCCGGTAGAGGGGCTTTGAGACAAGCACAGCAGCCTGCGCTCCACACCTATGCGGGCGAAGCAAAGAGACACAGAAAATTGAGGTGAACACAAGGTGGCACTTACGCCCGAGGAAGTAATCAACAAGCGCTTCCAGCCTACAAAATTCAAGGAAGGCTACAACCCTGAAGAGGTTGATGACTTCCTGGACGAAATCGTAATCGAGCTGCGCCGCCTCAACGCGGAAAACGCCAGCCTCAAGCGCCAGCTCGAAGAAGCTGAAGCTAAGTCTGCTTCAGCCCCCGCCCCCCAGGTAAGCCCTGCAGCAGCTGCCAAGGCTGAACCTGCCGAAGAAGTAAGCCCTGCACCAGCAGCAGCCAGCGCTTCGGCTGCCGCTAGCCCTGCAGCAGCTGCCAGTGCCGCATCCAGCAGCCCCAGCAGCCCCCTGGCAGGTTCCGATCAGCCCATGTCACCTTCCAGTGCAACCGGCCTGCTGGCCATGGCCCAGAAGGTTCACGACGACTACGTCTTTGAAGGTAAGAAGGAACGCGAGCGCCTCATCACTGAAGGTAAGGAAGAGGCCGAGAAGCTCGTTAGCGCCGCCCAGGAGAAGTCAGACTCCCTGCTAGGCGACCTGGAGAAGAACAAGAGCGAACTGGAAGTCTCTGTTGCTAAGCTGCGCTCCTTTGAGAAGCAGTACCGTTCCTCCCTGCGTGAATACCTGAGCAAGCAGCTCGTAACCCTAGACGAGACCCCAACCCTTGAACCCAAGGCTGAGCCTGCCCAGGCTGGCTCTGCTACCCCGGCCCCCAACCAGCAAAAGTCTGCTGGCTTTGGCCAACGGAAGGTCTTTGGCTCCTAGGTTTTAGCCTCTGAGCTTGCTCCTAGATCACCAGGCGGTACCCCTTGGGGTGCCGCCTGGACTCTTTGGGGCTGCTACTGGCTACCGTCTGCTGAGCTTGCTCCGGTAAGCTAGAAGGCAGTAGAAAGAGAGAAGGGTGTTGATGGCTCACGCACAAGAGCCGGGCACAAAACTGGTTGAGGTGAAAAGAGTTCAGGGCGCAGGTAAGCTTGCCCTGGGTCTTGGCCTGCTGCTCCTGGTGTATGGGGCCGATCAGGGGACGAAGCGCCTGGTGGAAGAAACGATGGTCCTTGGCCAAACCATTCCTGTCATTGATGGGCTCCTCTGGTGGCGCTACTACTTGAACCCGGGGGCAGCCTTTTCTATGGGGGAGGGGAGCACCTGGATTTTTACCCTCATCTCTTGCCTGGGGGCCCTGGTCGCTAGTGGGCTGCTACTGCGGGCCCGCTCCCTGCTCTGGGTGCTTGTTTTGGCCCTGCTGACCGGTGGAATCCTCGGTAATTTGCATGACCGGCTTTGGCGGCCGCCGGCCTTTGGGCTGGGGCATGTGGTTGATTTTATCTCCCTGCCCCATTTTGCGATTTTTAATATTGCTGATGCAGCTATTTGCCTATCGATGGGCGCTGCTGTTCTTCTGACCTTCCTGGGCTACCGCTTAGATGGTTATCGGGAACTGAAGGCAGAGGCAGGAAAGGAAGAGGAGGGGTAAGTCATGGATAATTCTTCAATTCAGGTCAACCACAGGGTCAGTAGCCAAGAGGCAGGGCAGAGGCTAGATAGCTTCCTTGCCCAGCTTTCTGGCCAGTCGCGGGCTACCGTTGCCCGCTGGTTTACTGAAGGATCTGTGCAGCTCACCGACCCAGCTGGCCGGCCCCTGAAGGCTAAGGCCTCAAGCAAGCTCCTAGAGGGGATGCAGCTTCAGGCCCTGGGCGCCCCACCTAGAGACCTGAGCCAGATTGAAGCTGAGCAGGTGGACGGTTTTTCCCTGGTCTACCAGGATGAAGATATTGTGCTTGTTGATAAGCCCACCGGGGTGGCCGCCCACCCCTCTATGGGCTGGCATGGGCCTACCGTGGTGGGGGCCCTCAAGCACCTGGGGGTTGATATTGCCACCAGCGGGGCTCCTGAGCGACAGGGGATTGTGCACCGGCTAGATGTGGGAACCTCAGGGCTGATGGTCGTTGCTAAAAATGAGCAGGCCTATGCCCAGCTCAAGGCCGCCTTTAAGGAGCGGAAGGTCAAGAAGGTTTACCACACTCTGGTCCAGGGCCTTCCCGACCCTCTGAAGGGGACCATTGATGCCCCTATCGGCCGGCACCCGGGCAGTGAATGGAAGTTCGCTGTCAATGAGGACGGCAAGTCCGCGATTACCCACTATCAGGTGCAGGAGGCCTTTGGCCCAGCCAGCCTGGTTGAGGTTCACCTTGAAACCGGTCGCACCCACCAGATTCGTGTTCACTTTTCGGCCCTGCGTCACCCCTGCTGCGGGGACCTCACCTATGGGGCAGATCCGGCTCTAAGCGCCCACCTAGGCTTAACCCGCCAGTGGCTTCACGCCCACCGGCTTGGTTTTGCCCACCCCAGAACCGGGCAAGCCATGGAATGGGAGAGCCCCTACCCGCAGGATCTTGCCTACGCCCTAGCCACCTTGCGTTCTGGGTCTTTCGAAGCCTAGCCTGCTGCCCTTCTGCTCCCTGGCCTGCACCTCTAGGCCTGATTCTGGGCCCTGAGCGAAGGTCCCTCCCCTTTTAGTCCTTAATTCTGTGAGGAAAACTTATGGCCGCCACTGACTTTACCCACCTGCATGTGCACACCGAGTACTCCATGCTCGATGGTGCCGCCCGCCTTGATGACCTCTTTGAGCACTCAAAGCGGCTGGGGATGAACTCCCTGGCAACAACCGACCACGGTTTTCTCTTTGGTGCCTTCGACTTTTGGAATAAGGCCAATAGGGCCGGGGTCAAACCCATCATTGGGGTTGAGGCCTACCTGACCCCGGGGACGGCCCGCCAGGATCGGACCAGGGTCAAGTTCGGTGAAGGTGGGCGCGATGACGTCTCTGGTGCCGGCGCCTACACCCACATGACCATGTGGGCTGAAAGCACAGAGGGCATGCATAACCTTTTTAGGGCCTCATCCCTGGCCTCCTTGGAGGGGCACTTCTATAAGCCCCGCATGGACAGGGAGCTACTACAAACCTACGGTAAGGGCCTGATCGCTACTACCGGTTGCCCCTCAGGGGAGGTTCAAACCCGTCTGCGCCTAGGCCAGTACCGTGAGGCCCTGCAGGCGGCCAGCGACTTTAGGGATATCTTCGGTAAAGAGAACTTCTACTGTGAACTGATGGATCATGGGCTAGACATTGAGAAAAATGTGATGGCTGATCTGCTGAAGCTGGCTAAGGAGCTCAAGCTTCCCCTGGTAGCAACTAACGATCTGCACTATACCCATGCTGAGGACTCTAAGGCCCACGAGGCCCTGCTCTGTGTGCAGTCCGGCTCAACCCTGCAAGACCCCAAGCGTTTTAAGTTCGATGCCGATAATTTCTACCTCAAGTCCCCAGCTGAAATGCGGGAACTCTTTAGGGACTACCCTGAAGCCTGCGATAACACCATGGAAATCGCTGAGCGCTGCTCCGTAGAGTTCAATACCAAGGCTAACTACATGCCTAACTTCCCCGTTCCTGAAGGGGAAAATGAGGAATCTTGGTTTGTTAAAGAGGTGGAGCGGGGCCTGCACTACCGCTTCCCCCGAGGCATACCCGATGAGGTGCGCAAGCAGGCCGAGTATGAGGTTGGGATTATCTCCCAGATGGGCTTCCCCGGCTACTTCCTGGTGGTGGCTGACTTTATCAACTGGGCTAAGTCCCAGGGCATCCGGGTAGGCCCGGGCCGTGGTTCAGGCGCCGGTTCAATGGTGGCCTACGCTATGCGCATTACCGACCTGAACCCCCTTGAACATGACCTGATCTTTGAACGCTTCCTCAACCCTGACCGGGTCTCCATGCCCGACTTCGATGTGGACTTCGATGATCGGCGCCGCTCAGAGGTGATTCACTATGTGACCGAGAAGTACGGGGAAGATAAGGTGGCTATGATCGTCACCTACGGCACCATTAAGGCCAAGCAGGCCCTGAAGGATTCCTCCCGGGTCTTGGGCTACCCCTTCTCGACCGGTGAACGGCTCACCAAGGCCATGCCAGAGGACGTCATGGGCAAAAACATTGCCCTGGCCAACGTCTACAACCCTGACGATAAGCGCTACGCTGACGCCCAGGAGCTGCGGGACCTGATTGAAACTGACTCCGATGCGGCTAAGGTCTTTGAGACCGCTAAGGGCCTAGAAGGGCTCAAACGCCAGTGGGGTGTGCACGCAGCAGGTGTGATCATGTCTAGCCACAACCTGATCGACGTGATACCTATTATGCGCCGGGAACAGGACGGGCAGGTCATCACCCAGTTTGACTACCCCACCTGTGAGGGGCTGGGCCTGATCAAGATGGACTTCTTGGGCCTGCGTAACCTGACCATTATCTCTGATGCCATTGAGAACATTAAGCTCAACCGGGGTGAAGACCTAGACCTTGAGCGGCTAGAGCTAGATGACGCTGAGTCCTATAAGCTCCTAGCCCGCGGCGACACCCTAGGGGTCTTCCAGCTCGATGGTGGGCCCATGCGTCAGCTCCTCAAGCTCATGCAGCCAGACCACTTTGAGCACATTTCTGCGGTTCTGGCCCTCTACCGGCCCGGCCCCATGGGCGCTAATTCCCACACCAACTACGCCCTGCGTAAGAACGGGCTGCAAGAGGTCACCCCCATCCACCCGGAGCTTGAAGAGCCCCTGGCGGAAATTCTCGATACTACCTACGGCCTGATCGTCTACCAGGAGCAGGTGATGGCCATCGCCCAGAAGGTAGCCAACTACTCACTGGGTGAGGCAGATATTCTGCGCCGGGCTATGGGTAAGAAGAAGAAGGAGGAGCTCGATAAGCAGTACGCCACCTTCCACCAGGGCATGCTCGATAACGGCTACTCTGAAGAGGCGGTCAAGGCCCTCTGGGACATTCTGCTACCCTTCTCTGACTACGCCTTCAACAAGGCCCACACAGCAGCCTACGGTCTGGTCTCCTACTGGACTGCCTACCTGAAGGCCCACTACCCCCAGGAATACATGGCCGCCCTGCTCACCTCAGTAGGGGATGATAAGGACAAACTGGCCCTCTACCTCAACGAGTGCCGGCACATGAAGATCACGGTTCTACCGCCGGATGTGAACGAATCAGCCCTGAACTTTACCCCCGTTGGCCAGGATATCCGCTTTGGGATGGGGGCAATCCGTAACGTGGGCGCTAACGTGGTCGCTGCCATGGTCGAAGCCCGGGAGGAAAAGGGCCGCTATGAGAACTTCAACGACTTCCTAGCCAAGGTGCCTATGGTGGTCTGTAATAAGCGAACCGTAGACTCCCTGATTAAGGCGGGGGCCTTTGACTCCCTGGGCCATGCCCGCCGCCCCCTCTCCCTGATTCACGAAGAAGCGATTGACGCCACCGTCTCCGTCAAAAGGCAGGAGGCCGCCGGCCAGTTTGACCTCTTTGGCGGCCTAGGCCTAGAAGGTGAGAACCCGGCCAACGACCTGGTAGTGCAGATTCCCGACGCTCCGGAATGGGAGAAGCGGGATAAGCTGAACTTTGAGCGGGAAATGCTGGGCCTTTACGTCTCTGACCACCCCCTCAGGGGCCTGGAAGAAGCCCTAGATGCCCTCTCGGATTCAACGATTCAGGCCCTGGTTTCTGAGGATTCAGTGAAGCCTGATGGGGCGATTGTTACGGTAGCTGGCATGATTACCAGCGTCTCTCGCCGGATCGCTAAGAACTCAGGTAACCCCTATGCCCGAATTGAGCTGGAAGACCGTACCGGCTCACTGGAAGTCATGTTCTTTGGCCGGGCCTACGAACCCATTGCCGGGGTGCTGACTGAGGACCTGATTTGCACCATTAAGGGCCGGCTGCAACGCCGGGATGACGGCTCAGTGACCCTCAGCGCCCAGGAACTGAATATCCCTGAAATTTCAGCAGACGGTTCAGCCGGACCGGTGACGATCTCTTTGCCTGAATACAAGGCAACTGAAGAGACCCTGGGGCAGCTGAAGGATATCTTGCGCAACCACCGGGGGGAGTCTGAGGTCAGAATTGCCCTAGCAACAAGGACTAAGCGGCTTCTGCTGCGCCTGGGCCCAGATTTGAGGGTTAACCCCAACCCGGCCCTCTACGGGGACCTGAAGGTGCTGCTGGGGCCAACCTGCCTAGATCTCTAGTTCTGGTTCTAACTCAGCCCAGCCTCTGGCGCTAGTTTCGCCTCCGGTGCTGGTCCCGCCTCTGGCGCTAGCCCCGCCCTATGTACCAGCTCTGTCTGCGCCTTCAGCCCTATGTACCAGCTGCCTCTGAAAGTCCTCAGATTCTCTGCGGATTTAGAGAGCCAGTTGGTACATAGCATTTACGGATCCAGTTGGTACATGGCATTTACGGAGCTAGCTGGTACATAGGGTATTTGCTTAGGGGCGGAGGGGACTCTGGGCTGCGTCGTAAAGCTCCCGGTTCTTCAAGACCTCATCCAAATGGGTTTCAGCCCAGAGACGGACTGCTGTCAGCGGCTCAACGGTGCTCAGCCCCAGATCAGTGAGCTGGTAGTCCACGCGCGGGGGCACACTGGCAGTGATATGGCGGGTCAGCAGGCCGTCACGTTCCATGGAACGTAAGGTTTCGGTCAGAACCTTGGGCGAGATGCCCTGGATAGTGCTTTTGAGATCCTTGAAGCGTACCGGCTCACCGTCTGCTAGCACAGTAACGATCAGGGGAGTCCAGCGGTCAGTCAGGTGACGCAGTACGGTGCGTGAGGGGCAATACTGGTTCAGGACGTCAGCGGGCAGCTGCTCTTCGGCAGGCAGGGAAGCGGGACGGATGTCCGCACTGGCCTGGGTTGATAAGGGCACGGTAGGCCTTTCAGAAAGTTTTTTAAAAAATTTTCAATAGTTACCTTGAGGTAATTAGTTTCTAAAGCATACTATAGAACTACCGGAACAGGAAAACCACTTCAACAAGGAGAACCCCCATGAACATCTCAGTAATCGGCGCAGCTGGTATGGTCGGCTCAGCAATCGTTGCAGAAGCTCAGAACCGCGGCCACAAGGTCACCGGCTACACCCGCAATGGCTCAGCTGGCACCTCAGCTCTTGACCTGGCTAACACTCAAGCCCTGGTTGAGGTCATTAACTCATCAGACGCCACCGTCATCTCCGTTGCCAGCCGCGACGACTACTCCGCTGCCATCGCAGCCCACCGCGCCCTGATTGCCGCCGCCCCTACCGGCCGCTTCCTCATCGTAGGCGGTGCCGGTGCCCTAAACGCTGGTGAGGGTCTGCTGCTGGAGAGCCCCGACTTCCCCGAAGAGTACCTGCCCGAAGCCAAGACCTTCGCAGGCATCCTTGAGGACTACCGGGCAGCGTCCGGCCTGAACTGGACCATGCTAGCTCCCTCACCCATGATCGCCCCCGGCGCTCGCACCGGTGACTACCGCACCGAGAAGGACGTACCTGCCGGCATGTTCGTCTCCACCCAGGACTTCGCTGTCGCCACCATTGACGAAATCGAAAACCCCACCCACGCAGGTAGCCGCTTCACCATCGCCTCTGCCGACGAAGCAGCAGCCCAGGGCAAGTAAAGAGAAGAAGCCAGCAGCAGGAGGGAAGCAGGGTGCATCAACTCATCTATAGTGTTGATACCTACTGCGGCTGGTGCTACGGCTTTGGCCCGACCCTGCGCCAGCTGGCAGCCGATCCAGAGGTGAGCCTGACTATTCGTCACGGAGCCCTTTTCGTTGGCGACCGTTCTGCCCCTATTGGCCACTATGGTCATATTGCTGCAGCCAATGCGCAGATCTCAGCCCTCACCGGGGTGGAATTCGGGGCAGGATATGAGGCCATGCTGGCCGAGGGATCGACCGTCATGAATTCCAAGGACGCCGCCCGCGGGCTCATGGCCCTGCGACAGGTGGCCGGCGAAGGCCGGGCTCTAGAAGCCCTTGCTGCTCTCAGGCGGCCTTCTATGGTGAGGGCTTTAGTCTCTCGGGTGAAGCCGCTTACGACTTTGCTGCTGAGAGGCTGGGGCTGGGCGCCGAGGCTGTGCACGCGGCCTTGAAAGATCCGGACGTCGCTGCCCGCGCAGCTGCCGAACAGCAGCAGGTGCTGGAGCTGGGAGTGGACCATTACCCCACCCTGCTGGCCGTGACCTAGCAGGGCCTGGTTGAGGTGGGCTCACCGACTGCCAGCGCAGCTGAGATCAAGGCCGCCCTCTAGGCTGGGCTGATATGGTTTGCTGGGGCTGGCCTAGCCTGGATCGGTAGTGACTCTGGAACTTGGCCTTCTTCGCTTAGGTCAGGCTGGGGCGGCTTATCCAGCTCATTCCTTGAAGGGACCGCATTGCATGCGGTCCCTTTTTGCCTGCCAGATCTAGCTGTTGAAGTTGGGTGTTTCGTGCGAGAGCAGAGCCTGTCCCTTGGTGTACTTGTAACCATCGAGCCTGCGGGTTTTGCTTGAGGGTGCGGGTTTTGCTTGAGGGTGCGGGTTTTTGGCCGAGCGTGCAGGAAATCGTTGAGCGTGCGGGAAATCGTTGAGCGTGCGCCCGGTGGGCGCACTTTCGTTCATAAGACGCACGGTCGTTCAGGTAAGGGAGGGGTCAGGGCGGGGGAGCTGTGCTTGAGTGCGCGGGTTTTTGATTGAGCGTGCAGGAAATCGTTGAGCGTGCGGGTTTTGGTTGAGCGTGCGCCCCTTAGCGGCACTTTCGATCATTTACCGCACGCTCGCCCAGCGAAGGAGGTGCGCTGAACAGCAAGGGCGTTCAGGGTAGTCAGGTCACTCTGTCTGATGCCTCACTGCCGACTGCCCACCGGCGGCCCACCACTTGCGCCCCGTCTGGCGAGTCCTATGGTTTGTCACCAAACCCAGCTGTAAACCGGGGGTTTGGTGACGAAGCATGGGTTTCGATGACGGGAGTTGCCTTATCAGGTGACACTAACTGCTTCTTGAGGGGCTGATCTTGTCCACAGGTGGTTGAGAGGTGCGTAACAGTCAGTCAAAAAACAGACAAGTTGCCGGGCAGGCTTGCAGGCAGAACTCCAGGCGAGTAAATCTAAGAAGTAAGGAACCTGAACAAAGACGTCCCAGGAGGCTTACCATGAAACACACGCTCCACAACCAAGCTAGCGCCAACCACTCAACTACCCCTGCCAGCACTCTTCCTTCTGCTGCTTCTACTTGGACTAGTTCTTACACCATAAGCCCAAGAATCAGCCTAGCTACCCTTACTTTGGCAGCCCTGCTACTGACCGGATGCGCCCAGGAAAAGACCAGTAGTGCGTCTACCCCTGAGGTTAGTCAGTCAACCTCTGCTGGTGGTTCTGCTAGTAGTCCTAGCGATCAGGCAACTAACAGCCCCACCCCCATTCCTAGCCCTAGCGAAAGCATCTCCTATTCTGGCGGGTCTAAAGCCCCGGCTGGTGAGTACCGGCCTGCTGACGAGTTTGGCCCCGCTCAAAATGTCCCTAGGCCAGTTGAGCCTGAGGGAATGAACATTGAAAGTGAGGAGGGTTTGTTTAAGTTTCTAGGCTATTGGAACGAAACAGTAAACTACGGAACTCAAACAGGGGATTTTTCCTATGCTGAACCACTAGTATCTGCGGAATATACTACAGAGATAGATTTTTATGCCTGGATCAGCGAAATCTACTCAAGAGGTGGATGGGTTGCGGGGGGAAGTCGCTCATTGGTTTTGGGTGAAGATTTGCTGATATCTCAGGGCAATGGAAAATACACATGGGCTGGAAATCAGAATATCCAGGATGCCTATATATTCCTCAAGGGAACCATTACTCATCATGACAACTCCGACACAATTGATGAAGGTATCTATTTCGAGATTCACTATACAGAAAACAGGTGGATTGTTGTCAGCATGATGGAGGTGCAAATTGAACAGTAAAATATTCATTTCTTCATTTTTAGCTGCACTAATTTATATCCCATCTTCACTAGGAGCTCTTCAAGCAACTTCAACTGTCAATGGATCAATACGGGATAGTCAAATTAAACTGTCCACAGGGGATGATATCGCGCTTCCAACTGTTGACACCTTCAGAAATGAACAAAATTATTTTAATGATCAACCAAAAGCATCCACGGCATCAGTAGAAGACTTTAAGTCTTCAGCAGTTAATGAATTGATCAACATGAGCAATTCAATTTCAACAAGGGACAATTCTTCAACAATCGTTCCATGCGCAGCTGAAAACGCCAGCTCAATCAAAATAATGGTCCCAAGCGACTTCGAAAACTCCCACAAAGACTCATTCGGAATCAGCTATTACTGCAAGGCCAAAACAACAGAAGCCGAAGAACCCACAAACTACCCATTGCCAGATGGCAGCCTTATCACCCTGCCAGAACCAATCATCCTCACCATCCAAGACCTCCAAGAACTAGGAATCACCCCAACCCCAATCCACCAACAAAATCCACCCCACACCCTCAAAAACTACAACACCAACTTCTGGGCAGAGCCCAACCCCCAAGAATTCCACACCCAGATTAACGGAGTACCCGTCACCGCCAGAGCCATCCCCACCCACTACACCTTCGACTACGGGGATGGACGTAAATACACCACCACTCATCCTGGGTATCGGTTGGCTGATGATGTGTGGGATGAGCCGACCCCTACTTCCCATCAGTACAGTCGGGCTGGGGATTATGTTTTCACTCTTAGTACCTATTATCGGGGTGAGTTTTCTGTTGCTGGTGGTCCTTGGCAGGTGATGGC